>NZ_JAVCWL010000016.1:0-174086 GCF_030846505.1 Massilia pseudoviolaceinigra | reverse complement strand
AGGGCCGGGGTTCGACTTCGCGGTACGGCCTGGGGCATTGACCAACCTGGGAACGCTGATCTACCAGCCGATCGGCGAAGGAAAGGCGACTTTTGTTCTTTATGATAAACAGGTCGATCTCGCCCGTACCCTGTCAAAGGAATTTCCAGCGCTGGCGAAAGACCTCAGCGACACGGCGGTGATCGGATGGCGCAAGGTAGCTACGCCAGGCGCGGGTGCTTCCGGTCAGGCAATTCCGATGTCGTTGCAGTACGGCATAGTCGGTGCGCTGCTTGGCGGCATGGCCAACAAGATGGCCGAGACCGAAAAACGCATCGCCTGGGAAGATGCGAAGGATCCGGCGCTCCGGGTCATGCTGTCTAAAACGAGCACTCACTCTTTGAATGCAGCCCAGGAATTGCCGGACGGTGAGCTACTCGTCGGTAGCAATCTGGGGCAATTACTGTTGCGTAGCAGGTCGGGCGAGTGGAGGAATATCGATTTGAATGACCCTCGCGAGATCACTGCCCTGTATGCGAGAAACGGCATGCACATCACGGTGGGCGGGGAAGAGGGCATGCTAAAGCAGTCGACAGATGGCGGTCTTACTTGGGTGGATTTGGACATCCCGATTGAGAACGGCCTGGTCGCGCATGTGACCGAAGTCAATGGGGAACTGTTCGTGATGAGTATTGCTGAGGGTAAAATCTCTTTGCACAGTCGAATGAACGGTCCCGGTAGCCGATGGGGTGAACTTGCAAATCTGCAGGGGATGGGCATTTTACCGCATGTAAACATGCCAAGCCGAGCCGCGATTCACAATGGAAAGTATCTTTTGATCCTTCCGGGCAAGGAAATACATTCCCTCGATTTGGCGACACGGACATGGACAGTGTCCCGTGTGCCGCAGGAGGTTCAAGAGATTGGCAGCAACGGTGAGTCAGTATATTCCACCGGCTTTTTTCAGAAGCCCCATCTTTCTCACGATGAGGGAGCAAGCTGGAGCAAACTGGATAATGCCTGTGGCGGCTTTGTGTCCATCGTGCACGACTTCGCGATGCTTAACAAGAATGAAGCATGGTCGCTCTGTCATGTCGGCGGGGCATTTGTCACCAGCTCACGTATCAGGCATTCGAAGGACGGGGGGCGGACCTGGACAGATTTGCTAGCGGAAACTCCGTTGAAAAGTACCAGGATGGTCGTGAAAAAATCCGTACTGCTTTATATCGATCGGGACGTTCGCATATTTTCGAGCGCCGATGGCGGGCGTACCTGGATGCGAGACATAAGGAAACTTCCTGATGTCGCGCCCGCCTCCGGGGAGGACACCTTGAATCGCCAGCCGAAATAAGCGCCGCATGACGCGCAGGTAACGCCCGGCAGCTACGATATTACGCTCCATCGGCTTGGCGCGTGCCACGTGGCACTTGATTGACGGACGGCTGCCTGCAACTTGCAGCAACTCGTCTAGGTGAAGCAGCCGGGTGCCCTCCGGCGCCCGGGTCCGCCGGGTCGACCGGATCGTCGAATGCGGCTGGCGCCATCCGCACAGCCACATGCCCTTCATCGCGCAGCAAGTCCCGCTGGCGAATAGCCGGCATACGTGTACCGCTCCCGCGCGACGCTGGCTTGCGCTTGGCCACAGCCAATTTAGACCGGCTGCCATATTCCCCATCTCCCTGGACACAAGAAAAATTTCCTGCACTTAATCGATGCTGCTCAGTAAAAAGATAATGTCACTTTATATATGGCAAATATTTCTTTTTTATCGCCATATTCATTTCATTGAATTAATTTTTATGCAATTCGAATATTAAAAAAAGAAAATGACAAACCGTGATAATTCCTTTACTGTTCTGGCTGTGCGAGCTGATAGCTATGCCGCCGGGAAATACGAATATTTACGCTTTTCAATGCACCTGCATAGGATATGAGTTTATGTCGTGCCTTCTAAAATATCGAACATCCAGGGATTCCCGTCTTCCCGATCTGCCTCTTTCTCTGGCCAGTCACGCGTGTAGCCGCTGCGATTCCCTTGCCGGGCCCACCTAGCCAGAACATTTTTTAATCTGACAATCACCTTGCGCATGCAGGGGGCCACACCGCGCGCGGGTGGGAAAAGACACGCCAGCAAGCCACCGGAGCCGTGGCGGCGATCATAAAGCCGGAATTTTAGTTAATAAAAATAAACATAATGCGATTACGGGAAATGGCATCGGTTATAAACGCCGAGGTCACGGCGGAATGTTCTCTCGATAATCGTTGCGCACGCCTGCCATGATTATCGCCGACCACTTATCCGATATGCATGGTGCCCGTGCTCAGTCTTGCCCAAGTTAATAACGACATTGTAAAGGCAGACAGTTTGCTGCCGAGCATCAACTTCGGAGGAGTGGAATGGAACGGACGAGTGGAGACAAGCATACCCATTATCCCGCAGCCATGTTGGCCGCACGGTTTTCGATCGCACAGGAAGCAGTCTGGTCCAGCCTGGCACATCTGGCCGATCGCGGTTCCTGCAGCGGCGGATGGGTTTGTCCGGTAACGCGGCCATGCGATCCGTCGGACATGCGCGCCGTTCTCCAGCGCCTGGTCGACGCGCACGATGCCTTGCGCATGGTGCTGGTCCAGGCGGGCGGCGTGGTCGACGACATTCCCGTTCCGCATATCCTGGCGGCGGCCGAAGCGCCACTGCGCATTGTCGATCTGTCGGGCCACGCCGACAGCGCGCAACGCGCGGCGCACTATATAGAAGAGGCGAGGAATGCGCCTTTCGCCATCGACGGCAGCCTGCTTTGGCAATTGCTGCTGGTCCGCTCCGGCCCGCAGGACGGCACGTGGGTATGTCGCTGCCATCCTCTTGTCTGCGACAGCGCAGCCCTCCGGCTGCTCCATCGCGCCATTGTCGATGCCGGACAGGTCCTCGCCCCGGCCCCGCACCCCTTGCTCGACCAGTTGCGCGCGGACGACGCCTATCTGGCCTCGGCCGCCTGCGCGCGCGACCGGGCATTCTGGCAAGAGCGTTTTCCCGTACCGCCGGCCCCGCTGTTCGCGCCACACGCCCGTGCGCCCGACAACAGCGCGGCAAATACAGTGTCGTGGCACATCGTGCCGGCGCTGCGTGCGCGCCTTGAAGCAACCGCAAACCAGCATGCCTGCACGCTGACCGATGTGCTATTGACGGCGCTCGCCACCTGGTTCGACCGCATGCAGGAGGCCGACGGCGCGATCGTCATTGGCCTCGAACGGCAGCACCAGCGCGCGCTTGGCCGCTTCTCGACGGTCGTTCCGGTAACCATCCGCTTGCGCGATGACGACACCTTCGCCCACAATATGCGCCGCGTAGCCGACGAAGTGGGGCTATGTGTGGCGCATGAACGCTACCCGCTGTCGCGTCTTGCCTGGCGCGCAGATGCGGCGCAGCGCCTGGTCGACGTGGTCCTGTGCGTGGACGACGCGGCGTCCGACGCTGCCGAAGACGGCCTGGCGTTCTTCGGCCACGGCCTGGGACATGCTGCGCTGGCAGTGCTCGTCCAGGGCGGCGCAGACCACACGCGACTCGATTTTCACTGGAACAGGCAGATACTGGCCTACTCGTATGTCGCGGCGCTGCAACGTGCGCTTGCCGTCGTGATCGAGGCAGTGGCAGCCGGCGCCCCGTCGGCATTATCCGCATTGCCGCTGCTGGGCGCTGCGGAAAGCCGCCGCGTGCTCGCCGACTTTAACGCCACCGCGCGCCACTACCCGCAAGACGTCTGCGTCCACCAGCTGGTCGAACGGCAGGCGCAGAGCGCGCCCGATGCCATCGCGATCGAGTCCGGCGCCGGCGCCTTGAGCTACGGCGCCCTCAACGCGCGCGCCAACCAGCTTGCGCATCACCTGCGCGCCCGGGGAGTGGCGCCCGATGCGACCGTTGCCCTCTACCTGGAGCGCGGTGCGGACATGATCATCGCCATGCTCGCCGTGCTCAAGGCCGGCGGCGCCTATGTGCCGCTCGACCCGGCTTATCCGCCAGCGCGCGTCGCCTGGATGCTGGCCGACAGCGGCGCAGCGGTGTTGCTGACCCAGTCGCGTCTGTTGGATGGCATCGAGCCGGCTGCCGGAATGACCGTGCTCGCACTCGACTCGCCGCTGCCGCCGTGGCAGCAGCAGCCCTGCGGCGACCTGTCGCGCGCCATGAACGGCCTGGCTTCATCGCACCTGGCCTACGTCATCTATACGTCCGGCTCCACCGGGCAGCCGAAAGGCGTGATGGTCGAACACCGCAACCTGGTCAACCTGATCGGCTGGCACTGCGACACCTTTCCGCTGGCCCCCGGCGAACGCGCTTCGAGTACCGCCGGCATCGCCTTCGACGCCTGTACCTGGGAAGTCTGGCCGCCATTGTGCATGGGCGCCGTACTGGCGCTGGCGCCAGCCGATGCCGCGGGCGACCCCGTCGCATTGCTGGACTGGTGGAACCAGCAGGATCTGCACACCAGCTTCCTGGTGACCGCGCTGGCCGATATCGCCATGAAGCGCGATGCGCGCGCCGCCAGGCCGCTGCGCACCTTGCTGGTTGGTGGCGACCGCCTGGCCAGGGCGCCCGCCGCCGATGTCGACTTCAAACTCGTCAACAACTACGGACCGACCGAAACCACCGTGGTCGCCACGTCCGGCCGCATTCTTCCGGGCGACGCGGTCATCCACATCGGCCGTCCCATTGCCAACACCAGCGTCTATCTGCTCGACCGCCATGGCCATCCGGTTCCGGTGGGGGTGGCCGGCGAGATGTACATCGGCGGCGCCGGCGTGGCGCGTGGCTACCTGAACCAGCCGCGCTTGACCGGGGAGCGCTTCCTGGCCGACCCGTTCGCGGGCGTGCCCGATGCACGGATGTACAGGAGCGGCGACCTGGCGCGCTGGCTGGACGACGGCAGCATCGAATTTTTGGGCCGTAACGACCAGCAGGTCAAGATCCGCGGGCTGCGCATCGAACTTGGCGAAATCGAAGCGCAACTGGCGTGCCAGCCCGGCGTGCGCGAAGCGGTGGTGCTGGCACGTGGAGATATCCCGGGCGATGCGCGCCTGGTGGCCTATATCACCGGGACCGCCGACGCGCGCGCGGTGCGCACTGCGCTGGCCAGCGCGCTGCCGGCCTACATGGTCCCTGCCGCATGCGTGCCGCTCGACGCGCTGCCGCTCACCCCCAACGGAAAAATCGACCGCAAGCTGCTGCCGGCTCCCGGGCCGTCCGCCTTTGCGCAGCGCCCGTACGCGGTGCCGCAAGGGCCGCTCGAACAGGCCCTGGCCGCCATCTGGGCCGACCTGCTGCAATGCGGGCCGGTGGGGCGCGACGACCACTTCTTCGAGCTCGGTGGCCACTCGCTGCTGGCGGTCGAACTGATGGAACGCATGCGCGGCGCGTCGCTCGCCGCCGATATCCGCACCTTGTTCGCCGAGCCGACCATCGCCGCCCTGGCCCTGGCGGTTGAACATGGGGAACGGTGCCGCGCCGACGCTCCGGTCGCGCCGAACGCCATTGCCCCCGGCTGCGCCAGAATCACCCCCGCCATGCTCCCGCTGATCGAACTTGACGCGCGACAGATCGATCGGATCGCTGCGGCTGTACCCGGCGGCGCGGCCAACATCCAGGATATCTACCCGCTCGCGCCGCTGCAGGAAGGGATCCTGTTCCACCATCTGATGCAGACCGAAGGCGATCCCTATCTGCTGCTGGCCACCTGGTCCTTCGATTCGCGCCAGCGCATGGATGGTTTCGTGCAGGCGCTGCAGCAGGCCATCGGCCGCCATGACGCGCTACGCACCGCCGTCGTGTGGGAAGGGTTGAGGGAGCCGGTGCAAGTGGTCTGGCGTAGCGCACCGCTTGACGTGCAGGTACTCACGTTTGCGCAGGGCGAGGCGGCAGCCGGCCTGGCCGCCCATACCGACCCGCGCCGCATCCGCCTCGACCTGCGCCAGGCGCCACTGATGCGCGCCTTTGCCGCCTTCGACGCCGACCGGCAGTGCTGGCTGTTGCAGCTGCTGCTGCACCACATGGTGGTCGATCACGCCACGCTGGCCCTGCTGTTTCGGGAGGTGGCCGCCATCCAGGGCGGCGGCGCGCAATCCTTGCCGCCGCCAGTCCCGTTCCGCGATTTTGTCGCGCGCTCGCGCCGGCCGGGCAGGGCGGACGCGCACGAAACCTTTTACCGCGACATGCTCGGCGATGTCGACGAGCCGACCACGCCTTTCGGACTGGCCGACGTGCGCGGCGACGGCAGCACCATCCGCCAGGCCGAACGCATGCTCGGCATAAGCCTGTCGCAACGTTTGCGGCAACAAGCCAGGGCGCTCGGTGTCAGCCCGGCCAGCCTGTTTCATGCGGCATGGGCACAGGTACTGGCGCGCGGCACGGGGCGCGACGACATCGTCTTCGGCACGGTCCTGTACGGGCGCATGCAAGGCGGGGCCAGCGCCGACCGCGCCATGGGCCTGTTCGTCAATACGCTGCCGCTGCGCATCCGCCTGGGCGACACCAGCGTTGTGGAGAGCGTGCGTGACACCCATGCGGCGCTGGCCCGTCTGGTCATGCACGAAGACGCGTCGCTGGCACTGGCCCAGCGCTGCAGCGCGCTCCCGAACGGCACGCCCTTGTTCTCGTCGCTGCTGAATTACCGCCACGGCGTGGGGCTCGACACGGTTTGCTGGGGCGAGGGCATTGCGATGGAGCCGGTGCAGGAGCTGAGCAACTACCCATTCAGCTTGCGCGTCGACGACCTGGAACACGATTTCCGGCTCAGTACCCTGATCGCGCTGCCGGTGCCGGCGGACCGGATTTGCGACTATATGCACACGGCGCTCGAACAGATCGCCGAGGCGTTGGAACACGCACCGCAAACACCGGTATCGCGCATCGATGTGATGAACGCCGCCCAGCGCCATGAAGTGCTGCGCACCTGGAACGATACCCGGCGCGAAGTCGGCGCGTCGTTCGTGCATGAACTGCTCGAACTGCGCGCGGCGCAATCGCCCGCGGCGATCGCCCTGGAGGCGGACGGAGAAACGCTCAGCTACCGCGACCTGAACGAGCGTGCCAACCGCCTGGCCCATCACCTTCTTCGCCTCGGCGTGCGGCCGGACACGCGCGTAGCGCTGGCCCTGGAGCGCGGCGTGGGGCTCGTGGTCGGCATGCTGGCCACCCTCAAGGCGGGCGGCGCCTACGTGCCGCTCGACCCGCACTATCCATCCGAGCGCCTCGCTTTCATGCTCGACGACTGCCGTCCGAAGGTGGTGCTCACCCAGGCATCGGTGCAGGAACGGCTGCCGGCCTGCCGCGCCCTCATGACGGCCACGGTACTCGAACTCGATGCGGCGTTCGTGCCGTGGGCCGACGCTGACGCGGCCAATCCCGGGCGCGTCTCGAACGGCCTGGCGTCGACGCACCTCGCTTACGTGATCTACACGTCCGGCTCGACCGGCAAACCGAAAGGCGTCATGGTCGAACACCGCAACCTGGCCAACCTGGTTGGCTGGCATACCGGCAGCTTTCCGCTGGCCGCCGGCGAACGGGCTTCGAGCAGTGCGGGCATTGCCTTCGACGCCTGCACCTGGGAAGTCTGGCCGCCCCTGTGCATGGGCGCCGTGCTGACCCTGGCGCCGCCCGACGCCGCCGGCGATCCGGTCGCGCTGCTCGACTGGTGGGAGCGGCAGGACCTGCACAACAGCTTCCTGGTCACCGCGCTGGCCGACGTGGCATTGCGGCGCGAGCGCAAGGGCAACGAGCGCTTGCGAACCCTGCTGATCGGCGGCGACCGCCTGCTCAAGGCTCCCGCTGCCGATCTGCCTTTCGAAGTCGTCAACAATTACGGTCCGACCGAATCGACCGTGGTGGCCACGTCGGGACGCCTTGTTCCGGGGGACCCGCTGATCCACATTGGCCGTCCGATCGCCAACACCTGCATCTACCTGCTCGACCGGCATGGACGGCCGGTGCCGCCGGGCGTGGCCGGCGAAATGTACATCGGCGGCGCCAGCGTGGCGCGTGGCTACCTGAACCAGCCGCAGCTGACCGAGGAACGCTTCCTGGCCGACCCGTTCGCGGGCACGCCCCAAGCGCGCATGTACCGCACCGGCGACATGGCGCGCTGGCTCGACGGCGGCAGCATCGAATTCTTGGGCCGTAACGACCACCAGGTCAAGATTCGCGGCCTGCGCATCGAACTGGGCGAGATCGAAACGCACATCAGTCGCCACGACGGTGTGCGCGAAGCGGTGGTGCTGGCGCGCGAGGACAGCCCCGGCGAGCCGCGCCTGGTCGCCTACCTGGTCGGCGATGTCGACCCGCAGGCCGTGCGCGACGCCCTGGCGCGCCAGCTGCCCATCTATATGGTGCCGGCAGCCTATGTGCTGCTGGCAGCCATGCCGCTCACCGCCAACGGAAAACTGGACCGCAAGGCGCTGCCCGCGCCGGAAGGCTCGGCGTATGCCCAGCGTGCCTATGAGGCGCCGCAAGGGCCCACCGAAACCGCGCTGGCCGCGATCTGGGCCGAGCTGCTCCAGCTCGACCGGGTCGGCCGCCACGACCACTTCTTCGAACTCGGCGGCCACTCGCTGCTGGCCGTGCAGCTGATGGAACGGATGCGCCGCCAGGACCTGGCCGCCGACATCCGCACCCTGTTCTCGCAACCGACGCTGGCCGCGCTGGCGCGTGCGGTCGATGATGCCGGCCATGGGAGCGTCATCGCCGCGGTACCTGCGAATGCCATTCCGGCCGGCTGCACCGCGATCACGCCCGCCATGCTGCCGCTGGTGAAGCTCGACGCCGGCCAGATCGAGCGCATCGCCCGCACGGTACCGGGCGGGATGGCCAATATCCAGGACATCTATCCGGTCGCGCCGCTGCAGGAAGGCATTCTGTTCCACCATCTGCTGCAGACCGAGGGCGACCCGTATCTGTCGTCAGCGACGATGGCGTTTGACTCGCGCGCGCGCATGGACGGCTTCGTGGCCGCGCTTGAGCAAGTCATCGAGCGCCACGACGTGCTGCGTACCGCCGTGCTGTGGGAAGGGCTGGACGAACCGGTACAGGTGGTGTGGCGCCATGCGCGGTTCACCGTCGATACGCCGGCCCTGGGGCCGGGCGACACCGCGGCGCAACTGCGCGCCGTGGCCGATCCGCTGCATTTCCGCCTCGACGTGCGTCAGGCACCGCTGCTGCACGGCTTCGCCGCCTTCGACGAGCCATCGCAAAGCTGGATGCTGCAACTGCTGATGCATCACATGATCCTCGATCACTCCACCCTCGACATCATGTTCCAGGAAATGGGGCTGATCCAGGCCGGGCGCGCGGACGCGCTGCCCGAACCGGTCCCGTTCCGCGATTTCGTCGCCGAGGCGCGCCGCGAGGGCAGGGCGCGCGACCACGAAGCGTTCTTCCGCCAGATGCTCGGCGACGTTGACGAGCCAACCGCGCCGTTCGGCCTGACCGACATCAAGGGCGACGGCGGCAACATCGAGGAAGTCCGGGCGCAACTGCCCCCGGCGCTGGCGCAGCGCCTGCGCCGGCAGGCCCGGGCGGCCGGCGTCAGCGCGGCCAGCCTGTTTCACTGGGCCTGGGCCCAGGTGCTGGCCAAGACCACGGGGCGCGACGAGGCGGTCTTCGGCACCGTGCTGTTCGGCCGCATGCAAGGTGGCGCCGGCGCCGACCGCGCCATGGGCCTGTTCATCAACACGCTGCCCCTGCGCGTCATGCTGGGCGAGGTGAGCGTGCACGATGGCGTACGCCAGACCCACGCGCTGCTTGCCGGATTGATGGAACACGAGCACGCGCCCCTGGCCCTGGCCCAACGCTGCAGCGCGCTGCCCAATAGCGTGCCTTTGTTTACCGCCTTGCTCAACTACCGCCACAGCGCCAACGAGCGGATCGACCGCAACGACGATTCCGGCTGGCGCAGCGGCATCGAGATGCTGGCGGCGCACGAGCGCACCAACTATCCTTTTGGCCTGTCGGTGGACGACCTGGGCGAGAACTTCGACCTGAGCGTGCAGATCGCGCGCCCGGTCGATGCCGCCCGCATCTGCCGCTACCTCCAGCGCGCGCTCGAAGGCATGGTCGACGCCCTCGAACAGGCGCCGCAATCGCCCGCCTGGCGCATCGCCATCGCCGACGGCGACGAGCGCCGCCAGACGCTCGGCCAGGTCACGCCGGCGCCCGTCCAGGAGCACTGCATCCACCACCTGTTCGAGCGGCAGGCCGCGCGCACGCCGCAGTCGGTGGCGGTGACGTACGAGGATCACTGTCTCACCTACGCGGCCTTGAACGAACAGGCCAACCGCCTGGCGCATCATCTTCGTACCCTGGGAGCGGGCCCGGAGCAGCGCATCGCCATCTGCATGGAACGCGGCCTGGACATGGTCGTCGCCATCCTCGCGGTGCTCAAGGCCGGTGCCGCCTACATACCGATGGACCCGGCCTATCCAGCCGAGCGGCTGGCCTACATGGTGCACGACAGCGCGCCCCTGCTGATGCTCACCCGGACCGGCGGCGTCGTTCCGGACGGGGTCGGCGTGCTCGCCCTCGACGGCGACGCGCAGCCATGGCAGTCGCTTTCCCCGCACAACCCGGAGCACACGGGCGCCACGCCGCGCAGCCTGGCCTACGTCATCTACACGTCCGGCTCCACCGGTCAGCCCAAGGGCGTGATGGTCGAACACGGCAACGTGACGCGCCTGTTCAGCGCCACGCAGCCGTGGTTCGGCTTCGGCCCATCCGACGTGTGGACCCTGTTTCACTCCTTTGCTTTCGATTTTTCGGTATGGGAGCTGTGGGGCGCGCTGCTCCATGGCGGCCATCTGGTGGTCGTGCCATACCTCACCACGCGCAACCCGCAAGCTTTTTACGCCTTGCTATGCGAACGCGGCGTCACGGTCCTCAACCAGACCCCGAGCGCCTTCCTGCAAGTGATGGACCAGCAGGGAGCGCAGCCGCACCGCCTGCGCCACGTCATCTTCGGCGGCGAAGCGCTGGAGGTGGGAAGCCTGGCGCGCTGGTTCGCGCGCCGCGATGCCGCCGCCACGCAGCTGGTCAATATGTACGGCATCACCGAAACCACGGTCCACGTGACGTACCGGCCCATCATGGCGGCCGACCTGGCCGGCCGGCGCGAGGCCAGCCCGATCGGACACGCAATCCCCGACCTGCAACTGTATCTGCTCGACGCTCATGGCGAGCCGGTGATTGCCGGCGTGCCCGGTGAGATTTACGTCGGCGGCGCCGGCGTGGCACGCGGCTACCTCAATCGCCCCGACCTGACCGCGCAGCGTTTCGTGCCGGACCCGTTCGGCGGCGTTCCCGGCGCGCGCCTGTACAAGACCGGCGACATGGGCCGTCGGCTGCCCGACGGCGCAATGGAATTCTTGGGCCGCAACGACCAGCAAGTGAAAATCCGTGGCTTTCGCATCGAGCTGGGCGAAATCGAAGCGCAGCTCGGGCGTCTGCCCGGCGTGCGCGAGGCTGTGGTACTGGCAAGGGATGACGGGCGCGGCGACAAGCGCCTGGTCGCCTATGTGGTCGCCACTGGCGCGGGGTTCGACGCGGGCGTCCTGCATCACGCGCTCGCGGGCGTTCTGCCCGAGCACATGGTGCCGGCGGCGTACGTGCCGCTCGCGTCCCTGCCGCTCACGCCCAACGGCAAGCTCGATCGCAAGGCCCTGCCGGCACCGCAGGGCGCCGCGTTCGCGCACAGCGAGTACGCCGCGCCGCAAGGGCCGGTCGAGGGCGCGCTGGCCGAACTGTGGTCCGAACTGCTGCAGGTCGAACGGGTGGGTCGCAACGATCACTTTTTCGACCTGGGCGGGCATTCGCTGCTGGCGGTGCAGATGACGTCGCGCCTGCGCCAGCGCCTCGGCCTCGAGGTGCCGCTGGCCGCGCTGTTCGCCAAGCCGGTGCTGCGTTCCTTCGCCATGCTGGTCAGCGCATCGGCCGCCAGCACCTTGCCGGCCATCGTGGCCGGCCAGCGGCCCGCCGTGGCGCCGCTGTCGTTTGCGCAGCAGCGCCTGTGGTTCATCTCGCAGATGAGCGAGCGCGCCGCTGCCGCCTACCACATGCTGCGCGGCCTGCGCCTGCGCGGCGCGCTCGACACGGCTGCCTTGCAGGCTGCGCTCGACGCCATCATCCGGCGCCACGAAGTGCTGCGCACCCGTGTCGGCATGGTCGACGGCCACCCGGTGCAGGACATCGCGCCCGCTAGCGCCTTCACGCTCGTTTGCCACGACCTGCGCGATGCCGGGGAAGCCGGTGACGAAGCGATCGCGCGCTGGAGCCGGCACGAAGCGCAGGCGCCGTTCGACCTGGCCCATGGGGCCCCGATTCGCGGCCGCCTGCTGCGGCTGGGGGAACACGACCACTGCCTGCTGCTGACCATGCACCACATGGCCGCCGACGGCTGGTCCATGGGCGTGCTGGCCGCCGAATTGCGCGCGCTGTATCGCGGCGACGAGTTGCCGGCGCTGTCGCTGCAGTATGCCGACTACGCGCTCTGGCAGCGCCAGTGGCTGGACGGGGCGGTGCAACGCATCCAGCTGGCATATTGGCAGCAGCAACTGGCCGGTGCGCCAGGTCTTATCACCCTGCCGCCCGACCGGCCACGCCCCACCGTACAAGACTATGCGGGGCAGAGCGTGCCCGTGCGGATCGAGCGCGAGCTGGCCAGCGCCCTTAAAGCCTTGTCGCAAAAGCACGGCACCACCCTGTTCATGACCCTGCTGGCGGCATGGGGCGCCCTGTGCGCCCGCCTGGCGGGACAGGACGAGGTGGTGATCGGCTCACCGGTTGCCAATCGCGGCCGCGTCGAACTCGAACCGCTGATCGGTTTTTTCGCCAACACGCTGGCACTGCGCCTGGACCTGAGCGGCGGCCCCAGTGTCGGCGCATTGCTGGCCCAGGCGCGCGAGTGCGTCCTGCAGGGGCAAAGCCACCAGGACGTGCCGTTCGAGCAGGTGGTCGAGGCCATGAAGCCGCAGCGCACCCTGTCGCATAGCCCGATTTTCCAGCTGATGTTCGCGTGGCAGAACACGCCGCAGGCGGCAGCGTCGCTCGATGGCGTGCATGCAGAGGAAATCATCCTGGAGCACCCGAGCGCCACGGTCGACCTGTCGCTCGACCTGGAAGAGTGCGATGGCGCCATCGGCGGCTGGATGACGTTTGCCAGCGCGCTCTTCGACCGCGCCACCATCGAGCGCCACCTGGGCTGTTTCAAGCTGCTGCTGGCCGGGATGGCGAACGACGACGCCTGCGCCATCGACCGCATCGACATCCTGTCGGACGCGCAGCGCGCCCAGGTACTGCGCGGCTGGAACCGCACCCGGCGCGAGTACCGGCAAGACCTGTGCATCCACGAGTTCATCGAAGAACAGGCGCGGGCAACGCCGCACGCGGTTGCCGTGGAATTGGACGACAGCCGCCTGACGTACCGTGAACTGAATGACAAGGCAAACCAGCTGGCGCATTACCTGCGCACGCACGGCGCCGGTCCCGAGCAGCGCGTTGCCCTGTGCCTGGAGCGCAGCCTGGAGATGGTCGTCGCCATCCTGGCGGTGCTCAAGGCGGGCGCCGCCTACGTGCCGCTCGACCCGGCCTATCCGTGTGCGCGCCTGGCCTTCATGCTGGCCGACAGCGCACCTTGCGTGCTGCTGACCCAGGCCGGCATCGATCTGCCTGCCGAGGTACCGGCCGTGCTGCTCGATTGCGCCGAGCGGCCGTGGCAATCGATGCCGACGACCAACCTGGCCCCGGCCCAGTTGGGCCTCACGCCCGCGCACCTGGCTTATGTGATCTACACCTCCGGTTCCACCGGCCAGCCCAAGGGCGTCATGAACGAGCATGCCGCGGTGGTCAACCGGCTGCTGTGGATGCAGGACGCCTACAGCATCGATGCCGCCGACGCGGTGCTGCAAAAGACTCCGTTCAGCTTCGACGTGTCGGTCTGGGAGTTTTTCTGGCCGCTGATGCAGGGCGCGCGCCTGGTGATGGCCCGTCCCGGAGGCCACAAGGACCCGGCCTACCTGGCCGACACCATCAGGCGTCGCGCCATCACCACGGCGCACTTCGTGCCGTCGATGCTGCAGGCGTTCGTCGACAGCGGCGCCGCCGAGGGCTGCGCGCAGCTTCGGCGCGTCATGTGCAGCGGCGAAGCCTTGCCCGGCGCCCTGGCGCGGCGCTTCGTGCAATGTCTGCCGCAGACGGAACTGCTTAACTTGTACGGCCCGACCGAAGCTGCGGTCGACGTCACCGCCTGGCACTGCGAGGGGAGCGACCTGCCCGACAACATTCCTATCGGCCGGCCGATCGCCAACACCACGATCTACCTGCTCGACCGCCATGGCGAGCCGGTGCCGGCCGGGGTGGCGGGCGAAATCCACATCGGCGGCGTGCAGGTGGCGCGCGGGTATTTGCACCGCGACGAACTGACCGCCCAGCGTTTCGTGGCCGACCCGTTCGCGGGCAAGCCAGCGGCGCGCATGTACAAGACCGGCGACCTGGGACGCTGGCTGGCCGACGGCACCGTCGAATTCCTGGGCCGCACCGATCATCAGGTCAAGATCCGTGGCCAGCGTATCGAGCTGGGCGAGATCGAAGCGCACCTTGCGCGCCAGGACGGCGTGCGCGAAGCGGTGGTTCTGGCGCGCGAGGACAGTCCGGGCGACCAGCGCCTGGTGGCCTACGTTGTTGGCGCAGCCGATCCGCAAGCGCTGCGCGCGGCGCTGGCGCGCGAACTGCCCGACTACATGGTGCCGGCGGCCTGCGTCGTGCTCGACGCCTTGCCCCTGAGCGCGAACGGCAAACTCGATCGCAAGGCGCTGCCGGCGCCGGAAGGCGCGGCCTATGCCCAACGCGCCTACGCCGTGCCCAAGGGCGAAACCGAGGCGGCGCTGGCCCGCATCTGGGCCGAGCTGTTGCGGCTGGAGCGGGTAGGGCGGCATGACCACTTCTTCGAACTCGGTGGCCACTCCCTGCTGGTGATGCAGCTGATCGTCCGCATCCGGCAAACGTGGGATGTCGACGTGCCGCTCATGGACGTTTTTGCCAACCCAACCCTGTGCGCGCTCGCCAGCGTCATCCTCGATTACGAGTTGCTGGCATTCGACGCCGATGAACTTGAATTTGTGATCTCTCAACATAAGGCTTGAAAAATGACTAACGCATCATTGGAAAACCTGGATCCATCCGAGAGGGAAGCTTTGCTGGCCCGCGCGCGGGCCGCCAAACTCCAGCGCAAGGGTTCCACCCAGCGCGAGCCGATCGACGTGCGCGCAACGCCGGGCGGCTCGTGGCCGCTGTCGTTTGCCCAGCAGCGCCTGTGGTTCATCGCCCAGATGGGACAGGAAGCCAGCGTGGCTTACCATATTCCGGGTGCCCTGGCGCTCGACGGGCACCTCGACGAAGACGCGCTCAATGCCGCGCTGGACCGCATCGTGCAGCGCCACGAAGCGCTGCGCACCCGCTTCGCGCTGGTCGATGGCCGCGCGCAGCAATGCATCGAGCCGCACGGACGCTTCGCCGTGGTGCGGCATGACATCAGCGCGGACGACCCGCATGCGCGCCAGGCGGCGATTGCCCACTGGAGCCGCCACGAAGCGGCCGAACCGTTCGACCTGGGACGCGCGCCGCTGATCCGCGCCCGGCTGCTGCGCCTCGGCGAGCGGGAGCACATTCTGCTGCTTACCTTGCACCACATCGTCTCCGACGGCTGGTCGATGGGCGTGTTGATGCGCGAACTGGGCGAGCTGTATCGCGCCTACGCCGACGAAGGCGTCGCTCATTGGGACGACCCGCTGCCGCCGCTGCCCGTGCAGTATGCCGACTACACCCTGTGGCAGCGCCAGTGGCTCGATGGCGCCGTGCAGAAGCAGCAACTGGCCTACTGGCGCGGGCAGCTGGCCGGCGCCCCCGAGCTGCTCACGCTGCCGACCGATCGGCCGCGCCCCGCGGTGCAGGACTACACCGGCCAGAGCATCGGCTTCGAGCTCGATGCGAATCTGAGCGCCGGACTCAAAGCGCTATCGCATAAACACGGCACCACCTTGTATATGACCTTGCTGGCGGCATGGAGCGCCCTGTGCGCGCGCCTGGCCGGCCAGGACGAGGTGGTCATCGGCTCGCCGGTTGCCAACCGCACCCGGGTCGAGCTGGAACCGCTGATCGGCTTTTTTGTCAATACGCTGTCGCTGCGCATCGACGTAAGCGCCAATCCGAGCGTGAGCGATTTGCTGGCTCAGGTACGCGAATGTGTGCTTCAGGCGCAAAGCCACCAGGATGTACCGTTCGAGCAGGTGGTCGAAGCGGTCAATCCGCAGCGTACCCTGGCGCACAGCCCGATCTTTCAATTGATGTTCGCCTGGCAGAACACGCCGCGCGAAGCGCTGGAGCTTGGCCAGATCGAGTTGCGCGAACTCGAATTCGACCATCACAGTGCCAAGTTCGACCTCGCGCTGGACATGCAGGAAGCGGGCGGACGCATCATGGGCCGCCTGGGCTTTGCCACCGCGCTGTTCGAGCGCGCCACGATGGAACGCCACGCCGCTTACTTCAAGGCCCTGCTCGAAGGCATGGTATGTGACGATAGCCAGCCGGTGGCGTCGATCGCCATCCTCGGCCAGGCCGAACGGCGCCAGGTACTGGTGGACTGGAACGATACCCGGCGCGATTACGGCGACGCCTTCGCCCATGAACTGTTCGAGCGGCGGGCCGCGCAGGCGCCAGGTGCGACCGCCGTGGAAGCGGAGGGCGCGTCGCTCACCTACCAGGCCCTCAACGAGCGCGCCAACCAGTTGGCGCACCATCTGATCTCGCTCGGCGTACGCCCCGATACGCGCGTGGCCATCGCGCTTGAACGCGGTACGCCACTGGTGCTGGCAATGCTCGCCACCCTGAAGGCCGGCGGCGCCTACGTGCCGCTCGACCCGCAATACCCGTCCGACCGCCTTGCCTTCATGCTCGACGACAGCCGTCCGAAGGTGGTGCTCACGCAAGCGTCGGTGCAGGAGCGCCTGCCGGCTTGCCGGGCCCTGATGACGGCCGCGGTGCTGGAACTCGATGCCCCGCTCGCGCCGTGGGCAAGCCAGCCGGCCAGCAATCCCGAACGCGCGTCGACCGGTCTTTCGCCATCGCACCTGGCGTATGTGATCTACACCTCCGGATCGACCGGCAAGCCGAAGGGCGTGATGGTCGAACACCGCAACCTGGCCAACCTGGTCGGCTGGCACGCCGACGCCTTTCCGCTGATCGCGGGAGAACGCGCATCGAGCACCGCGGGGATCGCCTTTGACGCCTGCACCTGGGAAGTCTGGCCGCCGCTGTGCATGGGCGCCGCGCTGGCCCTGGCGCCAGCCGACGCCGCGGGCGATCCGGTGGCACTGCTGGACTGGTGGGAGAAGCAGGAGCTGCACAGCAGCTTCCTGGTGACGGCGCTTGCCGACATCGCCTTCCGGCGCGAGGCCGGCGCGAAAAAGCCGCTCAGAACCCTGCTGGTCGGCGGCGACCGACTGGGCAAACTGCCTGCCGGCGGTCTTGGGTTCGACGTTGTCAACAACTACGGACCGACCGAATCGACGGTGGTGGCGACATCGGGACGCGTTAGTGCCGGCGACGCCGTGGTCCACATCGGCCGTCCGATTGCCAACACCAGCATCTATCTGCTCGATCGCTACGGCCAGCCGGTCCCGGTGGGCGTGGCGGGCGAAATCCACATCGGCGGCGCCAGCGTGGCGCGCGGCTACCTGAACCAGCCGCTATTGACGCAGGAACGCTTTCTTCCGGATCCGTTTTCGCAGCTCCCGGACGCGCGCATGTACAAGAGCGGCGACCTGGCGCGCTGGCTGGCCAACGGCACTATCGAATTTTTGGGCCGGAACGATCACCAGGTCAAGATCCGAGGCCTGCGCATCGAGCCGGGCGAGATCGAAGCGCATCTGAGCCGCCAGAACGGCGTGCGCGAAGCGGTCGTGCTGGCGCGCGAGGACAGTCCCGGCGACCAGCGCCTGGTGGCCTATCTGGTCGGCGACGTCGACACCGACGCCGTGCGCGAGGCCCTTGCGCGCGAACTGCCCGACTACATGGTGCCCGCCGCCTGCGTCGTGCTCGATGCCATGCCGCTCACCGCCAATGGAAAGCTGGACCGCAAGGCGCTGCCGGCGCCCGAAGGCTCGGCCTACGCCCAGCGTTCGTACGAGGCGCCGCAAGGCGCCACCGAAACGGCGCTGGCTGCCATCTGGGCCGAGCTGCTCCAACTCGATCAGGTCGGCCGCCACGACCACTTCTTCGAACTCGGTGGCCACTCGCTGCTGGCCGTGCAGCTGATGGAACGCATGCGCCGCGTGCATCTGGGCGCGGACATCCGCACCCTGTTCTCGCAGCCGACGCTGGCCGCGCTGGCGCAGGCGGTGGACCAGGCCGCCGGTACCGGCGGAGGCGAAGTGGCGGTGCCGCCCAATGCCATTCCCGCCGGCTGCGCCGAGATTACCCCTGCCATGCTGCCGCTGGTGACGCTGGACGAGCGCCAGATCGCGCGCATCGCCAGCACCGTGCCGGGCGGGATGCAGGCGATCCAGGATATCTACCCGGTCGCGCCGCTCCAGGAAGGCATCCTGTTCCACCATCTGCTGCAGGCCGAGGGCGACCCCTACCTGTCGTCGGCCACCCTGGCCTTCGATTCGCGCGCGCGCATGGATGGTTTTGTCGCGGCGCTGCAGCAGGTGATCGACCGCCATGACGTGCTTCGCAGCGCCATCCTGTGGGAAGGTTTGAGTGAACCGGTGCAAGTGGTCTGGCGCCGGGCGCGCTTTACGGTCGACACCCCGGCACTGCCGGCGGGCGACACGGTCGCCCAACTGTGCGCCCTGGCCGATCCGCGCCATGTGCGCCTGGACGTGCGCACGGCGCCGCTGCTGCGGGGATTCAGCGCTTTTGACGACAAGAGCGGGCGCTGGCTGCTGCAACTGCTGCTGCACCATATGATCCTAGACCACACGACCCTGGACGTCATGTTCCAGGAGATCGCGGCGATCCAGGGCGGCCGGGCCGACGAACTGCCCGAGCCGGTCCCGTTCCGTAATTTCGTGGCCCAGGCGCGCCTGGAGGGCAGGGCGCAGGAGCACGAAGCGTTCTTCCGCCGGATGCTGGGCGACGTCGACGTAGCCACCGTGCCCTACGGCCTGGCCGACGTCAAGGGCGATGGCAGCAACGTGGAGGAAGTCCAGCGCCGCCTCACGCCCGTGCTGTCGCAGCGCATCCGCCGCCAGGCGCGGGCCGCCGGCGTCAGTGCGGCGAGCATGTTTCACTGGGCTTGGGCCAGGGTCGTCGCCCAAGGCAGCGGGGTTGACGACGTCATTTTCGGCACCGTGCTGTTCGGCCGCATGCAGGGCGGCGCCGGCGCCGACCGCGCCATGGGCCTGTTCATCAATACCCTGCCACTGCGGGTGCGCCTGGGCGCTGCCAGCGGGCAGGAAGAACTGCGCGCCATTCACGACAACTTGCTGCAACTGGTGCGCCACGAGCACGCGCCACTGTCGCTGGCCCAGCGCTGCAGCGCTCTGCCGGCAGGCAAACCGCTGTTCTCGGCGCTGCTCAATTTCCGCCACAGCGCCGGCCGCGACGAACAGGCCGAAGGCGGCTGGGACGAAGGCATCGAGGTGCTGTCATCCCAGGAACGCACCAACTATCCATTCGGCCTGTCGGTCGATGACCTGGGTCAGGACTTCCTGCTGACCGTACAGGTGGCATTGCCGGTCGAAGCGCGCCAGATCTGCGACGACGTATTGCGCGAACTGGAAGCACTGGCCGGCGCGCTCGAAAAGGGCGAACGCACCCCTGTCGCCGCCGCACACGGCGCGGCGCCGTGGAGCGATGCCGTGCGCAGCTTCCCGCAGCCATTCTGCATTCACGAACAGTTCGAGCAGCAGGTCGAGCGCACGCCGGACGCCATCGCCGTGCGCCATGGCGACACGGACTTGAATTACCGTGACCTGAACGCGCTGGCCAACCAGCTCGCGCATCATCTGCGCGCGCTGGGCGTGCGGCCGGACGACCGGGTCGCCATCTGCGTGCAGCGCGATCACACCATGCTGGTCGCCATCCTGGCCGTGCTCAAGTCCGGCGGCGCGTATGTGCCGCTCGACCCGGCCTACCCGGCCGCGCGCCTGGCGCACATGCTGCACGACAGCGCGCCGAAGGTGCTCATTACCCATGAGGGCACGCTGCAGGCAGTGGAGCACGCCGTGCCGGTGCTCGACCTCTCGCAAAGCCAGCCCGCCTGGGCGCACAACGCCACGAGCAACCCGCGCGCGGACGCCGTCGGGCTGCGGTCGCACCACATGGCCTACATCATCTATACCTCGGGTTCGACCGGCCTGCCGAAAGGCGTGATGGTGGAACACGCCAACGTCGGGCGCCTGTTTGCCGCCACCGCCCACTGGTTCGGCTTCGGCCCGAACGATGTCTGGACCATGTTCCACTCGTACGCCTTCGACTTTTCGGTATGGGAGATGTGGGGCGCCTTGCTCCACGGCGGCCGCGTGGTCGTGGTGCCGCAGGCCACCGCGCGCTCGCCGGACGATTTTTACCGGCTGGTGTGCGCGGAGGGCGTGACGGTCCTGAACCAGACACCCGGTGCCTTCCGCCGCTTCATCGCCAGCCAGGGGGCGAGCGACGCCGTCCACAGCCTGCGCTACATCGTCTTCGGCGGCGAGGCGCTGCAACCGGCCATGCTCAAGCCGTGGTACGCCCGCAATGGCGAACGCACGCGCCTGGTCAATATGTACGGCATCACCGAAACGACCGTGCACGTAACTTACCGCGAGCTCACCCCGGCGGACGCGCAGGGCAGCGGCAGCCCGATCGGCATGCCGATTCCCGACCTGGCTGTGCACATCCTCGATACGCAGGGCCGCCCCGCGCCAATCGGCGTGGTCGGCGAAATGCATGTCGGCGGCGCCGGCGTGGCGCGCGGCTACCTGAACCGGCTAGAGCTGACCGCCGAACGCTTCATCGACGACCCGTTCCAGCCCGGCGGCGGCCAGCGCCTGTACCGCACCGGCGACCTTGGCCGGCGCCTGCGCGACGGATCGATCGAATTCATGGGCCGTAACGATGCCCAGGTCAAGGTGCGAGGCTTTCGCATCGAGCTGGGCGAAATCGAGGCGCGCCTGCTGCACCTGCCCGTCGTGCGCGAGGCGGTGGTGCTGGCAATCGACGACGCCCAGGGCGAAAAGCGCCTGGCCGCCTACGTTGTCCCGCGCGACAGGGAGGTCCACGGCGACGGCATGGCGATCCGCGAGGAGCTGGCGCAGGTGCTGCCGGACTATATGGTACCGGCCTACATCGTGTGCCTGGACGGCCTGCCGCTGACCGTGCACGGGAAACTCGACCATGCAGCGCTTCCGGCGCCGGATGTGGCGCGCAGCGACGCGGGTTACTGCGCGCCGCGCAACCCAGCCGAAGAATGCATCGCGTCGATCTGGGCCGACGTGCTCGGGATCGACCGGGTCGGCGTGCACGATAACTTCTTCGCCCTGGGCGGCGACTCGATGCGCACCATTTCGATCGTTTCAAAAGCGCGCGAGCGAGGGCTTGCGCTCGCCATTGAGCACATTTTCAGCCACCTGACGGTGGCCGGTGTGGCCGCCGCACTGGCGCGCGCCCAACCCGACGCCGCCGCCACCGCGCCCGCCGCCAGCGCGATGGCGCTCTCGCCCGCCGACGCCGCGCTGCTGCCAGGCGACGTCGAAGACGCCTACGAACTGACCTGCCTGCAACTGGGCATGGTATTCCATAACCAGATGTCGGCCGACGGCAGCGTGTATCACGATGTCTTCAGCCATCACCTGCGCATCGAGGGCTGGAATGCCGGGATGTTTCAAGAGGCGCTGGACACGGTCGTGGCGCGCCACCCGGTCCTGCGTACCTCGTTCGACCTGCGCACCTACAGCGTCGCCCTGCAACTGGTGCACAGGGGCGCGCGCATCGCCGCCGACATCAGCGACATCAGCGCGTTCGACGCGGCGCGGCAGGAACACCTGATCAGCGACTGGCTGCGTCAGGAGCGCGGCAACGGCTTTGCGCTGGGCGAAGCGCCGATGTTCCGGATCTTCATCCATCAACGTGGCCGCGACAGCTTCCAGCTCACGCTCAGCTTCCACCATGCGATCCTGGACGGCTGGAGCGTGGCATCGTTCGTCACCGAACTGTTCCAGGTATACCAGGCCTTGCGGGCGGGCGAGCGTATCGACGCCCCGGCGCTTGCGTGCAGCTTCAGGCAGGCCGTCGCCGCCGAACAGGCCATCCTCGCCTCGACGTCCGCCACCGAGTTCTGGACCGGTTACCTGGCCGGCCGCACGGTCGCCAGCCTGCCGCCGCGCGATGCGGACAACGACGTCGATGCGTCGCGCACAGCCGCCATCACGCTGCCGGAAGGTGTGACGGCGCAGCTGGACGCCCTGGCGCGCGAGCTGCACGTGCCTTTGCGTACACTGCTGCTGGCCGCGCACGTGCGCGTGATGGCACTGTTCTCGGGCGAGAGCGACGTCCTGACAGGGATGGTTTCGCATTCGCGTCCGGGCGAACAGGACGGCGACAAGGTGCTTGGCCTGTACCTGAACACGCTGCCCCTGCGCCAGGCGATCGAACCAGGCAGCTGGAAGGACCTGATCGTGGCCACCTTCAAGTCGGAACTGGCGGTGATGCCGTACCGCGCCTATCCGTACGCCCGCATCATGCAGGAAAACGGGCGCCGCGCGCTGTTCGAGACGGCCTTCAACTTCGTCAACTTCTATGTCTACGACGGCTTGCGCAATGTGGAGTCGCTTCAATTCCTGGAAGGCCAGGCGTTTGAAGCCACCAACCACGCGTTGACCTTCAACGCGGCCCAGGAAGGAAACAGGCTGACCTTGTCGCTGCAACGCGATCCGGCGCGGCTATCGGCGCGCCAGGGAGCACGCATCGCCGCAGCCTACCAGGCGGCCCTGGTGACGATGGCGCGCGAGGCAGACGGCGCGCATTTGTTCGCCGGCTTGCTCGACGCGGCCGAGCGCGAGCAGGTCCTGCGCGGCTGGAATGACACCGTGCGCGACTATCGCCAGGACCTGTGCATCCACGAACTGATCGAAGCGCAGGTGCGCAGTACCCCGCTCGCCGTTGCGCTGGAGGCCGGCGACACGCGCCTGACCTACGGGGAATTGAACGAGCAGGCCAACCGCCTGGCCGCCTATCTGCGCATGCTTGGCGTGGGGCCGGACCAGCGCGTCGCGCTGTGCCTCGAGCGCGGCGCCGCAATGGTGGTGGGCCTGCTGGCCGTGCTCAAGGCCGGCGGCGCCTACGTCCCGCTCGACCCGGCCTATCCGGAGGAACGCCTCGCCTTCATGCTCAAAGACAGCGCTCCGCTGGTGCTTTTGACCCAGGCCAGTCTGGCGCGCCGCCTCGCCGTACCGTCGGACCTGCCCGTTTTGCAGCTCGACGCCACCAATCCGCCATGGCAGGCGCTCCCGGGCAAAAATCCCGACGCCGCCGCACTGGGCCTGAGCCCATCGAACCTGGCGTACGTGATCTACACCTCCGGCTCCACCGGCCAGCCCAAGGGCGTGATGAACGAGCATCTGGGCGTGGTCAATCGCCTGCTGTGGATGCAGGAAGCCTACCGCCTGGACGCGAGTGACGCGGTGCTGCAAAAGACGCCGTTCAGCTTCGATGTGTCGGTATGGGAGTTTTTCTGGCCGCTGATGAATGGCGCGCGCCTGGTGATGGCACGCCCGGACGGCCATAAAGACCCGGCCTACCTGGCAGATACCATCGAACGACACGGCATCACCACCGTCCACTTCGTGCCGTCGATGCTCCAGGCGTTCGTCGATGGCGGCGCGGCCGAGCGCTGCACCGGCCTGAAACGGGTCGTGTGCAGCGGTGAAGCCTTGCCCGGCGCACTGGCACGGCGCTTCCGGCAATGCGCGCCCGACGCGCAGCTGTACAACCTGTACGGCCCGACCGAGGCGGCCGTCGACGTCACCGCCTGGCACTGCGCCGGCGTCGATTTGCCTGACAATATTCCGCTCGGCCGGCCGGTTGCCAACACCGCCATCTACCTGCTCGATCGATACGGCCAGCCGGCGCCGATTGGCGTGCCTGGCGAAATCCACATCGGCGGCGTGCAGGTGGCGCGCGGTTACCAGAACCGCGACGAACTGACGCGCCAGCGCTTCGTGGCCGATCCGTTCGCCGGCAAGCCGGGCGCGCGCATGTACAAAACCGGTGACCTGGGGCGCTGGCTGGCCGACGGCAGCGTCGAATTCCTCGGCCGGAACGATCACCAGGTCAAGATCCGCGGCCTGCGCATCGAACTTGGCGAAATCGAAGCGCACCTCGTGCGCCAAGAGGGCGTGCGCGAAGCCGTGGTACTGGCACGCGAAGACAGTCCGGGCGACAAGCGCCTGGTCGCCTATCTTGTTGGCCAGGTCGACACGCAGTCGGTGCGCGCGGCGCTGGCGCGCGAGCTGCCCGAGTACATGGTTCCCGCCGCCTGCGTCGTGCTCGATGCCTTGCCCCTGAGCGCGAACGGCAAGCTCGATCGCAAGGCACTGCCGGCGCCGGAAGGCTCGGCGTATGCGCAGCGGACCTGGGAGGCGCCGCAAGGTCCGACCGAAACGGCGTTGGCCGCCATCTGGGCCACCCTGCTGCAAGTGGAGCGGGTAGGGCGCAACGACCACTTCTTCGAACTGGGCGGCCACTCGCTGCTGGCCGTGCAGCTGATGGAACGCATGCGCCGCCAGGAGCTGTTCGCCGACATTCGCACCCTGTTCTCGCAACCGACCCTGGCCGCGCTGGCACAAGCGGTGGACCAGGCCGGGCAAGCCGGCCGGCGCGACGTGGTGGTGCCGCCCAACGGCATCCCGGCCGGCTGCACCACGATCACGCCAGCCATGCTGCCGCTGGTGGGATTGGACGCCGAACAGATCGCGCGCATCGTCGCCACCGTCCCCGGAGGCGCCGCCAATGTGCAGGACATCTATCCGCTCGCGCCCCTGCAGGAAGGCATCCTGTTCCATCACCTGCTGCAGAACAAGGGTGATGCCTACCTGCTGTCGGCCACCTTGTCGTTCGACTCGCGCGAGCGGCTCGATGCCTTTACAGGCGCCTTGCAGCAGGTGGTCATGCGTCACGATGCGCTGCGCACCGCGCTGCTGTGGGAAGGCTTGCCCGAGCCGGTGCAGGTGGTCTGGCGCGACGCCACGTTTGACGTCGAAACACTGGTCCTGCCCGGCGTCGACACGCCGGCCGAGCTGCGCGCCCACGCCGATCCGCGTCACTTTCGCATCGACCTGCGGCGCGCGCCGCTGATGCATGGCTTTGCCGCTTTCGACGACAAGACCGGCTGCTGGCTGCTGCAACTGCTGCTGCACCACGTGGTGACCGACCACACCACGCTCGACGTGCTGTTCGAGGAAATGGCGCTGATCCAGGCCGGCCGCGCGCAGGAACTGCCGCTGCCGGTCCCGTTCCGCAATTTCGTGGCGCAGGCGCGCCTCGGCGTGAGTGTGCAGGAACACGAGCAATTCTTCCGCCAGATGCTGGGCGACGTCGACGAACCGACCGCGCCATTTGGCTTGCTGGACATGCAGGGCGACGGCTCCAACGTCGACGAGGCGCGCCTGCCGCTCGACGCGGGGCTGGCCCTGCGCCTGCGCCAGCATGCGCGCCGCCTTGGCGTCAGTGCCACCAGCCTGTTCCACCTGGCGTGGGCGCAGGTACTGGCGCGCACCAGCGGGCGCGATGATGTCGTCTTCGGCACCGCGCTGTTTGGCCGCATGCATGGCGGCAGCGGCGCCGACCGGGTCCTGGGCCTGTTCATGAACACGCTGCCGGTGCGCATCCGCCTTGACGACACCCCGGTCGAAGCGGCCGTGCGCGATACCCATGAACGCCTGGCGCAACTGCTGCATCACGAGCACGCGCCACTGTCGCTGGCCCAGCGCTGCAGCGGCATGGCGGCCTCGGTGCCGCTGTTCTCGGCCGGATTCAATTACCGTCACAGCCCACCGGCGCAGCAGGTATGGGAAGGGATGAAGGTGCTGCACGGCGAGGAATTGAGTAACTTCCCGCTGGTGTTGAAGGTGGACGACCATGGCGAAGCATTTTCGCTCACGGCCAACGCCCAGCGTCCGATCGACCCGATGCGCGTGTGCCGCTACATGCACACGGCGCTCGACCATCTGGCCGATGCGCTCGACAATGCACCGGCCACCACCAGCGGCGAGCTGGAAATCCTGCCCGCCGACGAACGCCGCCAACTGCTCGACGGCTGGAACGATACCTTTGTAGCGATCGACGCAGGCCGCTGCATCCATCAACTGTTTGAACTGCACGCGGCCAGTTCGCCCAGCGCCGCCGCGCTGGTGGTGGACGACAGCGCACCGCTCAGCTACGCCGAACTCAATGCGCGCGCCAACCAGCTCGCGCATCACCTGATCAAGCTGGGCCTGCGGCCGGATATGCGGGTCGCCATTGCGCTGCCGCGCGGGGCCGACATGATCGTCGCCTTGCTGGCCACGCTCAAGGCCGGCGCCGCCTACGTTCCGCTCGACCCAGGCTATCCCGCCGAGCGCCTGGCATTCATGCTCGACGACAGCCGCCCGCGCGTCGTGCTGACCCACGCCGACCTGCAGGAACGGCTGCCGGCCAGCCGCGCGCTGCTCACCGCCACCGTGCTGGAACTGGACGATGCGGCCGCGCCATGGCAGGATAAACCGGCCACCAATCCCGATCCGGCCGCGCTGGGCCTGACCGACGCGCATCTGGCCTACGTGATCTACACCTCCGGTTCGACCGGCACGCCGAAGGGCGTGATGATGGAGCACGCCGCCCTGTGCAACCTGGCGCAGGCGCAGATCGACAGTTTCGGCGTCACGGCCGCAAGCCGCATCCTGCAATTTGCGTCGTTCAGTTTCGACGGCTGCATTTTCGAGGTCATCATGGCGCTGTGCCATGGCGCCGCCCTGTACATGGTGGCGTCGGATGTGCCACTGGCCGGCGACAGCCTGCTCGCCGTCGCCGACAAGCATGGCATCAGTCACGCCATCCTGCCGCCGGCCGTGCTGGCGGCCTTGCCCGACAGCGCGCGCATGGATTCGATCACCACCCTGGTCATGGCCGGCGAAGCGTCGGGCCACGCGCTGGTGCGGCGCTGGGCTGCCGGCCGCACCCTGATCAACGGTTACGGTCCGACCGAAACCGCGGTGTGCGCCACGGTTTTCCGTTGCGATGCACAGCAGGCGGGCGACCCGCCGATTGGCCAGCCGATCGGCAACAAGCGCATTTACCTGCTCGACGCCCACGGTGCGCCGGTGCCGCTGGGCGTGGCCGGCGAAATCCATATCGGCGGCGCCGGCATTGCGCGCGGCTACCTGAACCGGCGCGAATTGAGCGAGGAGCGCTTTGTCCCCGATCCGTTTGCGGGTAACCCAGGCGCGCGCATGTACCGCAGCGGCGACCTGGGACGGCGGCGCGCGGACGGCAACATCGAATTCGTCGGCCGGGTCGACAAGCAGGTCAAGGTGCGGGGCTTCCGCATCGAACTGGGCGAAATCGAAACGGTGCTGCTGGCCGCCCCCGGCGTGCGCGATTGCGTGGTGCTGGCGCGCGAAGACCAGCCCGGCCAGCGGCGGCTGGTGGCGTACTTCAGCACCCCGGAACCGGAACTGTGCACGCCGGAGTCGCTGCGCCTGCACCTGGCCGGCCGTCTGCCGGAGTACATGGTGCCGGCGGCCTACGTCTGCATGGACGCCTTGCCGCTCACGCCGAACGGCAAACTTGATCGGCGCGCCTTGCCGGCGCCGGAGGATGGCGCTTTCAGCACCCGCGTCTACGAGGAGCCGCAAGGCCCGGTGGAATCGGCGCTGGCCGCGCTCTGGAGTGAACTGCTGCAGGTGGAGCAGGTCGGCCGGCGCGACCACTTCTTTGAACTCGGTGGTCATTCGCTGCTGGCGGTGCAGATGATCTCGCGCCTGCACCAGCGTCTCGGCCTTGAGGTGGCGCTGTCGGACCTGTTTGCCCAGCCGGTGCTGCATGCGTTCGCGACCCTGGCGCACAAGGCGCCGGCGCAAGGCTTGCCGCCATTGGTAGCCGGCCCGCGCCCGCATGACATTCCGGTCTCGTTCGCGCAGCAGCGCCTGTGGTTCATCGCCCAGATGGGCGAGGCCGCCAGTGCCGCCTACCACATCAGCGGCGGCATGCGCCTGCATGGCCGGCTGGACGAGCGCGCGCTGCGCTGCGCCCTGGACCGCATCGTGCACCGCCACGAAGCGCTGCGCACCCATTTCGAGCTGCTCGACGGCGCCCCGGTGCAGCGCATCGCCGCCAGCACCGGCCTGACCCTGGTGCGCCATGACCTGAGCACCGACGCGCAGCCGCAGGCGGGCGTCGACCATTGGGGCCGGGTGGAAGCGAGTACCCCGCTCGAGCTGGGCCAAGGTCCGCTGATCCGTGCCCGCCTGCTGCGCCTGGGCGAGCAGGAACACATTTTGCTGCTGACGGTGCACCATGTGGTGTCGGACGGCTGGTCGATGGGTGTGCTGGCGCGCGAACTGAGCGCCTTGTACAACGCCTATGCGGTCGATGGGCTGGCGCATGATCTTGACCCTCTGCCGCCGCTGCCGGTGCAATATGCCGACTACGCCCTGTGGCAGCGTGGCTGGCTGGGCGCGGCGCCGGCCCAGGAGCAGCTGGCCTACTGGAAGCGGCAACTGGCGGGCGCTCCTGCCTTGACTACCCTGCCGAGCGACCGCCCGCGGCCCGCGATGCAGGACTATACGGGCCAGAGCCTGTCGTTCGCCATCGATGCCGCCCTGTGCACGGGCCTGAAGGCATTGTCGCGCAAGCATGGCACCACCTTGTATATGACCTTGCTGGCGGCATGGGCCGCGCTGGCGGCGCGCCTGGCCGGGCAGGACGAAGTCGTCATCGGCTCGCCGGTCGCCAATCGCGGCCGGGTCGAACTCGAACCCATGATCGGCTTCTTCGTCAACACCGTGGCGCTGCGGCTCGATGTCAGCGACAGCCCCACGGTGGCCGACCTGCTGGCCCAGGCCAAGCAGCGCGTGCTGGAAGCGCAAAGCAACCAGGACGTGCCGTTCGAGCAGGTGGTCGAGGTTCTCAATCCGGAGCGGGCGCTCAACTACAGCAGCATCTTCCAGTTGATGTTCGCGTGGCAGAACATGCCGCACGACGCCGTGCAGCTGGGCGACCTGCGCCTGGAAGAATTGCCGGAGCCGAGTGACCGCAGCACCGCATTCGACCTGTCGCTGACCCTGCAGGAAAGCGGCGAGCGCATTGTCGGCACGATGGAATATGCGGCCGCGCTGTACGACCGCGCCACCATCGAACGGCATCTGGCGCGCCTGCACACGGTCCTGGAAGGCATGGTGCGCGACGACATCCAGGCGTTCGACCGCATCGACCTGCTGGACGCGGGCGAACGCCAGCAACTGGAAGCGGCATGGCGGCACGCACGCCAGCCGTATCCGGACAATGCCTGCATCCACCAGCTGTTCGAACAGCAGGTGGAGCGCACCCCGCACGCGACCGCGGCCGAGCAGGAGGGCAGGGCACTGAGCTACAGCGAACTCAATGCCCGTGCCAATCAGCTGGCGCATCACTTGCGCCAGCTCGGCGTGCAGCCGGACCAGCGCGTGGCCATCTGCGCGCCGCGCAGCCTGGACATGCTGGTCGCCATTCTCGGCGTCCTGAAAGCCGGCGCCGCGTATGTGCCGCTGGACCCGGCCTATCCGCAGGAGCGGATCGATTACATGCTGCGCGACAGCGCACCGGTGGCGCAGCTCACGCAGAGCGATCTGGAAGCGCCATCCTGGCTTCACCAGCCGACCGATAACCCGGAACCCGCGGCAGTCGGCCTGGCTGCGTCGCACCTGGCGTACGTGATCTACACCTCCGGCTCCACCGGTGCGCCGAAAGGCGTGATGATCGAGCACCGCGGCCTGTGCAACCAGATCACGGCGCTTGGGCGGCTGTACGCGCTCGGTCCCGCCGACCGCGTGCTGCAATTTGCCGCGCCGAGCTTCGACATGTCGGTCGAGGAGATCTTCGGCGCCCTGGTGAGCGGCGCCACTTTGGTACTGGGCTCGCCAGTGTGGATTGCAGACGCCCAGCGCTGGTGCGAACTGGCCGAATCGAATGCGCTGACCGTGGCTAACCTGCCGACCATGTTCTGGCAGCAGATCGCCCAGGCGCCGCACGTGGCGCTGCCGGCATCGCTACGCCAGATCAGCATCGGCGGCGAAGGCGTGGCCGCCGCCGCGCTCGACGCATGGTGGGCCCGGCCCGGCCACCGTCCGGTGCTGGTCAACGCGTATGGTCCGACCGAAGCGACCATCAACGCCAGCATACTGACCTGCCAACCCGGCACCAATCCGCGTTCGATCGGCAGCCCGGTGGCAAACACGCCGGTCTACCTGCTGGACCGCCATGGCCAAGCGGTGCCCCTTGGCGTGGCCGGCGAAATCCACATCGGCGGTGTGGGCGTGGCACGCGGTTACCTGAACCTGCCGCAGCTGACGCAGGAGCGCTTCGTGCCCGACCCGTTCGCGGGCGAGGCGGGCGCACGCATGTACCGCAGCGGTGACCTGGGCCGCTGGCTGGCGGACGGATCGCTCGAATACCTCGGGCGCAACGATCATCAGGTGAAACTGAGGGGCTTTCGCATCGAGCTGGGCGAAATCGAGGCGCTGCTGGCCAGGCAGCCTGGCGTGCGCCAGGCCGTGGTGCTGGCACGCGAGGATAATCCCGGCGACAAGCGCCTGGTGGCCTACGTCGTTGGCGCGGCCGATGCCGGGGTGCTGCGCGCAGCCCTGGCGCAGGCACTACCCGACTACATGGTGCCGGCCGCCTTCGTCACGCTCGATGCCTTGCCGCTCACGCCGAACGGCAAGCTCGATCGGCATGCCTTGCCGGCGCCGGAAGGAACGGCTTATGCGCAGCGTGCCTATTGCGCACCGCAGGGAGAGGCGGAAAACGCGCTCGCGCGGATATGGGCCGAACTGCTGCATGTCGAGCGTGTCGGCCGCGACGACAATTTCTTTGAACTCGGCGGCCATTCGCTGCTGGCCGTGCAGCTGATGGAGCGCATGCGCCGCAGCCAGATGCCGGTCGACATCCGCACCTTGTTCCTGCGGCCGACGGTCGCCGGTCTGGCCGGCGCCACCGGCACGGAGAATGCGCGCGAGGTGGTGGTTCCACCGAACCGCATCCCGTCCGGATGCACTGCGATCACGCCCGACATGCTGCCGCTGGTGGCGCTCGACGCCGCACAGATCGCGCGCATTGCGGGCACGGTCGCCGGCGGCGCCGCCAATGTGCAGGACATCTATCCGCTCGCACCGCTGCAGGAGGGAATCCTGTTCCACCACCTGCTGCAGGCCGAAGGCGACCTGTATCTGTCGGCAGCCACGCTGGCGTTCGATTCGCGCGAGCGGCTCGACGGCTTCGTGCAGGCACTGGGGCAGGTCATCGCGCGCCATGACGCCTTGCGCACCTCCGTGCAATGGGAAGGCTTGCCCGAGCCGGTGCAGGTGGTGTGGCGCGAAGCGCCGTTCGTGCTGGAAACGCCGGCGCTCGCAAACGGCGACGTGGCCGCCATGTTGCGCGCCCATGCCGATCCGCGCAGCATGCGCATCGACCTCGGTCAGGCCCCGCTGATGCGCGGTTTTGCCGCGCCCGATCCGGACAATGGACGCTGGTTGCTGCTGCTCCTCGAGCACCACCTGGTTACCGACCACACCACGCTCGATCTGCTGTTCGAGGAAATGGCGATGATCGAAGCCGGACGCGCCGACGAGCTGCCGCCGCCTGTCCCGTTCCGCAATTTCGTCGCGCAAGCGCGCCTGGGCGTGAGCCGCCAGGAGCACGAAGCCTTTTTCCGCACCATGCTGGGCGATGTCGACGAGCCGACGGCGCCGTTTGGCCTGGCCAACGTGCAGGGCGACGGCAGCACGGTGCGCGAGGCGCAGCAACTGCTCGCGCCAGCGCTGTCGGAACGCATCAGGCGCCAGGCCCGCAGCCTCGGCGTCAGTGCGGCCAGCCTGTTCCACTGGGCCTGGGCCCAGGTACTGGGGCAGGCCACCGGCCGCGAGGACGTGGTATTTGGCACCGTGCTGTTCGGCCGCATGCAGCCGGGCGCCGGTGCCGAACGCACCTTGGGCCTGTTCATCAATACCCTGCCGCTACGCGTGCGCCTCGGTGAAGTGAGCGTGGAACAGGGCATCCGTGAAACGCACGCGCTGCTGGCGCAGCTGATGCAGCACGAGCACGCGTCGCTCGCCCTGGCGCAGCGCAGCAGCGCACTGGCGGCCGGCACGCCATTGTTCTCGGCACTGCTTAACTATCGCCACAGCGGGCAGCAGGCCAGCGACAGCGTCACCGGCGCCTGGGCGCAGGGCATCACGGTGCTGGCCGCGGAAGAACGCAGCAACTATCCATTCAGCCTGTCGGTTGACGACCTGGGCGAAGACTTCGGCCTGAGTGCGCAGATCGCCGAACCGGTCGATCCGCAGCGGATATGCGACTACATGACGCAGGCGCTGAATGGACTGGTCGAGGCGCTCGAGACGGCGCCGCACCTGCCGGCATGGGGCATCAACATCCTTGACGCGGCCGAACGCGAACGATTGCTGGTGCGCTGGAACGACACCGCGCAGGCGTTCCCGGACAGCCTGTGCATCCACCAGCTGTTCGAGCAGCAGGTGGCGCGCGCACCACGGGCAGCGGCGCTGGAGCACCAGGGCCGCTGCCTGGACTACGGGCAGCTCAACGAACGCGCCAACCAGCTTGCGCATCATTTGCGTAGTCTGGGCGTGCAGCCTGACGAGCGCGTGGCCATTTGCGCACCGCGCGGCGTGGAGCTGGTCGTCGCGATCCTGGCCGTGCTCAAGGCTGGCGCGGGCTACGTCCCGCTGGACCCGGCCTATCCGCGCGAACGGCTCGACTACATGTTGCGCGACAGTGCGCCGGTGGCCTTGCTGACCGTGGCGGGCATGCCGGCGGCGGCCACGGTGCCGGTCCTGGTCCTCGATGGCGAGTCGCAGCCATGGCTGCGCCAGCCGCTCACCGATCCCGATCCGGCAGCGGTCGGGCTGACCCCGGCCAGCCTGGCATACGTGATCTACACGTCGGGGTCGACCGGGCAGCCGAAAGGCGTGATGGTCGAGCACCGCGGCTTGTGCAATGTGGCGCAGGCACAGACCCGCACGCTGGCCATCGACCCGGCCAGCCGCGTGCTGCAATGCGCTTCGCCGAGTTTCGACGCCTGCGTGTTCGAGCTGGTCATGGCGCTGTGCCACGGCGCGGCCCTGCACGTGCCGGCGCCCGGCGCGCTGCTCGCCGGCCCGGTACTGACCGAGGCACTGGCCGCGCACGCCATCACCCACGTCACCCTGACACCGGCGGTGTTGAACGGACTCGATCCGGGCACCGGACTGGCGGGGGTGCGCACCCTGGTCGTGGCGGGGGAGGCGTGCAGCCGGGAGCTGGTCGAGCGCTGGGCGGCGGGCAGGGTGTTCGTCAATGCCTACGGCCCGACCGAAACGACGATCTGGGCCACCTTCCAGCCGTGCGTGGCGGGCGGCCACACGGGCGCGCCACCAATCGGGCGGCCGATCGCCAATACCGCGATCTACCTGCTGGACCGCCACGGCCAGCCAGTACCCACCGGTGTCGCGGGCGAGATCCATATCGGTGGCGTGGGCGTGGCGCGCGGTTACCTGAATTTGCCGCAGCTGACGCAGGAGCGCTTCGTGCCAGATCCATTCGCTGGCCATGACGGGGCGCGCATGTACAAGAGCGGCGACCTGGGACGCTGGACTGCCGACGGCACGCTCGACTACCTGGGCCGCAACGACCGTCAGGTCAAGCTGCGCGGCCTGCGCATCGAACTCGGCGAGATCGAAGCGCAGCTGCGGCGCCAGGATGGCGTGCACGATGCGGTCGTGGCGGCGCGCGAAGACCGGCCGGGCGACAAGCGCCTGGTGGCCTACGTGGTCGCCGGCGCCGGCGAGGTCGATGCGCAGGGGATGCGCGCGGCCCTGGCGCAGGTGCTGCCCGAATTCATGGTGCCGGCCGCGATCGTGGTGCTCGATGCCTTGCCGCTCACGCCCAACGGCAAGCTCGATCGTCAGGCCCTGCCGGCACCGGAAGGCGCGGCCTACGCCCGCAATCAGTACGCCGCGCCGCAGGGCGAGGTGGAAACCGCGTTGGCGTGCATCTGGGCGGAGCTGCTCGATGTCGATCTGGTGGGGCGCGAGGATGACTTCTTCGCGCTGGGCGGCCACTCGCTGCTGACCATCCAGATGGTAGAGCGCCTGCGCCAGCAGGGAATGCAGGTCGAGATGCGCAGCATTTTCGACAGCCCCATGCTCAAGGATATCGCCGCGCGCATCCAGCGGTCGGCGGCGCTGTCGCTGTCGCACCATCTGGTGCCGCTGCGCCTGGGCGGCGCGCGCCGGCCCCTGTTCTTCCTGCACGAGCCCACCGGCGAGGTGCTGTCGTACGAAAGGCTGTCGCGTCACTTTGGCGACGACATGCCTGTCTACGGCGTGCAAGCCGGCCGCGCCGATGCCGACCGGCCGGTGCGGATGGAGACACTGGCGCGCCGTTACCTGGACGTGATCCGCACGGTGCAGCCGCACGGCCCGTACCGCCTCGCCGGCTGGTCCGGCGGGGGGCTGATCGCCTACGAAATGGCGCACCAGCTGCTGGGCGAAGACGAATCGGTGGAATTCCTCGGCCTGATCGATAGCGGCCGGCCCGGCTACAAGGTCGCCGAAGCCATGCCCGATGAAGCGGCGATGCGCTGGGTGTTCCTGGAGGTGTACGCCAGTTACCTGGACACGAGCCTGGACATGATGCGGGTGCGCGACCTGCAGGCATTGGGCAGCATCGATGCGGCCGTGGCCACCTGCCGCGAACGCGGTTGGCTGCCGGCCGCCTTTACCACCGAGGAGCTGACGTGGCGCTCGGCGCGCTTCGCGCAGCTGATCCTGGCCTGCGCCAACTATGTTCCGCAGCCGCTGCCGATCTCCGTGCATCTGTTCGCGGGCGAACCGGCCGAAGGCGCCGATCCCTCGATCGGCTGGCACGCGCTGCTGCGCCGCCACCTGCACCTGAGCGTCATCGGGGGCGACCACAAGACCATCATGGAGGAGCCGTACATCGAAACGCTGGCGGCGCGCATCAAGCGCGTGCTGGCCGACGCCGAAGCGCTGCCGACGCTGGAGGCGGTGGCGCCCGACAAGGCGGCCATCACCCTGCAGTCGGGCCGCAAGGGACACTCCCCGGTGTTCTGCGTGCCAGGCGCGGGTGCCAACGTCACCGCCTTCCTGCCTCTGGTGCACGCCCTGGGCGATGCTGAACCGGTGATCGGTTTGCAGGCACGGGGCCACGACGGCAGCTGCGTGCCGCATGCCACCGTGGAGGCGGCCGCCCGTGCCTACCTGCCCGAAGTGCGGGCGCACGCCGCGCGCGGGCCATACCGCCTGCTGGGTCACTCGTTCGGCGGCTGGATCGCACTGGAACTGGCGCGCCTGCTGGTGCAGGCTGGCGAAACTGTGGCGCAGGTGGTACTGGTCGATTGCGAGCCACCCGGGCCGGTACGCCATTCGGACCGCCTGCAAACCCTGACCCTGTTCATCGACCTGCTGGAGATGGACCGCGCACAGGCGCTCGGCGTGGACCGCGCCAGGCTCGCTGGCCTGGACGAAGCGGGACAACTGGCGCACCTGATGGAACGCTTGAGCGCGGCCGGGGTTCTGCCGCCGCGCACGCCGGTGGACAAGCTGCAAGGCTTGCTGCGCGTATTCGGCAGCCACCTCAATACCAGCTACGAGCCGGCTGGCCCGTATGCGGGTGCGATCCTGCTCGTCAATGCCGACGTTGCCGAGACGGCCGGCTCGGCGCGCAGGGCGGCCATGTCGGCTCCCGAGAAGCTGGCGCGCTGGCAGCGCCTGGCCGACCGGGTCGATGTGCAAACGCTCGAAGGCAGCAATCACATGAACATCCTGAAGCAGCCGTTCGTGGATCTGCTGGCCGGCGCCGCGGCCGACGCATGGGCGGTCGATGCCGACGTGATGCCGCTCAACCCATTCATCAACTCTTCTTCCAAAGCGAAACGCCAATGAAAACTCTGAAATCCCTCGCACCGAATGTTCGCAGCGTCCCCCTGGTCAATTCCTGGTTCGCGCATCCGTACCTGGTGTCGCCGCTCACCTTCGGCCTGTACACCAAGCATGCGCACCTGGCCATGCTCGAGTCGTTCATCGAAGACCCGGCCCAGCACCTGGAGTCGGCGCTGATTCCGGAGCTGCTCGGCGGCCCGTTCATCAATTACGCGGACGACCCGGCCGACATGGCGCGCTTTCGCGACCGCACCCTGGAGCGCTGCGCGCCGCAACTGCGCTGCGCCGACGCCATCGGCGCGATGTACCAGATGCTGCAAAACCAGGCCAAGGGCGCGGGCGTGCCCGGCCTGTACGCCCAGATCGATCCGCAGATCCGCAACGGCGTCGAGCTGTCGTACGATTTGTGCAAACAGCCCAATGCGCGTTTCATCGAATCGGTGTTTTACGACAGCCCGCTGTACGACACCTCGCTGCAAACCTGTGTGCTCGAAAAAGCGACCTACGAGCCGCGTACTTTCGTCCTGAGCACACCGCAGATCAAGCGCCGCGACAGCTCGGTCGAACTGCGCCTGCCGTTCGGCGACCCGCTGTGGAACCACCTGCACGGCGGCGCCCACGATGCCGCCGAACTGATGGAAATGCTGCGCCCACGCGTGGATGACCCGGCGCGCGACATGCCGCTGCTGGAAACCATGTTCACCGAGCGCCGCGTGGCCGAGGGCCATCGGAGCGGACCGGCCGATACGGTGCGCATCCGCTACCTGGGCCACGCCTGCGTGCTGATGGAGTGCGGCGGCGTGAGTATCCTGATCGACCCCTTGATCAGCTACCCGGACGAGTCGCGCATCGACCATTTCACGTTCGACGACCTGCCCGAGCGGCTCGATTATGTGCTCATCACGCACCCGCACCAGGATCACATCGTCTTCGAAACGCTGCTGCGCCTGCGCAGCAAGGTCGATTGCGTGGTGGTGGGCCGTGCCGGCGGCGGCAACCTGCAGGATATTTCGCTCAAGCTGATGCTGCTGCGCTGCGGTTTCGGGCACGTGGTGGAACTGGGCGAGTACGAAACGCTGGAGTTCGAGGGGGGGCGCATCATCGGCGCGCCGTTCTACGGCGAACATGCCGATCTCGATATTCGCACCAAGCTCGCCTTCGGCATCGAGATGCAGGGCGCGGCGTGCCTGTTCTTCGCCGATTCGAATCCGCCGGCGCCGGAATTCTACGAGCCGCTCAAGAAAATGATGCCGCGGATCGACTGCCTGTTCCTCGGCATGGAGTGCGTCGGCGCGCCGGCAACCTGGCTGTACGGCCCCCTGCTGCAAAAAATGCTCACCCGCGGCGAGGATCAGTCGCGCCGCCTCGATGGGTGCGACGCCGCCAAGGCTCTCAAGATGCAGGAATACTTCGATCCGAAGCGCCTGTTCATCTACGCCATGGGGGCCGAACCCTGGCTCACGCACATCACCAGCATCCTGTACTCGGAAGAGTCGACCCAGTTCAAGGAAGCGCGCATCGTCGAGAAGACCGTGCGCGGGCAGGGCAAGCAGGCCGATGTCCTGTTCGGCAAGATGGAACTGATGTTGTGAGCGGGGCCGCAACGTCGTACGGCCTGTTATGGCGGTTGCTGCGCGTCGCCCGGCCATCCGCCGGCCAGCTGGGCGCCGCCGCAGCCATTGCACTGCTGTCGGCCGCCGGAACCTTGTGCTTTCCCCTGCTGGCCCGGCGCGTGGTGGACGAACTGGCGGCAGGCAAGACCGATCCGCTCAGTATCGGCTTGCTGGCCGCGATTCTGGTTGGCGCCGCGCTGGCGTCGGCGCTGTCGGCCTACCTGCTGGCGCGCGTCGGGCATGGGCTGGTGGCGAGCCTGCGCGCCATGCTGGTCGACAAGCTGCTCAAGCTGCCGGTGGCGGCCTTCGACCAGGACAGCACGGGCGAACGTGTCAGCCGCGTGTTGAGCGACTGCGATGCCATTTCCGACCTGGCCACCAAGCAGGCGGTGAACCTGCTCACCGGCGTGCTGCTGCTGGGTGGGTCGGTGGGCGTACTGCTGATGCTCGACGTGCGCCTGACCCTGACCTTGCTCGGCTGCGTGGCGGGCGCCTTCTGCGTGGTCATCCCCCTGGCCTTGCTGCTCGAAGGGCTGGCGCGCAGCACGCAGGATCGCACGGCCAAGCTGGGCGGCATCCTGACCCACGTGTTTTCCGAAATACGCCTGGTCAAGGCGTTCACTGCGGAAGGGCGCGAGCGCGCACGCAGCGGCGAGGAAATCGAGGAGCTGCGGCGCCTTGGCTTGAAGGCCTCGAAAATCAATGCCGCCCTCGAGCCGGTCATCGGCCTGGCGCTGACGGCGGCGATCATCATCATCCTGGTCTACGGGACTGGCCGGGTGAGCAGCGGGGCGATCACCATCGGCACCCTGACCGCCTTCATCCTCTACATCTTCAACGTGGCCGCGCCGCTGATTCAGCTGACCAATTTCGCCGCGGAGCTGCAAAAGGCCAAGGGCGCGTCCAGCCGTATCGGCGCGCTGCTCGACGAGTGCGAAGAAGAGCAGGGCGCTGCGCGCGCCACCTGCGACGGCGACGATGGCACGCTGGTGTTCAGGGGGGTGTCGTTTGCCTACCCTGGCCAGGAGCGCAAGGTCCTGGAAGGACTCGATCTGGTGTTCCGGCCCGGGACGACGACGGCGCTGGTGGGGGCGAGCGGTAATGGCAAGACCACGATCCTGTCGCTGATCGAGCGCTTTTACCAGCCGTCGGAAGGCGAACTGCTTTACGACGGCGTGCCGATCGAGCAGCTTGGGCTGGCCGATTGGCGCGGCAAGATCGGCTACGTGGCCCAAGGTGCGCCTATCATGCCCGGCAGCGTGCGCGAGAACATCACTTACGGCCTGGCTGGCCGGTATACCGATGCGATGGTGCTGGCGGCGGCGGAAAAAGCCGGTGCGCTGGCGTTCATCGACCAGATGCCGCAGGGACTGGACACGCTGCTGATCGAGCAGGGCAACAACCTGTCTGGCGGCCAGCGGCAACGGATCGCCATCGCCCGCATGTTCCTGCGCAACCCGGCCATCCTGATCCTGGATGAGGCGACGTCGAACCTGGACAGCGAAACCGAGCACCAGGTGAAAACAGCGCTCGAATCGCTGATGCAGGGGCGTACCAACATCGTCGTTGCGCATCGCCTGGCCACTGTCATGCATGCGGACTGCATTTACTTTCTGGAGGGAGGAAAAATATCGGGTGCCGGGAACCATCATGAATTGATTGGCTCTCACCCTTATTATGCAAGGCTGGTGGCGCGCCAATTCCAGAACGTGCCGGAGCGCCCGGCGATGCACGGCTGACGGCAAGGTGCGCGCTGATCGCTGCGCGCGCTGCGGCGCTCCGCGGGCTCCGGGTACGCGGCCAGAACGTGATTGCGCCGCACGTACGCGCGGCGTCCATTTTATCGCACGAGCCCGGCATGGTGTCGGATGAATACATCCGTGCGTCCATAGTGCCTTTTTTGCATCCAATGCGTAGAAGCCGTGTTAGGCTTGGCATTCATTATCGTGAACTTTGACGAAAATTAAACACAAAGGGCCAAAAATGCAAACCATTGGGAGCTTTAATCTGACGGATGACGGTGGCTTTGTTTGCGCCACGGGCTGCAATTATTTTGATTGGAATGGTTCTGGTGTAGTGAGCGGTTCACAGGGAGGAGTAATTCCATCAGGGCAAAGCGAGACATATAACCCGGGCGATCACGGGGTGCCAGGCCCAGTCGGGGGTATTCCACAACCAGTTCAGTTATGTATAGCAGTTTCTGGGGGGGAAGACCGGACCGCCTTGCCATGGTTTAACTTTGACCCAGCGTCACCGGTATGCGCTTACTTTATAATCACTGGCACGACCATTAATAGCTCGGTACGCCTTCTCCGCGTAGAGTAAGATTAAGAGTAGCATAGGGGCGAATCAATTGATCGCCCCTATGTGTCAGGGAAGTGCTGATTTATTCCGACATTCAGTCACCCGCGCTCGATGAAATCAGTGACTTGACGCGTGATTTCGAGCAAAAGTTAAATTTATCAGCGCTTCCCTGGAAAGACTGGCGTTATCTTCAGGAAGGCTCTCAATACTACTCTTCAAGCTAAGGCCATAGTATTCGTACCAGAACGTATGTTTCAAATGTCTAAACCACATCAGCCGGTTGGAGTGGCAACACGTATGCGGATTTCAACAACTACTCCGGACACCCTTATCGCTCATGCGCTGATCAGCTCAATCGGTTTCCATATTGAAAAATTTTGCACTGGTGAATGGAAGTGGCTGGCGGGTCACCTGCTTGAAAACACGCGCTGGCACGGCAGAACAATGGACGTTTGACGACGGATTGACGCTAAGTTTCAACATGGTTCATTTGAAGTAAGTGATCTATTGCCAACACAATTGTTTGTAATAAAAACAGGGAAAGTTCGACGTTGCGCACTTAACCGGTCAGAACGCAAAACATGAAGGGGTTATAATGGAGCAGGGGAAAAGGACGCACACCGTAAATCAACAAGTCAATGAGATCCCCGTGGAAAATCGTTCCATCGATCCGGTAGTCGAGTCTTTGCCGCCACTACTTGATGAAGTAGAAGTAATTCTCGATAAGCAAATGGTGGAGTGGATAGCTGAGCTTAGGCGGCTGTCCGATTTAATTGCCGGCGTGAGAGGTAAAAGTTTTGCCTTGGTAATGATTTCTGCGGCTGACCCAGAACATAAGAATTTAGCGCCGGAATGGTTACTAGAGGCCGCTCTTGGCAAACCCGAGGATTGGCCGAAGGGATTCGAGGTAGGTTTGCTCAACCGCTCTAAATAGCTCCGGGAAAATCGTGAAACTTCAAGGAGTATCGCGGAAGTCGATCCACACCAAGATCCCTCGAGCACGTCGAGCGGCCGCATCCCCGGCCACCATCTTATGCCGCCACAGTCCGGTTGCGCCCGGCGTCCTTCGCTGCGTACAGCGCGCGATCGGCCCGTTCTATCATGTCATCGATCGGTTCACCGTCGATGTAGCGTGTCAGGCCGGTCGAGAAAGCAATCCGCAACTCTGGAACATGGGCGCTGGCCGATGCCGCCGCGAGCGACCCGCGCAGCCGCTCGATCGCCGTGTGCGGGTCGCCCGGAGGGTTAGTTTCCGGCAGCAACAGCAAGAATTCCTCGCCGCCCCAGCGTGCGACGATATCAGTACTGCGCAGCTTGGCGCGCGCCAGGTGAGCGAATGTCATCAGTGCCTCGTCACCGACACGGTGGCCATGGGTATCGTTGACGTTTTTGAAGTGGTCAATATCGGCGAGCGCTACCGCAAAGCCGGGTCCGCCACGTGCGCGCCGGGTGATGTGCTCCCCCAGCAGGGTGATCATGTGGCGCCGGTTGTCCAGCCCGGTCAGTTCATCGTGGGTTGCTGCGACCTGTATGCGCTCCAGCGCCCGGGCCAGCTCGTCCTTCTGGCTGCGCAGACGTTTGCGCATTTTAGATACCAGCATCGACAGCAAGGAGATGGCCGTGAGGGACGTCGCCATCATGGCGAAATACATGAGCTCCAGCGGGCCCTGGTAGACCTGCGGGTCGGTGCGCACTTTCCATGCCATGACAAGACCCATCACGGTCAGGGTATACAGTAAGACAAGGCGAACCCGGCGCATAGTCATGTCGAACATGCCGTACACGGTGACCACGGCCAGGAAAATGATCGTGGCGGAATGAATCGGGCCGCACACCGCATAGGCGAACGCAACCATGGACTGTGCCACCAGCGCCTGCGGGAAAGCAAGCTTGGGCTCGCTGAAACGGAGATTAAGGCCGCTGCGTATGATGAAATAGAAAATCGGGCCGGCCAGGGTCAGCAGCAACGCGAGAATGCTGATGTTTTCTATGGGAAACACGTCATAGATGACGCCAAAGGTCAATAGCGCAAGACAGACCGAATACAGGGCAGTGGTGGTCAACACCATCGTGATGGCCCGCCGTTGGTCGCGGTCGTTGGTAAGGACCAGACTGGCGACGCGTTGCATCCGGCTTGGGGGGGCGCTAGCGTCAAGTTCGTTTCTGGCAGCCATTACACTTTTCATCGGACCTTCGTCGTTTCGTGAGAATCGTTACCCAGATCAATTATCCACGAACTCTTGCTGGCGAGCCGTTCGGTTAGCTGGCAATCGCAGCAGTCCAGTGCCGCGTCATCGTACAGCCAATACGAACAATCCCCGATCATTCATGTTGCCCGCTCTGGCGCACCAGCGCGACCGCTTGGGCCGCCGGAAGACCGGGCGCATGGTAGGCAAGGGCGATTTGTAGCCGATATTCATCGGCCATCCGGATGCGGTCGCCCTTGGCCGGGTTCAACGCCAGACCCGGCGACAGCGGCAGCGCGCAGTTCTCGTCACCCAGTGCACAGGCTGGCAAATCCTCGAATACGGGTGCCATCGCCAGCGTCCGGCCACACCTGAATCGGGACGCGTTTGCCCGAGTGCATGGGATATCTGCATTTCGTCAGATCAATTTTCGGCGAGCCCTCATGATTCCGCACCGGCGGTCGTTATAACCTTATGTCAATGTTGCTTCGGTGGCCAAGCCGTCCTGAAGTGCCCAGTTGATAAATAACCATTCCTTGAGCCTGATTCACTCTATTCGCACAGTGTCCATGACCGCCATTACTTCCCTCCCTGGCTGGAACCCCACACCGGTGCGTAGCCCGGCCTTCGCCACGAGCCGGAGTGAAGCCCCAGCAGAACAGAGGGCGACGCCCTCGACCATCGTTAATCTGAGCCCGCAGAGCGTCTCGGCATCCCTGAGCGGCACCTCCGCGCTGACATGGGAATCGACAGCGCAAGACGGCGTGAGCGCACTGATCGCCATCAATGTCGCTTCGCGCTCGGTGGCCGGCCGCTTCAGCGGACTGGGCGCGGCCCTGCTGACGCAATTGAGGGGCGACATCAACAATGTTTCGCAATCGGTGCGGCTGTCACCTGCGGCAACGCTGTGGTCGCCCTACGGCATCTCGGCCGCACCACCCGCCTTGCATGGCCAGGGCGACGACAAGATCTCGCTCAGCATCACCACCAAAAGCGGCATCGAGGTCAAGCTCGCGCTGGATAACCAAACCGATGGCCTGGCGGTGCAGATGAGCAGCAGCGGCGAACTGAGCGATACGGAGCGCAGCGCGCTGGCCGGCCTGGCCGGCGCTTTCCAGGACGCCATCGACGGCATGGCGGAACAGCCGCCTTCGGTCAGGCTGGCGGGCCTCACGCAATTCGATCCGGCGCTGCTGGCGACAGTGGACCTGCGCGCCGTGATCAAACTCGATACCGATCCCGACAGCACGCAAGCGCTGGATTTTCACGCCGATGGCGTGCAACGCAAGGTGAGCCTGAGCGGCCCGTCCGGTACGGCCTCCATCAGCGTCGATACCAGCAACCTGTCGGGCCTGGGCAGCCCTGAACAGCAGGCCAGGGCACTGGCCAATCACCTGAAGCAGTTCGACCACGCCGCAAGCAGGGGCCGTGCCGACGGCGGGCTGATGACGATGTTCAAGGAGGCTTTTTCCGGCCTCAACGCCAATGTCGGCGCCGCACAGCCGCGCGCCGGCGCCGCCCTGGGCGGCAAGTGGGAACTGGCGGCCGCGGACCATGCCGCGCTCACCGGGCTGGCCGACTTCAGCGCATCGGTGAGCCAGGCGTCCACGTCGATCAATCCGATGCGTCCGAGCGAACAGGACAGCTTCACCTACGACGTGTCGCAAAGCACCAGCATCGGCGGGCGCAGCCAGGGCGAGCGTTCGATTTCGCAGCAGCAGAAATCCGAACTGAACGCCAGCTTCCATACGCCGGGCACGCCGGGCGGGCAACTGAAGCTGGACTACACCGAGCAATCGCAAAACTACAACTTCCATCAGATCAAGGATGCCGCCAGCAGCGATGTGAACTTGGCGTACAACGACGGGCGGCTGGTCAAGGCCACGCTCAATCAATCAGCCAGCCAGTCGGCCCGCGTGATCAATTATGTGATGGGCAATCTGGTGTCCGATACGGTCACGCCAGTCCAGCAAGCGTTCCAGCGCGATCTGCTGTCCGCGCTGGCGCCTTACCTGAGCGGCGATCCACGCCGGACCGAAGAGGAAAGGGATAGCCAGCGCAAGCAATCGACGTCCGGCCTGAGCGAGCAGGTTTTGCTCAAGGGCTACCCGGATCCGATGGATGGCACCTGGTCGCTCGACATGGCCAGCGCCATGCACGTGTAAAATGATGTCATAACGGGCTACACTGGTGCCGTATGCGCAGGCTTGCAACCAAGGTTGCAGGCCTTTTTTGTCTTGGCGGTGATGGAACATTGCCGGGCTGCCGATGTGGGCAAGCGCGCAGGCATGACCACTCCACAGCTGCGGCGATGCGCTATTTAAGGGAAGCAAGTTGAAAAAGATCAGTACCATCGTCTACGTCGTGGTCATGGTTTTTCTGTTGTATGCCATAGCCTATCTGTATTGCTGGGGCCGGCCGGCTTGCCTGACGAACGACTACGAGCAGCTCAGCTGGACGTTTTCCGCTGGCCATGCCGACAGCGCGCTGCGCGACGGCAGGCCCGATATGTCGATCGAGATGAGCGTTCTTGCACCAGGCAACGCACATGCGAAGACTGCGTACACCCGCGCTTCCCTCCTGATCGAATGCAGACGTCCCCTGGAAGACGCCTCCAGAATCTCCTATGTCGAGATGCGTTCGGCGCAGCTGAGCGCTGCCATCGAAGCGTGGCTGGCCGGGCGCAACGACGTTACCGGGTTTGGTCGCGGCACCCTCAAAACCGGTAAAACAGTGCTGGATCCCGGCCCATCGTGGCTGGCCAAGCCGGGCTGGCACCACGCTTATTCCGCAAAGCATGCGCCCGACTGGTATCCGACAAACAGAATGACCGAGCAGCACTTCGTCGCCTTCTGGGGCAACGGCTACCTGTTCAGGGGCGAAGGCAAGGATGAGTATTACTGGGTCGGATTTGACAGGTGATATGTTGAATTTTCTTCGCCAAAACCGTTGATTTAACGGCATACTTAACTCGTCGGCACTATTTATCCTCTTCGGATAGCACCTTCCCGCTTGCGATTGGGCCGGCCGCATCGAGCAATCTTCGTCTCAAGTTTCGCCACCTTACCCGGATTGGAGTCACTCATGAACGCGAATAACGCAGGCGCGCCCGCGCTCAAGCAGGCACTAAGCACCTTTCAATTGTGGGGCATCGCCGTCGGGCTGGTCATTTCCGGCGAGTATTTCGGCTGGAGTTATGGCTGGGCCTCGGCCGGCACCCTCGGCTTTGCCGTAACGGCGCTCTTCATCGCCGCCATGTACACCACCTTCATCTTCAGCTTTACCGAACTGACCACCTCGATCCCGCATGCGGGCGGCCCGTTCGCCTACAGCAAGCGCGCCTTCGGCCCGGTCGGCGGCTACATCGCCGGCGCCGCCACGCTGATCGAATTCGTGTTCGCCCCGCCCGCCATCGCACTGGCCATCGGCGCGTACATGAACGTGCAGTTTCCCGCCCTCGATCCCAAGCTGGTCGCGCTCGGCGCCTATCTCATCTTCATGACCATGAACATCATCGGCGTGCAGGTGGCGGCCACGCTGGAATTGCTGCTGGCCATCGTGGCGATTTTCGAGTTGCTGGTATTTATGGGCGTGGTCGCCCCGGGCTTTTCGCTCGCCAACTTCACCAAGGGCGGATGGTCCGGCCAGGACAGTTTCAGCATGGCGGCCATTCCGGGCATGTTCGCCGCCATTCCGTTTGCGATCTGGTTTTTCCTGGCCATCGAAGGAGTGGCAATGGCGGCGGAGGAGGCCAAAGACCCGCGCCGCTCGATTCCCATCGCCTACGTCAGCGGTATCCTGACGCTGGTGGCGCTGGCGCTGGGCGTGATGCTGTTCGCCGGCGGGGCGGGCGACTGGACCAAGCTGTCCAACATCAACGATCCGCTGCCGCAGGCGATGAAGATGATCGTCGGCGGCAGCAGCGGCTGGCTGCACATGCTGGTGTGGCTCGGCCTGTTCGGCCTGATTGCCTCCTTCCACGGCATTATCTTCGGCTATTCGCGCCAGATTTTCGCGCTCGCCCGCGAAGGTTACCTGCCGCATTACTTCGCCAAGATTCACCCGCGCTTCCAGACCCCGCAGCGCGCCGTGCTGGCCGGCGGGGTGGTCGGCATCGCCGCGATCTACAGCGATGAACTGATCAAGATCGGCGGGCAGACCCTGACGGCCAATATCGTCACCATGTCAGTCTTCGGGGCAATCACGATGTATATCGTCAGCATGCTGGCGCTGTTCAAGCTGCGCCGCAGCGAGCCGCAGATGGTGCGGCCGTTCAGTGCGCCGCTGTATCCATTCTTTCCGCTGTTCGCCCTGCTCGGCGCGCTGGTGTGCCTGGGAACGATGGTTTACTACAATTTTGTGATGGCGATGGTATTCGCCGGCTTGCTGCTGGCAGGCTACGTGGTGTTCCTGACGACGGCGGGGCGCCGCGCAACGCTGGCGGCGTCGCAGACGTAGTCATTGTCGACCTACCTGACGGCGGCGCGCTGTATCATGTTGCTTTTCGATAACTCGCACCGCGCAGCCTGAAGCACATGTATGAAATTCACTTGACGACGGCGCCGCTCGCGGCGGCCCGATGGCCTGCGTTTGACTGCTACGCCGCGTCTATCGGCGCCAAGCCCATGGTCATCGAACTGGCGCGTGGCGTCCACCCGGTGCAACCGATGCTGACCCTGTGCCGCGATGGCGCTCTCGAGGAGGTGGTCCGCTTCGCCCAAGCGCTCGCCGGCCAGGCCGCGCAATCCGGTTTCGAGGTGGTGCGCTGCAAGATTGAGCAGGATGCGTCGGCGGACGTGATTCGCACACCGGGCGCCAGGCACCACTATGTTGAATGGCATGGCCGCATGGTCGTGCCGGAACCGATCCGCATGCAGCTGGCGGCCCTGAGCGAACAATACGGCGCTCACTTGTCCAACAACGCCATTCGCGGCGGCGACATCCGCTATGTGACCTTGCGCGAGACGGGCGGCCATGCCGCGTTGCGCCGGCGCGTTGCGGCCCTGAGCGATGCCATCGCTGCGCAAGGATGGGTGATTGGAAAACAGCAGTGGGAAAGCGTTGTCTTCGACAGCAATCTCACTCTCGATAGCGGATGGCTGGAGCATGCCGATGACGATTGATCTGACAACCATACGTGAGTACGCGGGGCACACCGGTTTGGCCGACGCGACCGCGCAGCGCATTGCGGTGGAAGAAGCCTTTCTCAGGCGCGCCGCGCGGGTGGACGGTCCTTTCATGCTCAAGGGGAGTTACGTCACAAGCCAGCAGATCGACGAGGGATGGCGGCGCATTCCGGGCGACCTCGATTGGGTCGGGCTGGACGGCGCGGATGCCGGCGTGCTGACAGCCGTGGCTCACGGCGGTGACGGAAACCGAACTCGATGACGGTGTGCGTTTCCGCAGTTTTTCCGAGAATGCCTTCTGGCGCATGATCGAGTACGCGATGGACGACGATTTCCCGACCGTCAATACCGACATCGTCGGTTGGATCGGTGAACACAAGGTCGAGATCCGCGACATGGACGTCAGTTTCGGCCTCAAGCTCGAGCCCCCGCCGCAGCCCTTGTTGTACCGGCCCCGGTTCGGCGCGCCGTTCATGGTGCAGAAAAGCGTGGCGGCCGAACTGCAGATGGCGTGGAAGCTGCATCAGTGCCTGGTGCGGCCGCGCTTCAAGGATATGCTGGACCTGGTTCTCCTGTTGCGGGCCAATTCGGTCGACGTCAGACTGGTCTGGACGGCGCTGGAAGACGAATGCCGCCATGATAAAACGCCTCTTGAGCATTTCAACTGGCTGCTGGACCGAACGATCGGAGAGCATCCGGCGTGGAGGCGCCTGTCGAACGGACGCTATGACGCCGGGGAGTGTTTTTCGGTCTGGCGCAGCGCGCTTGCCGCCAACGGCGCGCTGCAGCTGTGGGAGTCGCAACTGACGCAGGTGTACATCGGCGGGCGCGATCTGTTGTGGGTGGAGTTCGAGCAGCTTGTCGCTGAACTGGCCATGCTGCTTGAACGTGCGGGCTTTGCGCGTGTGGCGCCCGCCGATAGCGCCAGTGTCCAGCAGCGTGTCGCGCCGCCCTCCGCGAGCTTGATCGACACGCTGGCGCGCTGGATCGGACGACGCGACTGAACGCGCCCTGCGCTTATTCGGCCTGTTTCGGTTCGCCTTGCGTCGGCACGCCCAGTCTTTTCAGGTTGTCCTGCGCGTTCTTCGCCGCTGGATCGATCTCGAGCGCGCGCCGGTAGCTGGCAATGGCTTCCTCCATGCGTCCGTTCTTTTCATACGCTTCGGCCAGGCTGTCGTAAACATTGCTGCTGGCCGGGTAAAGCGAGACATTGAGCTTGAAGATCTCCAGGCTTTGTTTCAGCTTGCCTTGCATGAGCATCTCGTAGCCCCACTGGTTGAGCATCGGTTCGCCGAGTTTGAACTGGGGGTCGCCGGCGCGCAGTTCCTGATAGATCGCTTCGATGTGCTCGTAACCGCGTTTTGCCAGTGCCTCCATCATTGCCGCAGGAGGGGTGTACACGGTCAGGGGGAAGGCGCGGTTGAGGGCGCGCCGCGCGATATCCTCCGACCCGCTGTGGGCGTTCGACATCAGGACAACGCCGCGCCGGGTGTCCTGGTCGAACCCGATATAGGTGCGGTAACCGCCCGTGCCGCCGGTATGCCAGACGATGCGCGAGCCGTGGGCGTCAAGAATATGCCAGCCCAGAGCGATCGATTCGCCCGGCCGCTTGTCGATGGCCCGCTGCGGCTTGTGCGCGGCCTGCATCGCAGGGTAGAGCGGGGAGGGCAGAATGCCGGCATTGGCGCCGACGAATTTGAGCAGGTCGGCGGTGGTCGAACGCAAGGCGCCCATGCCGGCGAGGACCGGCATGTCCCAATTCCGGGCCGGCACGCCGGGCATCCCGTAGCCGGTCGCGAGGCGTTTTTTCATCTCCGCGCTCAGGGTAATGGCGGTGCTGTCCATGCCCAGCGGCTTGTTGATGCGCTGGCGTACCAGGGTTTCAAAATCCTTTCCGGCGCGCAGGCTGAGGATATGGCCAAGCAGGCCAACGCCGTAATTGGAATAGGCGTAGATCTCGCCGCTGGCCCGCGTTGGCTCGAACGCGCTGAGGGCAGCGTACATTTGCGGCACGGTGTAATCGGCAAAGGGGTTGCCCGGATTGGCCGGTGCCAGATTCGGCGGCGTGCCCGGTAAGCCCGACAGGTGCCCCGACAGCTCGCGCAGGGTGATCGGCTTGCCCTTGAACAGCGGCGTTTTGACGCCCGCGGGCAGGTAGGCGCCGATCGGGTCGTCCAGCTTGACGTCGCCGCGCTGCACCATGTCGCTCAGCAGCGTTGCGGTAAATACCTTGGTGATCGAGCCGATTTCAAAAACTGAATCGGCGCCCACCGGTGCGCCACCCACGCTCAGGGAACCGTACGAGATAACCCGGCTGCCACGCGGATCGATCAGGCCGACCGCGATGCCGGTGCCTTTTTTATCGATATCGACGCGCGCCTTGATCATCGCGAGAATCTCGGCATCGGTCGCGGGAACCGGGGCGGTGGATTGGGCGCTGGCGCTGGTAGCGGCCAGAGCGAGGAGACAGGAGCTTGCGAGGACGGGCAGGGTAAATGGTCGGGTCATTGTCATCGGAGGGTAAGGGGCACAGGACAGGCGGTGCGCGCCTCGCAGTTTATCAGCAGAGGTCGCCTGCGGAATAGTACAACTTGCAATGTTTTGCAAACCATACCGCGCGGTCGGTATGTTAAAATCGGCCCTGAATCAATTGACGGAGTTTGAACATGACTGCCTGGTTTTCCTATCTTGCACTGGCAGGCGCCATCGGGTGCGAAGTGATCGGCACCACGTTCCTCGGCAAATCCGAGCAGTTCAGCAAGATGCTGCCGACCGCGCTGATGGCACTGTGTTATGCGGGGTCGTTCTATCTCCTGTCGCTGGCATTGAAGCATGTGCCGCTGGGCGTGGCGTATGCCATCTGGGGCGGGGTGGGCATTGTCCTGACGGCGGTGATCGGCGTGATCGTGTTCAAACAGCGCCTCGATCCCGTGGCCATCGTCGGCATCGGCCTGATCGTGACGGGCGTGGTGCTGGTCCAGGCCTTTTCGACCTCGACGGTCCATTGACCATGGATACCGGTTCCGCGAGGAAGAAACAGCCCGGGCGCGTCAGGAGCGCCTTGCTCAGCTGCGCTGCGAAGATTGCGGTGGAGGAAGGGCTGGCCGGGGTCACCGTGCAGGCCGTGGCGCAGGCGGCCGGGGTAAGCAAGGGCGGCCTGTTCCACCACTTCGCCAACAAGCAGGCCCTGGTCGAGAGCATGTTCGACGACATGATCGCGCGCCTGGACGCAGATCTGGACGCTTGCCTTGCCGGTGACGACGGCTGCTACGGCTGCTTTACGCGCGCCTACGTGCGCATCGTGTTCGCCGACGTGCCGGCCGATCCAGCGAGTGCCTGGAGCGTTGCGCTGCCGGTGTCGCTGATCGCCGATCCCGCGCTCAAGCAGCGTTGGGATGCGTGGCTGGCGCGCCGCCTGGAGGCGCATGCGGACACCGATGGCGCGCCGTTGCTGGAAGTGGCGCGGCTGGCGGCCGACGGCGCCTGGTTCGACTGGCTGCTCGCGCGCGGCGAACGGCCGGCGTATTTTCCGCGCGTGCGCGATCAGCTGCTTTTGCTGGCGGGCGCGAATCCGGCGCCGGCCAAGCCATCCTGAGGCGTCGCGGGCGCGTTTGAAAATAAGCGCATCCGGCATGACGACCGCTTTTGTTGCGATATAGAATGTCCCCTTGTCCGATATCGATAAAAGGCTGGGATTTGATGAAGGTTCGTTGCGCCGTGGTGTCCGTGTTATCGATCATGTTTGCCCAGTGTGCCGCGGCAAGCGATATTTCCGGGGTGCGCATCGGCAGCACGCTGTCCGAGGCGAGCATCGCCATCAAGCGGGCCAACAACGCCTACGCGATGTCGACCGTGTGGAACTACGAGGGCGGAGAGGTCAAGGGGATCAAGGCGGTCGCGGGCGACACGAACGGTGGCTCCATCCACGGCTACGCCGACCAGTTCGTGGCGCTGCAGGACGAGCGCGGGGTGGTCTGGTTCGTGGCACGCTATCAGAAAATGGGACCCGGTGCGCGGGTGTCCATGGCGGACTTGCTTGCCTCGCTGAAGAAAAAATTTGGCGAACCATCGTTTACCCCCATATCCGGGCAGAGGGTCAATTCCTGGGACTACGACTGGGCAGGGGCGCAGTTCCATGGCCAGTACCCGGAAAATCCGTGCAGCGACCTGAGGATGCAGCGCCTCCACATGACGGGCCTGAGCATCTCGGCGCCGCTCACATTTCCCGAAAAATGCGGGAAGCGTATTGTGCTCAGCTATTACGAGTACGAAGGCATGGTGCACGATTTCACCTTGAAGGTCATCGACGTCAAATCGCACTTCATCGCGACCAGGGGTGTGCCCTCGCGCCCCCCGCCGCCGGCGCCGGAGAAGGCCATCAAGCCGCAGATTTGAGCACTGTTGCAGGATGGCCGGCAGCACCGGCTTGCCATGCGCGGCCGTGCAATGCATCGTTTGTGATAACTGTGTTGTATAGACAATGTTTTGGTGGCAGTATGTTGCTCTTTCCACCCTGGACTTCCCATGAAAAATGTTCTGTTTGCCTTGATGGTTGGCTGTGCCGCCATGCAGTCGTTTGCCGCGCCGGTGGTGTCGCACACGTTCACGCTCGACTCGAAGGTGTTGTCGGAAACACGGCGAATCAATGTGTTCGTGCCGAGCGGTCACGGCGGACAAACGGGAGCCCCCTTGCCGGTGCTCTACATGCCGGACGGCGGCAAGGCCGAAGACTTCCCGCACGTGGCCGAGACCGTGCAGACGCTGGTGGCGGCCGGGCGCATGATGCCGGTGCTGTTGGTGGGCATTGAAAACACGGAGCGGCGGCGCGACCTCACCGGGCCGACCACGGTGGCGAACGACAGGAAAATCGCGCTCCGCGTGGGCGGCTCGGCGGCATTTCGCCAGTTCATCAGCACCGAGCTGATGCCGCACATCCGCTCGCACTACCGCACCACGGCCGACAGCGGCATCGTGGGCGAGTCGCTGGCGGGCCTGTTCATCGTCGAGACCTTGCTGGCCGAGCCGGAACTGTTCGACCGCTACGTGGCGATCAGCCCGAGCGTCTGGTGGAATGACGAAGCGCTGGTGCGCGCCGCGGATGCACGCATCAAGGCACTGCCGAAAAAGCCGACGAAGATTTTCCTGACCTCGGCCGATGAGGAGAACATCGTGCCCGGCACGGCGCGCCTGGCGGCATCGCTGCGCGCGCATGCGCCGGCCAACGTCAGCTGGACCTATCAGCCGATGCCGACAGAGCGCCACGATACGATCTACCGCGCGAGCGAAGCGCTGGCGCTGGAGACGGTGTACGGCACCGGCAAGGCGCCGGGCGCCGCACCGTAAGCAGGAAAACGCGGGGGCCATGCCCTCGCGCTGCGGTGATGTCGCAACGGCATCGCCGCAGCGCGCGCCGCGTTGCCGGAATACAGCTGCGGCAACGTGAACGGCGCCGGTCGGCATCCGCGTGCCGGGCATTGCAGCACACGCCGACGGCCAGCAGAGGTATCTGCCGGCGCTCCACTCTCCGTTATACAACGGATTCCCTTCTCTGAGTGCAACACGTTTGACATTGGCGCGCGCTCGCGCCTATCCTTGGCGCATGGCCTGCGCGTGCGCAAGTCCACTTTGTTCCGAGCCCCAGCATTTCCGGGTGCCGTTGCCGGCCCCAACGCCGCCGGCAAGTACAGCCGCACGTTTGACCTGACCCTCGTCTGACTCTTCGCTCAAGATGTACCTGGTGCGCTTGCCCTTGCGTGTCCAGTAACCTTACGGAAAATTCAAGATGCCTTCTATCGTCAAACAGCGTTACGCGCTTTCTTTCGTCTCCCTGCTCGCGCTCGCTTCCCAGGCATCGGCCCAGAGCACGCCTGCCGATGCCAAACCGGCCGCCGCGGCTCCCACGACCACCATGACCGCCAACGTCACCCTGGCGTCGCAGTACATTTCGCGGGGCTTCCGCCAGACCTGGGGCAAGCCGGCGCTGCAGGGCGGGTTCGATATCGGCCATCCCAGCGGGCTCTCGGCGGGGATCTGGATGTCGACCGTCAGCAACCGCTTTGTCGAAGACGGCACGCTCGAAGTGGACATGTACGGTGGCTACACCGGCACGGCCGGTCCCATCGGCTACAGCGCGCTCCTGTACTACTACAAGTATCCGGGTGCCAAGTACAACGCCACCGGCGTGTCGTACGACTACGGCGAACTGTCGCTGGGCATGACGTACAAGTTCTTCTACGCCAAGTACAACAGCACCTATACCAAGGACTTCTTCGGCATCACCAATGCGCGCGGCACCGGTTACCTGGACGTGGGCGCCAATGTCGACCTCGGCTCAGGCTATACCCTGAACCTGCATGCGGGCGATGGCCGGGTCCATGGCGCCGGCAACGATATCTGGAACTGGCGCGATGTGAAGGTGGGCGTGAGCAAGGCCTTCGACGGCGGCTGGACCATGTCCGGCGCCTACACCAAGGCGCGCGGCGCCACCAATGCGTACGACGCCTATACGCTCGGCATTGCCGATTCGTCCGGCAAGGTGGCGGTGTCGAATCCGGCGGTCGGAACCTTTGTGGTGGCGCTGACCAAGACATTTTGATGTCCCATAATACCGAAGAGGATAAGAAAACCATGGCAGCATTCGGATCGGGTCTTTCGCTCAACAGCAAGATTTGTATCGCCGCCACCGCGCTGGTGGTGTTGAGCCTGGGCGTCACGGCGGCCGTGATCGGCTTCAAGAGCAGCGCCAGCGCGGAAGCGGCGGCCATGGAACTGGCGCGCACCTCCTCGCGCGAGGTCGTCGGCGCGCTGCAGAGCCGGCTGTCGACCAACCTGGCCAGCATCATCAGCCTCGGCTCGGCGATGCGCTCGACCAAGGCGCTGGGCCAGCCCTTGCAGCGCGAGCAGATCTACGAGATGACCAAGGCGACCTTGCTGGGGAGCGAGGACCTGATCGGGGCGGCGGTGACCTTTGAGGCGAACGCACTCGACGCCAAGGATGCCGAGTTCGCCGACAAGAAGCCGCATTACGACGCCAGCGGCCGCTTCATGCCGTATTTCACCCGCAATGACAAGAACGAAGTCAATGTCGAACCGATCGTGTTCGGCACCGATCCCGGCGCCAACGACTGGTACGACATTCCCAAGCGCAGCGGCAAGGTATTTTTCACCGAGCCCTACGTGTATCCGGTGGCGGGCAAGGATGTGCTGATGGCGTCGCTGGTGGCGCCGATCATGATCGAGGGCAAGTTCATCGGCACCGCCAGCGCCGATTTCATGCTGCCGCGCCTGAGCATGATCCTGGCTGAACTGAAGGTCATCGAGGGTGGCAAATTGTCGCTGGTCTCGAACGGCGGCGTGTATGCCAGCCACCCGCTGCCGGCGCGCCTGGGTAAGCCAGCCGACGACTTGCCGCCCGCCGCGCTCGAGCGCATCCGCCAGGGCAAGGCGTACGAATTTGACGATGGCCGCGGCAACATCCGGCTGCTGCAGCCGCTCTCGATCCACCCGGAGATTGCGCCGTGGAGCGTAGAACTGAGTTTTCCGCAGAGCGTGGCAACGGCGTCGGCGCGCGAATTGCTGCTCTACACCCTGATCGTCGCGCTGGTCTGCGCGCTGGCCACGGCTGGCATCCTGGTAATGGTGGTGTCGCGGCTGACCCGTCCGCTGCGCACGCTGGGCCGGACGATGACCAATCTGTCCTCGGGCGAGGCCGACCTGCGGGTGCGGCTCGACGTGCACGGCAAGGATGAACTGGCTGTCATCGGCGCCGGCTTCAATGCCTTCGTGGCCAAGATCCATACCGTGCTGGTACAGGTGCACGAAAGCGCCGACAACGTGGCCCAGTCCAGTTCCGAGATCGCGCAGGGCAACAACGACCTGTCGGCGCGCACCGAGCAACAGGCCAGTTCGCTGGAGGAAACGGCGGCGTCGATCGAAGAGCTGACCGCGACCGTCAGGGACAATGCCGAAAACGCCAAGCAGGCCAATCAGCTGGCCGCATCGGCCTCGGACGTGGCGCGCAAGAGCGGGGCGGCGGTGTCGCAGGTGATTGCCACGATGACGTCGATTAACGAGTCGTCCAACAAGATCGTCGACATCATCAGCGTCATCGATGGGATTGCTTTCCAGACCAATATCCTGGCCCTGAACGCCGCGGTGGAAGCGGCGCGCGCGGGGGAACAGGGGCGCGGTTTTGCGGTCGTGGCCTCGGAAGTACGCAACCTGGCCCAGCGCAGCGCGGCGGCGGCCAAGGAAATCAAGGCCCTGATCGACGATTCGGTGGGCAAGGTGGCTATCGGCAGCCGCCAGGTCGACGAAGCGGGCAGCACCATGGAGCAGGTGGTGGCCAGCGTTGGCCGGGTCAATGCCATCATCGCCGAGATCACGGTGGCCACGGGCGAACAAAGCCAGGGTATTTCGCAGGTCAACCAGGCGATTGCCGAAATGGATGGCGTGACCCAGCAGAATGCGGCCCTGGTCGAAGAAGCGGCCGCGGCGGCGGAAAGCCTGCAGTTCCAGGCTACGCAACTGGCGCGCGCGGTGAACGTCTTCAAGCTCGACGACCGGCATAACGGCGCCGCCCCACGCAGCGCGGCGCCAGTGGCGCGCTCGACCCCGTCGTCGCACCTGGCGGTCACGAAGGCCAAGCCGGCGCTGACGAAAGCGCCGGCAGCCGAGGAGTGGGACGAGTTTTGACGCAGGTACACGGCGCGTGCGGCAACGCGCGCGCCCCAACGCGCCCACGCGCCTATTTTTCTTAACGCAAAAACGCTGACTTGCGCAGTTCACGGCGTAATTCCTGCGCCACCTGCGCACGCAATTCTTCCCCAATAAACCCGCCGATCTCGACCCGCACCCCGCGCGACTCCAGTGCAATCAGGCTGCGCTGGCGGTCCGGCATGGCGATGCGGGTCCAGCACGCCTCCAGCCGGATGCTCCTCACCTGGCCCGCCTCGACCCGCTCGACGAGCAGGCAGCCGTCGCTGAGCGCGATGCGTTCGCGGTCGCCCGCGTGGCGCGCATAGCACAGCAGCGCCGCCGCCAGCACGCCGATGTCGAGCACCACAAAAATCAGCACGAACCACGCGCCATGCAGCGCAAACCCCAGCCCGATCACCAGCAGGAACAGGCACAGCAAGCCATACGCCACGCCCACCTGGCGCGGCGACATCGAACAGTTTTTCTTCAATAGCCATTCGCGTTCCATGAGCGTTACTTGACCAGCGGCGGCGTTTCAAAGGTGTGGAAGGGGGCGGGACTGGGGACCGTCCATTCGAGTCCTTCGGCGCCATCCCACGGCTTGTCCGCGGCCTTCTCGCCCCCGCGCACGGTGGGCAGCACGACAGCAAACAGCCAGTATGCCTGCGTCAGTCCGAACAGAAACGCGCCAACCGAGGTGAGCATGTGGAAGTCCGTGAACTGCGTGGCGTAGTCGGCATAACGGCGCGGCATGCCGGCCAGCCCCAGGAAGTGCATCGGGAAGAAGGTCACGTTGACCCAGATGAGCGAGTTCCAGAAATGGAACTTGCCGCGCCATTCGTTGTACATGTGACCGGTCCATTTCGGCACCCAGTAGTAAAAGCCGGCGAACAGGCAGAACAGCGAGCCGGCAACCAGCACGTAGTGGAAGTGCGCCACGACATAGTAGGTGTCGTGCACCTGGATATCGATGGGAACGACCGCCAGCAGCAGGCCGGACAGTCCGCCGATGGTGAACACCCAGATGAAGCCAATGGCGAACAGCATCGGCGTTTCCAGGGTCAGCGAGCCTTTCCACATGGTCGCGATCCAGTTGAATACCTTGACCCCGGTCGGCACGGCCACCAGCATGGTGGCGTACATGAAGAACAGCTGGGCCGTGACCGGCATGCCGGTGGTGAACATGTGGTGCGCCCACACGATGAACGACACGATGGCGATGGCGGCGGTGGCGTACACCATCGAGGCGTAGCCGAACAGCGGCTTGCGCGCGAAGGCGGGAATGATGTGCGAGATCATGCCGAAGCCGGGCAGGATCATGATGTACACCTCCGGGTGGCCGAAGAACCAGAAAATATGCTGGTACATGATCGGGTCGCCCCCGCCGGCCGCGTTGAAGAAGGTGGTGCCGAAGTGGCGGTCGGTGAGCAGCATGGTCACCGCGCACGCCAGCACCGGCATGACGGCGATCAGCAGGTAGGCGGTGATCAGCCAGGTCCAGCAGAACATTGGCATCTTCATCAGGCGCATGCCGGGCGCGCGCATGTTGAGGATGGTGGTGATGATGTTGATGGCGCCCATGATCGAGGAGGCGCCCATCAGGTGGATGGCAAAGATGGTCAGGTCCATCCCCGCGCCCATTTGCAGCGACAGCGGCGGGTACAGGGTCCAGCCCGACGCGCTGGCGCCGCCGCCGGTGAGGAAGGCCGCCAGCAGCAGCACGGCGGCCGGCGGCAGCAGCCAGAACGAAAAATTGTTCATGCGCGCGAACGCCATGTCGGAGGCGCCGATCTGCAAGGGAATCATCCAGTTGGCGAAGCCGACGAAGGCCGGCATGATGGCCCCGAATACCATCACCAGGCCGTGCACGGTGACGAACTGGTTGTACAGCTCGGGATAAAAGAACTGCAGGCCGGGCTGGAACAGTTCGAGCCGGATGAAGAGGGCCAGCACGCCGCCGGCCATGAACATGCTGAGCGAAAACCACAGATACAGCGTGCCGATATCCTTGTGATTGGTCGCGTACAGCCAGCGCCGCCAGCCGTGCGGGTGGGTGTGCTGTTCGTCATGGGCCAGCTCGCCCTGGCCGGGCAGGATCGTCACGCTCATCAGGCTCTCCGTGCATCGATGTCACGGATGACTATAGCGAGCGCGCCCCGGCGCACGATTCCCCGGCATGCAGGCTTTGGCGCGGGTCAAGCGGGTGCGTTTTGGAGGGAACTTTTGAAGCGGGTGACGAACTGGTCTCAGGCGCCCGGTCCCAGGCGCGCCGTGGCGCCCTCGACCACGGTGGCGGAAAACACGCGCCGCTCGGGGCAGCCGGTGCTGGTGCAGATGAGGCCGGTTAGCATCGCGCTGGCGGCCAGGGTCATGGTCTGCACCGGTTGGCGCAGGGTGGTCAGGTTGTAGCTGAGCCAGCCCGCCGGCGCCATGCCGTCGAAGCCGGTGACCGACAGCTGGCCCGGCACGTCCAGCCCCAGGTCGTGGCGCGCCGTGTCCAGGCAGCCGATGGCCATGATGTCGTTGCCGCACATGACCGCGTCCGGCAGCCGGCCCAGGCCGGCGATGATTTCACGCAGGCCGCGCCCGCCGCTGGCGTAGTCGTAGTCGCCGCTGACGACCAGGGGCGCGGCCAGCCCCAGCTCGGCCAGGCGTCCGGCCACGCCGCGCTTGCGGTCCTGCGCGATGGCGGAATCGTGCGGGCCGTCGATCATGGCGAAGCGCTTGTGCCCGCCCGCCGCCAGGCGCGACACCAGCAGGCGCGCCCCTTCCACCTGGTCGCACACGACGGCGTTGACGGTGCGGTCGCGCAGGGTGCGGTTGAACAGGACGAAGGGAATGCGGCGCCGCTCGAATTCGGCGGCCTGTTCGTGGGTCAGGGTGGCGGCCAGCACCGCGCCGTCGACCTGGTGCTGCCAGACATCGGCCAGGGTGGCACCGATATCGCCTTCGCGCGCCAGCGAAAACAGCAGCACGCGCATGCCGTGCTGGCCGAATTGCCGGCTCAGCTCGGACAGGATCTGGGGATAGTGCAGGGTGACGGTGTCCGACAGCACCACCGCGATCAGGTTGGAGCGGCGCGTGATCAGGCTGCGCGCGGCCGCGTTCGGCGTATAGTCGAGTTCGGCCGCCGCCTGCATGACGCGCGCAAAGGTCGCTTTCGACACGCTCGCACCCGGCTTGAAGCAGCGCGACACGGCCGACTGCGACACGCCCGCCGCGCTGGCCACGTCATACGAGGTGACGCGGCGCGCTTCGCTATGGATCAGCTCCTTGAGGTCGGCAATGCTCGGATGCAGCGGCGCGGGGGTGTGGGTCATTAATTTCTTCTGGATAACAATCCTTGCTGGACTGCCCAGTGTAGACCCTGTTTTGCTATGTGGCAATACTTTTACTGTAGAGAAATTTGGTAAGGCGGGAACCGGTGCTTTTCAGTTGCTCCACGGCGACAATCGAAGGGAATGCCCGCTTCAGCCGTACTCTGGTATAATATCGCCCCTTAATCTAAAGGGTACCATGGCGAATGCTTGCGGCGTCGATTTCGGAACGTCAAACTCAACAGTAGGCTGGGTCCGCCCCGGTCAGTCGGCTCTGCTCGCCCTCGAGGATGGCAAGGCTACCTTGCCCTCGGTGGTGTTTTTTAACGCCGAGGACGAGGAGGTCAGCTATGGCCGCGCGGCCCTGGCAGGCTACCTTGCGGGCTACGAGGGGCGCCTCATGCGCTCGCTCAAGAGCTTGCTCGGCACCAGCCTGATCGACGGCCAGACCGAGGTCGGCGGACGCGCGTTGCCGTTCCGCATGCTGCTCTCGCACTTCATCGGCGAGGTCAAGCGCCGCGCCGAACGCGAAGCGGGGCGCAGCTTCAACTCGGCCGTGTTCGGCCGTCCCGTGTTCTTCATCGACGACAGCACGGCCGCCGACCGCCTGGCCGAGGATACCCTGGCCGAAGTGGCGCGTTCGGTCGGCTTCGAGCACGTCGCTTTCCAGTACGAGCCGATCGCGGCCGCCTTCGACTACGAGTCGCAGATCCGGCGCGAGGAACTGGTGCTGATCGCCGACATCGGCGGCGGTACCTCCGACTTTTCGCTGGTGCGCCTGTCGCCCGAACGGGCGCTCAAGGCCGAGCGGCGCGACGATATCCTCGCCACTGGCGGCGTGCACATCGGCGGTACCGATTTCGATAAATACCTGAGCCTGGCGTCGGTGATGCCGCTGCTCGGTTACCAGACCCTGCTCAATAACAATAGCGCGATTCCGTCGAGCTATTTCTTCAATCTGGCGACCTGGCACACCATCAACCTGGCCTACACCAAGAAGGCCGCGGCGCAGCTGGCCGACGTGGCGCGCGACGCCCGCGAGCCGGACAAGCTGGGCCGCCTGCAGCGCCTGATCGAGGAGCGCTCCGGCCACTGGCTGGCGATGCAGGTGGAAGAGGGCAAGATCGCCCTGTCCGACGCGGCCAGCGCCACGCTGGCCCTGGACCGCCTGTCGCCCCCGGTCGACCTGCTGCTCCAGCGCAGCGAGTTCGACGAGGCCATCAGCCACCTGGTCGGCAGCATCGACCAGACGGTGCTCAAACTGCTGGCCGACGCCGGCGTGTCGCCGGATGCGGTCGACACCGTGTTCTTCACCGGCGGCTCGAGCGGCGTGCGCATGTTGCGCGAGCGCATAGGCGCACTGGTGCCGAACGCGCTCAAGGTCGAAGGCGACCTGTTCGGCAGCATCGGCGCCGGCCTCGCGCTCGACGCCGTGCGCAAGTTCGGTTAGGACGCGCGGTGTTCGAGAAACCGATCGTCATGCTCGATTTCGAGACCACGGGTTTGTCGCCGGCCAACGGCGACCGTATCACCGAAGTGGCGGCGCTGCGCATCGTCGACGGCCGCGTGACGGAGCGCTATGTGTCGCTGGTCAATTGCGGCGCGCGCATTCCCTACTTTATTTCCCAGCTGACCGGCATTTCGCAGGCCATGGTCGATTCGGCGCCGCCGGTCGATCGCGTGCTGCCGCAACTGCTCGACTTCATCGGCTGCGACGCCCTGTCGGCCCATAACGCCAGCTTCGACGAGAAATTCCTCAAGGCCGAGGCCGAGCGGCTGGGCCTGGCGACGGCGCACGAGGGGCTGGTGTGTTCGCTCAAGCTGTCGCGCCGGGTGTTTCCGGGCTTGTCGAGCTACAAGCTGGGCCTGTTGTCGGGCCAGCTCGGCATCCGCTTTCGCAGCGCCGCCCACCGCGCCGAGTCCGATGCCGAGGTGGCGGCCGAGGTGCTGATCCACATCGCGCGCCATCTGGGCGACACCTACGGCTTCGGTGCGCTCGCGCCCCAGCTGCTGGTGTCGATGAACAAACTGAGCGCGGCCAAGGTGCCCGCTTACCTGCGCCAGATGGCCGACGCCGCACTGCTGGCAAAAAAAGTGCCGCAAAGCGCCTGATCGCTTTACAATATTGGCACCATGACCCGCCAGTTCTCCATTCGCATCCTGTTGTCGCTTCTGCTGCTGATGTCGCAGCAGATGGCGACCATGCACGTGATGTCGCACTGGAGCACGGCTTCCGCCGGCGGCCAGGCGCAAGCCTCGGCGCAGGCGCAGCCTGACGGGGAGGGCAGTGCGCTCTCGCGCGCCATCGCCCGCGACCAGAGCTGCGACCAGTGTCTGGCCTTTGCCCAGCTGGCCGGACCGCTGCCCAGCCATGCGCACGGTTTCATCTTCGCCGACGCCGCCCTGGCGCCGGCCGCATCGATTTCCCCCCAGGCGGCGCGCGCACGCACGCTGAACGCGTTCGAACCGCGCGGACCACCTCAGGCCTGACAGCCATACCCTGTTTCTGTGCATACGCCAGGCCGCGCGCGGCCTGCCCGCGTGCGCCTGTCTGTCACTCTTTGTTTGCCTGAGGTTTTTTACATGAATGTCCAACGTACGCTGCTTGCCAGCGCGATCCTGTCCGCCCTGTCCGCCCTGAACCACGCCAATGCGCAAGTTGCCGCCGCCTCCGCCGCCGCCTCCGCCGATCCCGCCGTGCCCAGGGTGATCGTCACCGCCAATCCCTTCGGCAAGTCCGAAGGCGACCAGATTCTGGCGCCCGCCAAGATCCTGTCCGGCGACGAACTGCGCGACAAGCTCGGCTCTTCGCTCGGCGAAACGCTGTCGCAGGAACTGGGCGTGTCCGCATCGGGCTTCGGCGCCGGCGCCTCGCGCCCCATCATCCGCGGGCTGGAAGGCTCGCGCGTGAAGATGCTGGAAAACGGCATGGCGGTGGCCGACGTGTCCGGCCTGTCGAATGACCATGCGGTGTCGGCCGACGGCGCCGTGGCGCGCCAGATCGAAATCCTGCGCGGCCCGGCCGCCTTGTTGTACGGCTCGGGCGCCATCGGCGGCCTGGTCAACGTGGTCAACGAACGCATCCCGACCGCGCTCGAAGCCAAGCCGGCCGGCCAGTTCGAGACCCGCTACGGCACGGTGGACCGCGGCCGCAGCGCTTCGGGCGCGCTCGATGGCGCGGTCGGCAAGATCGGCCTGCACATCGATGGCAATATCCGCCGCGCCGACGACTACAAGATTCCCGGCAACCGCGTGCCGGGCGACCCAAGCTCGGCCTCGGGCCGCTTGCCGCAATCGTTCACGCGCCAGGATACGCTCGGCGCCGGCGCCTCGGTCATCGGCGACTGGGGCCATGCCGGCGTGTCGGTGGCCACGCTCAACAACCGCTACGGCATCCCCAGCCTGGAAGGCTCGCAGATCGACCAGTCGCAGATCCGCTACGACGCCGATTCCCTGTTCAAGATGCCGTTTGCGGGCGTCGAGAACATCAGGATCAAGTTCGGCTATACCGATTACGACCATGCCGAACTGGACGACGACAACCATCCGGAAGTGCTGTTCAAGAACCGCGCGCTGGAAACCCGCGCCGAGCTGACCCATGCGCCGCTGGCCGGCTGGCACGGCACCCTGGGCATGCAGACCGAGAACGCCCACTTCAGCGCCCTGAGCGCCGAAGGCGGTCCGGACACGGTGCCGGTCACGCATTCGACTTCGCGGGCGGCCTTCCTGGTCGAGGAACGCGAATTCGGCCCCGTGCGGGTCAATGCCGGCGCGCGCGTCGAATCGGTCGAGCGCAAGCCGCTGGGCCACCAGGACCGCAAGTTCGACCTCGGTTCGTATTCGGTGGGCGCGCTGTGGCCGTTCATGCCCGGTTACGCAACCGGTGCAACGGTGTCGGTGGCGCAGCGCGCGCCGGCCACCGAGGAACTGTATTCGGGCGGCCCGCACGACGCCACCCAGACCTTCGATATCGGCAACGCCGACTTTAAAAAGGAAACCTCGCGCAATATCGAGCTGTCGCTGCAGAAAGTGTCGGGCCTGGTGCGCTGGAAGGCCAACGTGTTCCAGAACAAGGTCAAGGATTTCATCTACGGCAATATCAGCGGCGCCATGGTGGATGAGGAAGGCAATCCGGGCGAGGAACTGCTGCAGCGCATTTACCAGCAGGCCGACGCCAGCATCCGCGGCGCCGAAGCGGAAGTGACCTACAACCAGCACGGCGCGGGCCTGTCCCTGCGCGCCTTTGCCGACACCTCGCGCGGCAAGCTCGATCACGGCGGCAACCTGCCGCTGCAACCGGCCTCGCGCATCGGTGCCGATGTCGGCTACCGCAGCGGCGCCGTGCGTGCCGGCATGTCGGTCGTGCGCGCCCAAAGCCAGGACCGGCTCGCCAGTTTCGAGCAAAACGCCACCCCCGCTTACACCCAGCTCAGCGCCAATCTGTCGTATACCCAGCATATCGGCAGCGTCGACCTGACCTGGTTCATGATCGCGCGCAATCTGTTGAACGAGGACATCCGCCTGTCGACCTCGGTATTAAAAGAGGTCTCGCCACTGCCCGGCCGAAATTTCCTGTTCGGAGTTCGCACCAAATTTTAAGCAGGCACAAGCCATAATTTGTTTCAGGCCGAAACCAAACCCCGCCGAGAGCGATCTCAGCGGGGTTTTTTCATGCTGCCTAACGCGCCCACCTGCGGGTCCGCTTGTTCCCAGTCAAACTCCGGCACGCTTGTCCTATTAAAATTTTAGCAATACTTCTCAGGTCGCTTATTGCCTGTTGCAGCCCGATAATTCTGCAGTTTCAACGGCGTTGGCGCCGGAGGATGAAGCATGGACCGCCAGAACACCACCCGCGAGAACTATCAAACCTACATGTGGTTCCGCCAAGCTGCAGAACGCGGCAATGCGTACGCCCAGTTCAACCTGGGCTTGATGTGCAAAAAAGAGCGCGATTACGACAGCGCTTTCACCTGGCTGCGGCTGGCGGCCCAGCAAGGGCTGGCATTTGCCCAGAATCACCTCGGTTCGATGTATTACCATGGCCGCGGCGTCGCCCACAGCGATGCCGAGGCCGCGCGCTGGTTCCGCCGCGCGGCCGAACAGGGCGAGGCGTCGGCCCAGCAAAACCTGGGGCTGATGTACCGCAAGGGGCGGGGCGTCGAACAGAACCACGAGCAGGCGCTGGCGTGGTTCCAGCGCGCCGCCGAGCAGGGTTCGGCCAGCGCCCAGACCCTGCTGGCCGAATGCTACCTGGCCGGGCAGGGCGCGCCGGTCAGCTATGAGCAGGCCATGAACTGGTTCCGCAAAGCGGCCCTCCAAAGCGACGCCGTGGCCCAGCTCAACCTCGGTCTGATGTACAAGCGCGGCCAGGGCGTGGAGGCCAGCGACGAACAGGCGCTGTGCTGGTTCCGCCAGGCCGCGGCCCAGGGCAATCCGATGGCCCAGCGCCACGTGGGCGTGGCCTATGCCGACGGCGTGGGCGTGCGCGCCGATCCCTTGCGCGCCGTGGCCTGGCTGCAGCGCGCGGCCGAACAGGGCGACCGCGACGCCCAGTTCAACCTCGGCGTAATGCTGGCCAACGGCCAGGGCGCCGAGCAGGATGAACACCGCGCGCTGCAGTGGTACGCGCGCGCGGCCGAACAGGGCCACGTGCTGGCGCAATACAATCTGGGCAGCATGTATGCCAACGGGCGCGGCACCCCGCGCGACGAATACCGCGCGCTCGAGTGGTACCGGCGCGCCGCCGAACAGGGCGCGGCCAACGCCCAGTTCAATCTCGGCGTGATCTATGCCAGCGGCCAGGGCGTGCCGCGCGACGACAGCCAGGCCGCGCACTGGTACCGCACCGCGGCCGAGCAGGGCGACGCCAGCGCCCAGAACAACCTCGGCGTCATGTACGCCAACGGCCAGGGCGTGCCGCAGGATGATGCGATGGCCGTCTACTGGTACACCCAGGCCGCCGAGCAGGGCCATGCGCTGGCCCAGTACAACCTGGGCGGTATGTACAACAGCGGACGCGGCGTGGCGCGCGACGCCGTGCGCTCCTACATGTGGATGCTGCTCGCGGCCGACGCCGGCGACGAAACGGCCAACGCCAACAAGGCCATCGTGGCGCGCCGCCTCACTCCGGCCGAGATCGGCTCGGCGGTGGACCAGTCGCGCCTGTGGCTGATCGCCCACGCTGGCCTTGGCAAGGGTGTGCGCGGCGCGGCGTAAGCGCCCCGCGCCCGGTCCGGGCAGGATCGTGTTCATTCTATTAACGTGCCGCCGCGCCCGTTGATGCCGCGGCGAAATCCCATGGTCCGCTTGTCGCCCGACTCGGTTGAAAGTTCTGCTCGGAACTTTCTTCCAGACGCTACAATAGATTCGCCGACAGGCTCGCCGAACGGCTCGCCGAACGGCTTGTACCTGCCCCGCGTGTCAGCGGGATTTCTGTCCACCTTGGATGCGCACCCATGAAACCATTACTTCGTCTGATCAGCCTGGCCGGGATGTCGCTCGCCAGCGCCGCCGCTGCCGCCACCGCCATCGCGGTGCGGGTCATTGACAGCAGCGGCAAGCCGCTGGCCGACGTAGTCGTGGCGGCCGAGCCGGACGGCGGCGCGGCCGTGCCGAAGACGCTCGAGGCGGCCGAGATCGAGCAGCGCGGCCTGCGCTTCCTGCCGCTGGTATCGGTGATCCAGACCGGCAGCCGGGTGTCGTTCCCGAACTACGACAAGGTCAAGCACCACATCTATTCCTTCTCGCCCGCCAAGAAATTCGACCAGAAACTGTACTCCGGCGTGGCGGCCACGCCACAGGTGTTCGACAAGGCCGGCATCGTCGTGCTGGGCTGCAATATCCACGACCGCATGCTCGCTTACATCCAGGTGGTCGACACCCCGTTCTTCGCCAAGACCGACGCCGCCGGCGTGGCCCGCATCGACGTGCCCGCGGCCGGTAAATACACGCTCTCGTCCTGGCACTTCAACATGGCCGGCGCCGCCGTCGAGCAAGCCGTCGCGGTCAAGGCGGACGAGGGCGCCACCACCGCCAGCGTCAGGCTCACCATGAAGCCGCCCGCGCCGCACGCCGATTCGCCGGGCGCCAGTGCGCCTTGATAGCATGATGCTGCGTTTCAACAGCCTGGAAGGGCGCATCGTCACCCTGTTCCTGGTGCTGATCGTGGCGGTGCAGGCCATCGGCCTGGTGGTGATCGAGCATGGCATCGATGTCAACGCCCGCTCGAGCATCGCCACCGAACTGGTCAACGGCGAAAAAGTCTTCCGCAAGCTGATGGAGCAGAACGCCCAGAAGCAGCGCTTCAGCGCTCAGGTGCTGGCGCGCGACACCGCGTTTGTGCAAGCCATCGGCAACGGCGACGAGGATGACCGCGCCACCATCGCCTCGGCGCTGGTCAACAGCGGGCGCCGCGCGCGCGCCGACATGACCATGCTGATCGACGGCGAGCGCCGCGTCACCGTCGAAAACGGCATCGTCAAGAACAGCTCGCTCGAAAAGCTGGTCCTCGGCCTGCTCGACCAGGCCGAACAGAACGATGGCGCCAGCGCCGTCGCCATTGTCGACCAGCGGCCGGTGCAGGTGGTGATCATGCCGGTCAAGGCGCCGGTCACCATCGCCTGGGTGGTGATGGGTTTCGTCCTCGACCGCCAGCTGGTGCTCGACATGCGCCAGCTCTCGCAGCTGGAAGTGGCGATCTTCACGCGCCAGCCGGACGGGCCGTGGACGCCGTTCGAGTCGACCCTGCCCGCCGCGGCCATGCCGGCCGTGGCGCGCGCGCTGCAGGCGCTGCCCGGGAACCTGGCGCGCCCGTTCGATCTCGACGCCGGCGGCAACCGCTACAGCGCGCGCCTGCTGCCGCTCGGCCTCGACGGCGGACGCCACGCCGACATCGTGCTGGCGCGCTCGATCGACGACGCCACCGCCGAATACACCGGCCTGCAGCGCACCCTGATGATCCTCACCATCGTCGCCACCCTGGTCGCCTGTGGGGTGGCGGTGATCACGGCGATGCGCATCGCGCAGCCGCTGCGCCACCTGGCCGGCACTGCGCGGCGCATGGAACTGGGCGACTACGACGGCCGCATCGACGTCGAACGCAAGGATGAAATCGGGGCCCTGGCCAAGGCCTTCGCCGGCATGCGCGACGGGATCGCCAAGCGCGAACAGGAAATCCGGCGCCTGGCTTACTGGGATTCGCTGACCGACCTGCCCAACCGCGCCCAGTTCGTGCTGCAGCTGGGCGAAGCGCTGGCCGAGGCGCGCCTGCGCGAGCAGGTGGTGTTCGTGCTGATGATGGACCTGGACCGCTTCAAGCACGTCAACGACGTCATGGGTCACGCTTTCGGCGACGTCTTGCTGCAAAAAGTGGCCGAACGCCTGCGCGCGCTGCTCGGCGAGACCCAGCCGCAAGCCTGCCTTGCGCGCCTGGGCGGCGACGAATTCGTGGTGCTGCTGCCGGCGTCCTCGATCGACCATGCGCACAAGGTCGCCGCCAGCATCCTGCGCGCGCTCGAAGCGCCGCTCTCGCTGGAAGACCAGACGGTCGACATCGGCGCTGGTCTCGGCATGGCCGCCTTTCCGATCAACGGCGCCGATCCCGAGTCGCTGCTGTCGATGGCCGAAGTGGCGATGTACGCCGCCAAGCAGCGCAACGACGGCGCCGTGGCCTACGACGCGGCCATGGACAAGTCCAGCGCCAAGTCCCTTAGCCTGCTCACGGAACTGCGCAACGCCATCGAGCGCAACGAATTCCGCCTGCACGTGCAGCCCAAGATCCGGCTCGATACCGGCGAAGTGGTGGGCGTGGAGTCGCTGGTGCGCTGGGCCCATCCGGAGCGCGGCAACGTGTTCCCTGACGAATTCATCCCGTTCGCCGAGCAGACCGGCTTTATCCGCGTGCTCACGCGCTGGGTGCTGGACCAGTCGGCCGCGCTGTGCAGCCAGTTGCAGCAGCAGGGCATTCATCTGAAAATCTCGGTCAACCTGTCCACCCGCGACCTGCTCGACCAGGACCTGCCGGCCAAGTTCAAGGACATCCTCACGCGCCACCAGCTCTCGGCAGGCTCGTTCTGCCTCGAGATCACCGAGAGCGCGATCATGGACGACCCGGTGCGCGCCCAGCAGACGCTCGAGCGCCTGCACGCCATGGGTGTCGATTTGTCGATCGATGATTTCGGCACCGGCTACTCGTCACTCGCTTACCTCAAGCGCCTGCCGGTCGATGAACTCAAGATCGACAAGTCGTTTGTGCTGAACATGGAAAACGATATTGGCGATACCAAGATCGTGCGTTCGACCATCGACCTGGGTCACAACATGGGTTTGCGCGTGGTGGCCGAGGGGATCGAGAGCGAAGCCGTGTGGCGCCTGCTGGCCGCGCTCGGCTGCGACCAGGGCCAGGGTTACTTCATGAGCCGCCCGATCGCCGCCGACAGGCTGGTCGGCTGGATCGCCGCCTGGACCCCGCCGGCCAGGTCGGCCCTGCCGTATTCGGATACGGTCGGTTCGGCCTGATTCGACCGCCGTGATGCGCGGCCGGCCATCGCCACGGCCCGGATTTCGCGCTATTATCTTCCCCGGCAAAGTTGCCCATCCCACCAAGAGACAGAACCATGCAAATGAGACATGCAGTCCTCGTCGCCAGCCTGCTCGCCGCATTCGGCGGACAAGCAGTGGCCCAGGTCCAGACCCCGGCTTGTGCTCCCGGCGGCGCGCCAGCGACCTATCCGGTCACGAAGAAAGTCGAGCAGCAGGATATGTATCACGGCACCAGCATCGCCGACCCGTACCGCTGGCTCGAAGACGCCAACAGCGCCGAGACCAAGGAGTGGGTCGATGCCCAGAACAAGGTCACCCAGTCCTACCTCGGCCAGATCGGCGAGCGCGCGGCCATCAAGGAGCGCCTGACCAAGCTCTGGAACTACGAACGCTACAGCGTGCCGTACAAGGAAAGCGGCCGCTATTTCTACAGCCGCAATAACGGCTTGCAGAACCAGTCGGTGCTGTTCACGATGAAGTCGCTGAGCGACGAGCCGCGCCTGCTGCTCGACCCGAACACCCTGGCCGCCGACGGCACCGTGGCCCTGGCCGGCACTGCGGTGAGCCCGGACGGCAAATACCTCGCCTACGGCACAGCCGCATCGGGCTCCGACTGGAACGAGTGGAAGGTGCGCGACATCGACACCGGCAAGGACTTGGACGACCATCTGAAGTGGGTCAAGTTCTCCGGCGCCTCCTGGACCAAGGATGGCAAGGGCTTCTTCTACAGCCGCTACGACGCACCGGAAGAAGCGGCCAAGCTGGCCGGCATCAACTACTTCCAGAAGCTGTACTATCACAAGATCGGCACGCCGCAGAGCCAAGACACGCTGGTCTACGACCGTCCGGACGAAAAGGAATGGGGCTTCGGCGGCCAGGTCAGCAACGATGGCAAATACCTCGTCATCACCGCGACCAAGGGCACGGCGCCGAAATACCGCATCTTCTACAAGGACCTGACCAAGCCCGGCTCGAAAGTGGTGCCGCTGATCGATCAATTCGAGGCGTCCTACAACTTCATCGACAACGACGGCCCGGTGTTCTACTTGAGCACCGACAAGAAGGCGACCCGTTCGCGCGTGATCGCCATCGACACGCGCAAGCCGGCCGAGAAACACTGGAAAGAGATCATTCCCGAATCGGCGCAAACCCTGGTTGGCGCCTCGATGGTCAACAACCAGATCATCGCCGAGTACCTGGCCGATGCGCGCAGCATGGTCAAGGTCATGGACCGCAAGGGCAAGCTGGTACGCGAGATCGCGCTGCCGGGCATCGGCTCGGTTTCGGGCTTTAACGGCAAGCGTGGCGACAGCGAGACCTTCTACTCGTTCACCGGCTTCACCAACCCGACCACCATCTACCGCCTCGACATGAAAACCGGCGTGAGCACGGTGTTCCGCAAGCCGACCGTGGACTTCGACCCGAGCGGCTTCGAGACGCGCCAGCAGTTCTACACGAGCCGCGACGGCACCAAGGTGCCGATGTTCATCGTCTCGAAAAAGGGCATCAAGCTCGATGGCAGCAATCCGACTTACCTGTACGGCTACGGCGGCTTCAACGTCTCGCTGACCCCGACCTTCTCGCCGGCCAATCTGGCATGGATGGAAATGGGTGGCGTGTACGTGGTGGCCAACCTGCGCGGCGGCGGCGAGTACGGCGAAGCGTGGCACGAAGCGGGCACCAAGCTGCATAAGCAGAACGTGTTCGACGACTTCATCGGCGCGGCCGAGTGGCTGGTGGCGAACAAGGTCACCTCGCCGGCCAAACTGGCCATCGGCGGGGGCAGCAACGGCGGCCTGCTGGTCGGTGCCGCGATGACGCAGCGTCCGGAACTGTTCGGCGCGGCGATTCCGCAAGTGGGCGTGCTCGATATGCTGCGCTTCCATAAATTCACGATCGGCTGGGCCTGGACCTCGGATTACGGCTCGTCCGAGAACGCCGATGAATTCAAGGCGCTGGTGAAGTACTCGCCCCTGCATAACCTGAAGGCGGGATCGTGCTATCCGGCGACCATGATCACCACGGCCGACCATGACGACCGCGTGGTGCCGGCGCACAGCTTCAAGTTCGCGGCGGCGGCGCAGGCAGCGCAGGCAGGCGCGGCGCCGATCCTGATCCGCATCGATGTGAAGGCGGGCCATGGCGCCGGCAAGCCGACCACCAAGATGATCGAGGAAGTGGCCGACCGCTGGGGCTTCCTCAGCCGGGCCTTGCGCATGAACGAGCCGGCCAAGGTGGCGGCGCAGTAAACCTGTGACCCCCTCGCCGTGCCGCTGGCGCCGAGGGGATCCGCTCAAGGGACGCGGTCAGCTCAGCCGGTCAGTCTTGCCATATCGCTGGTTGGACGCGTATTATGAAAACAGCCGCATTTATCCGGACCGCTGCTCTGGCAGCGATTGCGTCGCCGCCCCGACCTGCCTATGACCATTCTTAAGAACGCCTGCGTGTTTGTCGCCTCCCTGTTTTTTTGTGGCGCGGCCAATGCGACAACGCCGCTTGCACTCCCGACGATTCCCGCCGGCGAAGCGGTTTCTTCACCACTGTGCGAATTTATCGTGCGCAGCCCTGTGCGCGTCGAACTCAAGGGGGAATACGGTTCGCAAGGGTTGTTCGCCGAGAGCGAACCGGACAGCCCTCGTGCTGTCTTTGTACGCGCGGAGTGCGGTGCGATTGCCGACCAGGCGCAATCGGTTGCCGGTCTTCGGTCGCTGGCTGAGCAACACGTGCAAGCGAGCCGGCTTGAGCAAGCGACGACATCCATCCAACAAACCGAACTCGGCGCGGTAGCCAGTTATTCCGGAATGAAGAAACTGGCGCCGGGTGGAGGCAGGGCCAGGTTTTCGGGCAGAATGATCGTGGGCAAGTCTTCTTTGCTGCATATCGTCGCCATCGAAAGCGGCGAACGGCCCGCATCAAAACCGGTCACCTTGTTCCTCGCATCGGTGCACATAAAGTCCGCGTCGGAACTGGCCAATCCGGTGGGGCAGCGCCTCACGCAATTGGCGGTGTCGCAAGGAACTGTCCTCCGGCAAAGGGTGCGAATGAACGCGATACTGGATCACTGCCAGTCGCAGATGCCCGATCTCGCCCCAGGCATTGCTGAAGCACGAGCAAGTTGGGAAGGGCGCAACAAGGAAATCCTTGATAAGTTAGCGTTGCTGACGGCCACCACAATGCGCGAGGCATATGGCGAACGCCAGCATCTCGAAACGGCAACCCAGCTCCAGAACGCTCTCGATTTCGTCACCAGACGCGATGTGGCGGCCATGGCCAGCGCCCCATTGACCCGCCAACGATGCGAAGCATCGATGGAGTCGGTGCGCAGCGGGCGCTCCGACCTGTTATTGCTTTCCAAGGATGCGAGCGAATTTATCATGCGGTTTCAACCGTAACAACAAGCACGGTCGCTGGCGACATTGAATGACGCCGGTGCAGCCTGCCAAGGCCCGTGAACTGCTTGCGAAGTGGATGAAGTCGCATTTCTGGAACCCAACACGGATGAGGCGTGTGCCCCATCCGGTGGCGTTGGGGGCGTTTGGAAGTCGCGTTTGATCGTGTTGCTTCGGAGCGAGCCACTCAGTCCTTCCACGCTGACCAGGGCAAACACCTCATCCTGGCCCCAGTCTTCGTTCAACTGGCCGGCGTACACTGTGTTCGACAGCGAGAAGCTGCCGTCCACCCGGACACGCTCGATGCCGCTGCCGCCAATACTGAAGAGCGTGTCGTCGAACCACTCGTCGTCCCCGCGAATCCGGGCGCCGACTTTCTGGTTGACCGAATTGTAGAAGCCATCCCCGTTGACAACCACCAACTAATTGCCTGTCTGGTTCTCGGCGGGGCTGATAGCTGGCGTGACGTTCATGGCGTTTCTCCTTGAATTGGCCAACGGTAGGCAGACCTCCAGTATTTGTGATCGATAAAAAGCGGCTTAAAAAAACAAGCTTGGCGGACGCCGTACTGAAGCTGCGTCAATTACTGCGGGCGGCCACGTATTGGAATCCGCCACCAGATGTCCTGCCCGGCGGTACTTTCCGTCGTCCTTTCCCGCTCCCGCGCCGGACGCGTCACAGTGAGCTCCTCTCCACTGCCAAGGACCGTCATGCAGCTCGCCCACGCCCGACCTAACATCGCCCTGTACCTTGCCGCCTTCCTGGCCGCCGCCATGCTGCTGGCCGGTCCGATCCTGCAACCGGCCGGATACCATGCCTTTGCCGACGAGCGTTCGCTCTCGGGGCTGGCCAACGCAGCCGACGTCTTGTCGAACCTCGGCTTCCTCATCATCGGTCTTTACGGCCTCCTGCGCGTGCGCCCCACGCGGCTGGCCCATACCATGTTCTTCGCCGCGATCCTGCTGACCGCCTTCGGTTCCTCCTGGTACCACCTGGCCCCGGACGATACACGCCTGATCTGGGACCGCCTGCCGATCGCGCTGGCCTGCGTGTCGCTGCTCGCCGCCGCGCTGCAGGACGCTTTCCCCGCGCGCTTTGCGCCGCTGCCGACCCTGGCCGCGCTGTGCGCACTTGGCGTGGCCAGCGTGTTCTGGTGGTCAGCCACCGGCAATCTCGGCCCCTATCTGCTGCTCCAGCTGGCGCCGCTGGTGCTGATTCCGGTCCTGCAATGGCAGACTGGCGCCCCGCATGTCCAGCGGCGCGCTTTTGGTGCCGCCATCGGCCTGTACGTGCTGGCCAAGCTGTCCGAGCTGGCCGACGGCGCCATCCTGAGCGCTATCCACGCGGTCAGCGGCCACACGCTCAAGCACCTGCTGGCCACGCTGGCGGCGCTGGTCCTCGCGCGCATGATCGCTGCAAGGTACTGATTTCAAGGAAAATGTTGAACGCCGGCATCGCTGTCGGGTGATGAGCGGCGATAGCGAGCTCGTCAAGCGCATATGCTTTCCCGACAACACCCCGCCTTTGCGGCTCATTTCAAAGCCCGTTCGGGGGGGAGTCTTGACTGCCGGGGCGCTATTGCCGGTAGGGAGTTTCAAAATAACAACAGATGTGGGCAGCTGTGCCGATTTCGTCATCGGCGTCGTGATCGAAGGCACGTATCAGGTGAGCAACCAGCATTTCCGCAGCTTGGGCCTGTCGGTGCAGCCCGCGCAGGCGGCAATTGAATCCCGGAATCCCGCCTGCGCGGACATGAAGAGTTTGTCAGCGGTGCACCACCACCAGCAAGGCCTTGGCCTCGGTCTTGCCGGCGTTGCGGATCACGTGATTCTGGTCGGCCGGATAACGCGCCGTGCCGCCCAGCTTGATTTTCTTCTTGTCGCTGCCCACTTCCAGTTCCATCGTGCCGTGCAGCACCGTCATATGCTCGCTGGTGCCCGGATCGTGGGCCTGCGACGCCAGTTCGCCGCCCGGCGCCAGGGTCAGCTCATACCACTCGTACTTTCCAGCAAGATCCATCGGTCCCAGGATGCGCAGCACGTAGCCGGCGTGGGTGCCGGGCAGGGTCGGCGTTTCGTGGGCGTCGAGCACGCGGATGGTCTCGACCGGGCGCGTTTCGGCCGACAGCAGCTCGCCGATGGCCACGCCCAGGGCGTTAGCCAAACGCCACGTGATCGCAATCGTGGGGTTCGCCTTCTCCCTTTCGATTTGCGATAACATGGATTTCGACACGCCGGCGATCCGGGACAAGTCCTCCAGGGTCAGGCCGCGCGCCAGCCGCAAACGCTGCAGGGTGGCGCCTACTTCAGGTGGAGAATTGGTCGATACAGGTGGTTTCATCGGGTTTTCGCAACAGTGTTCAAACAAAAAATTTCCATACATATAAGCAAACCGAGGCTTGCCAAGTTCACTCGGCTTGGGTAGTATCCATTATATTGAATTTGTGTTCGACATAACGGAATTTCACGATGCGGTTGAAGTCGTGCGCTCCGGAGCACGGTACAGCATAGTTTAACAGTCGGTCAAGCCGGCAACCACATGACGAGGAATAATGATGAGCGAGCAAGCGAAGAGTGCGTTTTTCAGCGGCCTGCAGCAAAACCTGGACACGCTGCGCGAACAGGGCCTGTACAAGCCCGAACGCGTGCTGGCGTCGCGCCAGGGCGCCGAAGTGGTGGCCGACGATGGCCGCACGCTGATCAATATGTGCGCCAACAATTACCTCGGCCTGTCGGGCGACCTGCAAACGCAGCAGGCGTCGATCGACGCCACCGAAAAGTACGGCTACGGCCTGTCGTCGGTGCGCTTCATCTGCGGCACCCAGACCGTGCACAAGGAACTCGAAAAAGCGATCTCGCAGTTCCTGGGCACGGAAGACACGATTTTGTACGCGGCCGCTTTCGACGCCAACGGCGGCGTGTTCGAGCCGCTGTTCGACGAGAACGACGCCATCATCTCCGACGCGCTCAATCACGCCTCGATCATCGACGGCATCCGCCTGTGCAAGGCGGGCCGCTATCGCTACCAGCACAACGACATGGCCGACCTCGAAGTGCAGCTGCAGGCGGCGATTGCCGCCGGCAAGCGCCACAAGGTCATCGTCACCGACGGCGTATTCTCGATGGACGGCACCATCGCCCAGCTGGACAAGATCTGCGACCTGGCCGACAAGTACGGCGCGCTGGTGATGATCGACGAATGCCATGCCTCCGGCTTCATGGGCAAGACCGGGCGCGGCACGCATGAACACCACAACGTCATGGGCCGCATCGATATCATCACCGGTACCCTGGGCAAGGCCCTGGGCGGCGCGATGGGCGGCTTTACCGCCGCGCGCAAGGAAGTGATCGACACGCTGCGCCAGAAATCGCGTCCTTATCTGTTCTCGAACACGCTGGCGCCATCGATCGCCGGCGCCTCGCTGTCGGTGCTGGAACGGATTTCGAAGTCGACCGAACTGCGCGACCGCCTGCACGAAAACACCGCCTACTTCCGCAAGCAGATCGAGCGCATCGGCTTCACCATCAAGCCGGGCACGCACCCGGTGGTGCCGGTGATGCTGTTCGAAGCGCCCGTGGCGCAGCGCTTCGCGGCGCGCATGTACGAACTGGGCGTGCTGCTGAGCGGCTTCTTCTACCCGGTGGTGCCGATGGGGCAGGCGCGGGTGAGGGTGCAGCTGTCGGCCGCGCACACGCGCGAGCAGCTCGACACGGTATTGAAAGCATTCGAACAGGCCGGGCGCGAGCTGGGCATTCTCAAGAATCAAGAACACTAATAAATCGGAATCAAGCACATGGAACGCATTCTCATTATCGGCGCGAACGGCCAGATTGGCAGTGAACTGGTCGGCGCGCTGGCGCAGCAGCATGGCGCCGGCAACGTCATTGCCTCGGACATCGGCGCGAACAACGTGTACAAGGCGGCGCGCTACACCCAGCTCGACGTGCTCGATAAAGCGCGCCTGACGGCCCTGGTGGCCGACGAAGGCATCACCCAGGTCTACCAGCTGGCCGCGCTGCTGTCGGCCACCGGCGAGCAGGCCCCGCTCAAGGCGTGGACCCTGAACATGGATGGCCTGCTCAACATCCTGGAAGTGGCGCGCGAACGCGGCGAAGCTGGCAAGCCGCTGCGCGTGTTCTGGCCATCGTCGATCGCCGCCTTCGGCCCGAACACGCCACCCCAGGCCACGCCGCAATACACGGTGATGGACCCGACCACCATCTACGGCATCAGTAAACTCGCCGGCGAGCGCCTGTGCGAGTACTACTTCACCAAGTACGGCGTGGACGTGCGCAGCATCCGCTATCCCGGAATCATCAGCTACAAGTCGCCTCCGGGCGGCGGCACCACCGACTACGCGATCGCGATCTTCCACGCGGCCCTGCGCGGCGAACGCTACGAATGCTTCCTCGGCCCGGACGCCACGCTGCCGATGATCTACATGCCCGACGCAATCCGTGCCACCATCGAATTGATGGATGCCCCATCTAGACAAATCGCAGTGCGTTCTGCCTATAATGTGGCCGGCGTATCGTTCAATCCGGGCGAACTGGCGGCAGCAATCCGGCGCGCCTTGCCGGCCTTCGAGATCAGCTACAAGCCGGACAGCCGTCAGGCGATTGCCGCCAGCTGGCCGCAAAGCCTGGACGACAGCGTGGCCACGGCCGACTGGGGCTGGAAGGCGCAGGTAGGCCTCGACCAGCTGGTGGCCGACATGCTGGCCAATATCGACGTCAGCCTCACCAAGGCTGCCTGATTCGTTTCACCGACACACACCACATAAAAAACATAAAAGAGGCAACTGATGGACATGAGCGTATTCGACCTATTCAAGATCGGCATCGGGCCGTCGAGTTCCCACACCGTGGGGCCGATGGTGGCGGCGCGGCGCTTCCTGGTCGAATGCGGTCCGCTGGATCGGGCGGTGGGCGTGGAAGCGGCGCTGTATGGCTCGCTGGCCCTGACCGGCGTGGGCCACGCGACCGACAAGGCGGTCATCCTCGGCCTGATGGGCGAAACGCCGCAGGGCGTGGACCCCGAGCGTGTCGAAGACATGCTGGCCGAAGCCGAACTCGATGGCGTGATCAAGCTGCTGGGCACCCACGAAGTGCCGTTTTCGGCCCGCACCGGCCTAATTTGGCACAAGAGCTCTTCGCTGCCCGAACACCCGAACGGTATGCGCTTCACGCTCAAGCTCGATGACGGCAGCGTCATCGAACGGATTTTCTACTCGGTCGGCGGCGGCTTCATTCACGCCGCCGGCGAATCGCAGGCGCGCCAGAGCAATGGCGAGAGCACCGCGCCGATTCCCTACAGTTTCGACACGATGGACCAGTTGCTGGCGCACGGCCGCAGCAGCGGCCTGACGATCCCGCAAATGCTGCGCGCGAACGAACTCGCGCGCATGGACGGCGCGGCGCTCGACGCCGGCATCGACAAGATCTGGCACGTGATGCGCGACTGTATCGCGCATGGCCTGGTGACCGGCGGGCAGCTGCCTGGTGGCCTGAACGTCAAGCGCCGCGCGGCCAACCTGTGGAAGCAGGCGCAGGATGCGCTCAATGGCGACAACCGCGCCAACGACCTGCCGCACGACGCGCTGCACCTGGTCAGCCTGTACGCGATGGCGGTCAACGAAGAAAACGCCGCCGGCGGGCGCGTGGTGACGGCGCCGACCAACGGCGCGGCCGGCATCATTCCGGCGGTGCTGCGCTACTACGCCGAGGATTGCCGTCCGAGCGATCCCGTGCGCGGAGTACGCGACTTCATGCTCACCTCGGCCGCCATCGGCATGCTGTGCAAGAAGAACGCCTCGATCTCGGGCGCCGAAATCGGCTGCCAGGGCGAAGTGGGCGTGGCCTGCGCCATGGCCGCGGCAGGACTGGTGGCGGCGCTGGGCGGCACCAATGAGCAGATCGAGAACGCGGCCGAAATCGGCATCGAACACCACCTGGGCATGACGTGCGATCCGATCGGCGGGCTGGTGCAGATTCCGTGCATCGAGCGTAACGGCATGGGCGCGATCAAGGCGATCACCGCGGCCTCGCTGGCGCTGCGCGGCGACGGCACGCACTTCGTCAGCCTGGACGACGTGATCGAAACCATGCGCCAGACTGGTGCCGACATGCAGGACAAGTACAAGGAAACCTCGCTCGGCGGGCTGGCGATTCACGTGGTGACGGTCAACCACGCGGCCTGCTAAGGGCGCATGAGCGACTCCTTCGATGCGCTGGCCGCGTCGACCGGCATTGCCTTGCCGCCGGCTCTGCGCGCTCTGATCGAGTCGGGCCGGGCGAACCGCGACGATCCAGAGCAGATGGCCTTGCTGGCGATTTATGATTTTCACTGGCTGTCGGCGCAGCGGGCCGGCGAGGTGATCGGCGAGTGGCTCAATCCCGTCAAGCAGAAAGGCAATGTGTTTCTGCCGTTTGCCCGCTCCGGCGCGGGCGATGCGTACTGTCTGGTGCGCTTGCACAGCGGGGAAGAGGGCGTGTGCATGGTGTGGCACGATTCAGGGGCCTCGCACCTGCATTTCAGCAGCTTCGACCGCTTCGTCGCGGGACAGTACGTGGCCGCGTTCGCCAACCTGACGGAACTCGACGAGGGGGCCGGCGACGATCCGGAAGGCTATGTGCGGGCCGACGTCGCCCGGGTGATCGATCTGCTCGAACCCGCGCTTCAGGATGTGCTGCGCGCCTGCCTGGCCAAGCCGCTGATGGAGCGGCCCTACAAGCTGGGCTACCGGGCGCGTCCGGAGATGGTGCTGTCGTGGATCAGCCAGGACGAGGAGGAGGCGCTGTGTGCCCAAGTCAGCAATGCCGACCCTGTTTCGTTCGACGTGGTTGCGCGCTGGGAAGAATAGATTCATCCGAAGGGCGTCGTGATGACTGTCCCTTGATCAGCCTGTACCGTAATCAGACTTTTCGCACTGGCCCAGGATATTGAGCGAGTACCGAATCGGCAGTCAGCAAAACTATCCCCTCGACCGTCGCTTGAGCAAGCAGCATCCGGTCAATTGTCAACCAGCGAACGGGCAGTTGCGCGTAACTGCGCGGGTTTCCAGGCGGCCCACAACAGTAAATGCGTGTCCAGCAGCAGTTTCACTTGCCGTCTTCAAACATGGATTCGATCTCATTTTTTCCCATTGTGTCGAAATCCTCTGGGATATTCACGTGCCCCGTCATAAAACCCAATCGCCTGACCGGACCGGTAGCCTGCGCATCGAGTGCCATGACTTTGACCATCGGTTTCCCGGCCATCGAAATAATAAAGCTTTCCCCCTTCGCAGCCTCTTCCACTAAAGTGGACAGATGTGTCTTTGCGTTATGAATGTTGACCGTTTTCATTCAAAACTCTTTCTTGTCGGTTCAGCCAGTTTAGCGAAGTTACGCTAGCTTGCAAGCCGCGCGCTGCAACTGATCCGCGTCGCAGCCGGCAATCAGGATCTCTCGGGCGCCGAAATCGGCTGCCAGGGGCGGACTGCCGTGGTCAAGTAATTTCCGGCACCACGATAGGTTCGCGTGCCGCCATTCCTCGCTCGTAGACTGGATGACCGGCGGGGCCAGACAGGCCACGGAGCGGGCAACGGCATATCAGTGGGAGGCATCGGACTATTTCGCCGCGATCGACGACGCTCCCGCAGGCAGCACCCGGCAACCAGTGCCAGCTTGCCAAGCCTATTCGATCCTGAGCACGCCATCGTCAACAAGCACACCCTGGCTGCCGCTTGCCGCGTCCGACCGGCCCTGGTTGTCGTAATCGACGACCTCCCGGTTCGTCATCGCATCCAGATGCCAGATCCGGATGTGCAGGCGGTGTTTGCCATCTGCCGGGTTCGGGCCGGCCACCGCCGTGAGCGTGAACTGGTAGTTACCGGCGCCATTCACCGTGCCGCCGCCACGGTATTCGATCCTCGCCCCTTTCACCACCACCGAATCGAAGCGGGTACTCTCGAACTTGAGATGGGCGGTGCTGAAACGCAGTAGTGCCTTGCCCTGCGCCCGGCGTCCGTCGTTCTGGTATTCGGAGAAGAACGCGAATGTTGCGCGCCCGGAGTGGTTCCTGCTGGACGTGACGGCCCCGGGTGGGGAGAAGAACCCGCCTTCGCCGCTGATGTAGGCGCCCGGTCCGCGTACGACCACGGTGCGCTGGACGGTCGCGCTCTTTGCGCTGCTGTCGGTGACGGTGAGCTTCAGCGTGTAGACGCCTGTCGCGCGGTACGTGTGCTTGCCGCTTACGACGCCGGTGCCGTTCTTTTCGACGACGGTGCCCGCCTCGTCCTTGCTGCCATCACCCCATGACCAGGTGGCCCTGTGGGTGTCGCCCAGGTCGGCGTCCTTGAAGCTGGCGAACACCGGCAGGGGCCTGTTGACCCGCGCTGCGCCGCGCAGCTGGATCGGACCGACCGTGGGGGCAACATGGGTGGCGGCTTTGGGCACCAGCAGGACCAGCCCGGCATTCGAATCGGCGACAATTGCGCCGTTGTCGGAGATGGCGCGGGCAGCCGTCAGCAAGAAGCCCGGCGGCGCGAGCGCAATGCGCGTGTTCAGGTCGACCAGGCCCCCGGCGTTGGTCCATACAAACGCGCGGCCGCCGCCATCGCGCGCTTCAGCTGTTCCGACAACCTGGCCGGCCTGATTGATGTCGTAAGCATTGGAGTTACGGCCGCCGAATGTGCCCAGCTCTTTCATGCCGCCCGGCCTGGTCCAGGCAAAGGCACGGAAAGGGCCGTCGACGATGCGAATGCCGCCGACGACCGTGTCGCTATCATTCATGGCGATCGTAAAGGCGTCGGCATCGGCGCGCTGCGGGCCGAGATCGCGCATGCCTTTCTCCGGCGTCCACAGGAATGCATGGGTCAGTCCCTGCGCTGTCGCCGCGTGGCCGGCCACGTGGCCGGCGCCGTTAATGGCGACCGAGTCCGAATCCGCACCCCCGAGCGTCCCCAGTCCGGCCATCCCACCCGCTTCGGTCCACCTGAATGCGAGGCCGCTGCCAGCGGCATTTCGGGTGTTTCCCGCGACCTGCCCGGCCTCGTTAATCGCCATCGCGAGCGACGGTCCGTTCAAGGTGCCCAGGTCGAGCGGTACATTCTCCGCGCTCCATCGCGTCGCATGCAGGCGCTCCAATACGGGGCCGGAGAAGGGGAGGTAGCCGACAACCTGTCCGCGGCTATTGATATCGAACGCGGCCGACGTGGCGAAACTGAACGGGGGGCTGTGCAAGGTCACCATGCCCGTTTGCGCGGTCCAACGGTAGGCGTGCGTATCGGTACTTGCCGGATTGAAGTTCGAACCGCCGATGATCTGTCCGAAATCATTGAGCCCATTCACGTAGGAGCCCGCACCGCCGAGCGTCCCGAGATTGCTGAAGGTCGTCCCGTCGTAGAACCGTGCCATGGTCCGGTCGTTCCCGACGTCCTCGGTGAACGCAACCTGTCCTTTGCCGTTGATATCCAAAGGGCCGTTGGCGCTTGGGGAAAGATGCACGATGCGATAGATCGTCCTGGCCGGCGGCGCCGTGGTGGTGGCCGCGTAGGCCGTGTCTTGCGACGCGGCTGAAGGTGGACTGCCGCCCCATGCTGCCAGTGCGGCAAGCGAACACAGGACCCAACGCGTCCAGCCTTGCCCGCGTTGGCCTATTCTCATTTTCGTTCTCATGTCTTTCTCCGGCTAAGTGAGTGCGTCAGGTCAACCAGGTCGCCTGACGCATGCGACCGGGTGTCCCTGACTTCACCTTAGGTAAAGCGCCGCGCCCGTTACTGGCTCAGGTCAATCGATGGCTTGAGAGCGCGACAGTCGGCGCGTCGCGACGCCGCCGGGCGCAAGAGGGTTGGAGGAAATAGAGACTGCGCATGATGGGCGCGCGCAACAAAAAGAGGGCGGCGCAAGGCGATCTTGCTTCAGCGGCGCATGAGGTCCGGCTGTTGTCAGAAACCTGCGTCGTTTTTCGCCCGCTTGCTGTGACGGTGTGAGCGCCGCCGCGCTTCAATCGCGTCGACTCAGGTGCCGCACACCGCGTTCAGGTACCCGAGCACAGCCCCTTCGATCGGATCGGCCAGGGATGGCGACACTTCCGTCTCTACCCGTCCGGCTGCATCCGTCAGCGCGCTGATGAGCGCCATCAGGTCGGACGCCGTCCGCTCGGCGCGCGCCGCATCCAGGCCCGGGTAGGTGGCAAGAAATCTGGCCAGCGCGGCACGCATCGCCGCAGCGTGGGCGGTATCCGGCATCAGCGACGCCAGCCGCCCCTGTTCCGTATCGAGCAATTTGGCCAGCTGCGGCCGGCGCAGCTGGTAGCGGACGCCTGTCTCGACCAGCTCGCGCAGCGCGCGCCGGTGCTCCTTTCCCTGCAACGCTTCGCTCGCCTCGCGCACCAGCTCCAGCGATTCGCGTTCGATCAGCGCGATCGTCACCGCATCCTTGGTCGGGAAATACTGGTAGAGCGAACCGATGCTCACGCCGGCGCGGGCGGCGATGGCATTTGTTGTATATCCTTCAAGTCCATGCAGCTCAAGAATGTGAGCTGCCCCTTCCAGGATGGCACCGACGGTATGGGCGGAACGGGGCTGGGATGGCGTCTTCCTTGGCGCCAGCCGGCGCACGACCGCCTTCTTCGATTGCGAGTTGTTCATGCGACAGCATGCTCATATCATTTCCGGGTCAAGTCAAGCGCAATATCGAGCCGCCTGACGCAACCAAGGAAGCGCCACGCATGAACCATCCCGAATCCAGTTCCATCCCGACCGCCGGCGACCAGGCGCTGCTGCTGCAGACCGTCGCCGCAGTGCAGGCCGCCGGCCAGGCCGTCAAGTCGCGTTTCGACCCTGCCGCGCGGCCGCGGAGCATGCCGGAAATCGCAGCAGCGATCACGGCCAATGACGTCATATCGATGACGATCCTGCGCGAAGCCCTGTCGCGCGCCCGCCCTCATGCCCGCTGGGACGACGACGAGGAGGGCCGTGGCGCCTTGCCGCCGGGAGAGTGGTGGGTGTGCGATCCGGTGGAAGGGGCCATCAACCATATCCACGGCTTGCCGGACTGGGGCGTCACGGCGACGCTGGTGCGCGATAACGTGCCCGTGCTGTGTGCGATCCATCTGCCGCTCAGCGGCGCCACCTATACCGCGCTGAGCGGGGGCGGTGCGTGGCTCAACGGAACGCGCCTGAATGCCTCGTCGAAATCCGATTTGCGCACGGCCATGGTTGGTACCGGCCAGGCTGCGCCGAACGAAGGGACCGCTGCCTACCTGCACATCGGACGCTCGGTCGCCGCGATGCTGGAGGCGGCGCTGGTGGTGCAGGTGTCGGTGCCGTCGACATTGCAGCTGATCCGCGTCGCGGCGGGCCATCAGGATCTGTTCTGGCAAGCCAGCCAGGTGCGCTCCGGCCTGCTGGCCGGCGCCTTGCTGGTTGCCGAAGCGGGCGGCCGCGTAAGCGATCTGGTCGGCGCGCCGTGGAACACGGACAGCGGCGGCTTCCTGGCCGGCGCACCTGCGCTGACAGCGCAGGCGCTGGCCGTCCTGGCGTCGCTGGAAGCTGCGGCATGAACCTGGCGATTTTCGGCGCGACGGGTGCCACCGGGCGCCACCTGGTTGAGCAGGCCCTGGACGCGGGCCACCAGGTCCGGGCGCTGGTGCGCAGTGCGGACGGCCTGCCGATCGCGCATCCGCGCCTGCGGATCGTTGTCGGCACCTTCGCGCAACCGGCCATCGTCGGCGGCGTGGTGCAGGGCGCCGATGCCGTCATCAGTGTGCTCGGCGCGCGCAAGGGCGAAGCGTGCGCCATCTGTACCGAGGGCGCACGCAGCATTGTGCAAGCGATGAACACGGCTGGCGTGCAGCGCCTTGTGGCATTAAGCGCGTACGGCGCGTCGGAAACGCGCAATGCCTCCCTGTTCATCCGCTTTATCCGCAAGATAATCGCCGCGAAGATGCGCGACAAGGACGGCATGGAAGCGCTGGTGCGCGACAGTGAACTCGACTGGACCCTGGTGCGGCCGCCAATACTGACGAATGGCGAACGAAGCGGCAGCTATCGCGCCGGGACGGCACTCCAACCAGGCGTCACGGGCAGGCTGTCCCGCGCCGACCTTGCCGCCTTCATGCTGCGCGAGGCAGGTGAAGGCAACTACATCGGGCAGGCGGTTGTGGTGTCGCGGTAGCCAGGCGCGTTCGCGAAAGAGCAGGGCACCGCGTTTCCATGCGACACCTCTGTTCCAGCGAGCCGCTACCGGAACGGTGAAATCAGCACCGACGACGCTTCCGCTTCCTTGCGGGCGCGGCAGCGGTCGAGCATGGAGCGCACGCCGGTCAGGTCGGTGCCGGACATCCGGCCGTACAGATAGCGCAGTCGGGACCGGTTCTCTTCGCCCTGCAGTGACTGGTTCATTTCATACGTGATCGCGTACGCAGCCTGCTCGCGCTTGCTGCCAAAGCTTCCGTTCAAATAGGCTTGCGCAAGCCACGCCGCCGCGCTGGCCGATCCGGCGCTGGCCGCATCCTTGCCGTAGCGTTCGGCGATCGCCAGGAGGTCGGCGATGTCGTTCGCCGACGCACCGCCGACCGCCTGCTTCACGGCGGCGACCGTCGGCGCGTTTTTCGATACCAATAACTTCGCGGCAGTCGACCCCGCATCGGCCGCCGGGATGAGAATGTTGATGGGGTTGGCAAGCAGCCTGGCGGGAAGCCGTCGGCACCCGGCCGCGCCAACGAAACGGACGTCGTCGATCGAAAACTCCATGCTGTCGAGATAGCGCGTCGTGTTCGCACACGGCCTTACCTGCTGAAACAGCGCCAGTGCGGCGCCTTCATCGCCGCGCTGGGACAGCCCGGCCAGCGCCAACACATCCATGTTTCTAGCAAGAACGGCACGGATGGTATTCCGTACCAGTTCATCGGGCGATGGACCTGCGGACGCGCGCAAGGGTGGCAGGCAAACGTCGCCTGCCACCGCTTGCGTCGCGGCGACGGCGGACGTGGCATGCGCCGTTGTCGTGCCAGCGGCCGCAGGTGCCGCCATGTTGCTGCGTGCCGGCACCGGCGCAGCGGGCTTGTCGCGGGCCATCCAGAAGGATGCCGATATCAGCGCCACCGCGCCCAGAATAGCGGCTGCGGTGATGGTTGTCGCCGGCACCGGCCGTTCTTCTGCACGCTGACATTGTTGCACCGGCTTTTTCATCGTACATCACTCGCTATGTGAAGAATTCTGGCGCCTGCCACCGATTGCCACAGTCGGATAGCTTATTCCAAACCCACTGTAAATCTGTTCCATATTGCCACCCTCCGGCCATCGGGAAAACTCTTTCAACAGCTTTCCATCCCGATAGAAAGCGAAGGTCGGGAGCGTGATACTCGATACCTCCGGCCATTCGCTGCGGCTATGGATGAGCGCATAGGGCAAGGACGGATGCGAGCGGTTCCAGGCAATAAACGCGTCATAATCAAAACTCAAGTCCTGAATGGCCAACAGTTTGATGCGGTTTTTCAATAACGGACGCAGCGCAGTGTCGTTTTCCATCGCCAGTACGGCATCGGTCGCAAAGTGGCAGTGCGGCGAGGCGAGTATGACAAGGAATGTCCCAGGTGGCATGTTGACAGGACGCCGGATCAGGCGCCGTGCTTCTCCTACTTGCCATTCGGTACGTTGTTTCGCGGATAACGGCAAAGGATCGATGGATATGATACGCCGTTCCTCCGCACGTTTGTGGTGGCGCGATAGAAAAGCATTTGCGCCTTGAAAATCGCGAACCGCAAGATAGGCCTGCAACATGTTTTCATAATCCGCGGATTTGGCAATTTTCAACGTCACCATGCGGCGAAAAATCTTGTCCATCGGCGGCAGTTTATTTTTATCAACCGTATAAAACAGCGTGGAAAGCGTTGCCTGAAACACGGGAAGCAGATCCTCATCCGGAATCGACCCGCCAATCTCCTTGAAGCTGCTGGAAAAGATTGCATCGATCATCGCTGCCTTGCGTCGTTCCGGCATGTCACTCTGCGCAACCGATGCGGAGGCCTCGTAATATCTTTCAAGACGAGCCTGCGCATCCGACGTTGCTGAGGAGTATGTAGAGATCAGTAAAAGCGCCGCACCCGCCAGGAGCTTGCACCGTGTGCGTGTTGGGTTCATCGTGGCCTCATCCATGAAATTCTGTTCCCCGTGGGACTGACGTCGGCGGATCAACATTTTGCTTTACAGATACTGTTGGTCTGGTGTGCGCATCCGCCGCCGCCCCATGTGCACCGGTAATTCCAGTAGTCTCCATTGGGCATGGGTTTCGGTTGAGGTTCCTGTCCGACAGGGTCCGATGGCCCAGCGCCGCCGCCACGACCGCCACCACCGCCGCCACCGCCTCCCGGCAAGTTGCCCGGCAGGCCACCACCACCGGGAAGCGGCTGATCGCACGTGCCCCATGCGGGGTCGAGGAAGCCCCGGCATTCCCCGTTTGCACTCTCCCAGCGCTCTGGCCTGGCTGTCGTTCCCCCTTGGGTCTGAATGGTGCTGACCGAGCTTTCCGATCCGAACAGGCGCAGCACCCGGGCGATTTTGGCCGGCGACAGCTCGCGCTGCAGATCGGCATAACTGAAACCGGAAAGTCCGTGCTGGTTGAAGGTGAGACTGGACACAAAGCGTTCTCTCGCCGTTGGCGACAGCAGGTACAGCGCATTCGATTGCGGCGGTACCATCTTCATGTACTGAATTAAATCGGCTTGGGATTTAATTGGGGCAACTTGCACCGATAAGGCGTCCTGGGCTTGTATCTGTGCTTGTCTTTCTTTGGTTAATGCCGTTTCGGAATGCGTTTGCGCACTTGCATGTGCGGTCAGGCCCAGTGCCAGCATCAGGCCGGTTGCGTACAGTCGGTATCGTTCCATGGGAATATCTCCTTTGATCAATTGTTTGCGTTATTGAGAGAATATGGCAGGGCGAAAAGGCGTTGGTGCGGATAAGTGACCAAGATTACTGTGCATTCTTATGTCATCAGCCGCTATCTGAATCTATTTGTAACCATCGTACTATCCGCTTTTTTCTTCGTCTATCGTCGATTCGCATCAACCGTGACGTATATGCCACAAACACGGATAAATATTATTGCTGTGATTGGCGCAAAATGCTTAGAAGATATTGTTTGGAAGTATTCCGGGTATATTCATGTCGGGGGATATATTGAACAGTCAATCGAATGCCAGCAATCGAATGCTGATATATCTGAAATATTTTAACTACCATTGCGCAGATTTCCCACAGAACGAGCGGACCGCCATTTGCAGCCTTCTTTTATTTTTTCTGGGAAAATAGCTGAGCGCACCAGCCCGCGCCGCCATTGATTTGCCACTGCGCAACGCGGCGGCATTGTGCGGGCCGATTGGGAAATGTTGTTGGCGTACATTGAAACTGCCGCCGTCGCGACCTTGCTGGGCCGACATGTCCGGCGAGCCGGCAGAGCCTCGCTCGCTACCGGGTCGAACGCGGCATACCGCGAGACCGAGTTGTCCCTCGGATTCATGCCGCAAACGCCAGCTCAGCGCCTGCCGCGCGCGCAGTCCACGAAAATGGCACGGCCCGGCTTGTCGGCGCTTGTCGAATCGCCGGTGACATTCGCCCGTGGTTTGTCCGGGACGAGGGTGACCGGGGTGCGTGTGTGGAAAATGTCGCGATTTGCGCAAGGACAGTTCGTAGCAACTATAATAAACATTCGATCGCACTGTTCTGCTCCCTGCTGTTAGCCAAAACGGACCTACCAACTCTATGCAATACGTGTCTACCCGCGCCGCCAAGGCCGCCGCTTCGCAAGCTCCTCAACAATTCTCCGACATCCTGCTGGGCGGCCTTGCGCCGGACGGCGGCCTGTACCTGCCGGCCGAGTATCCGCAGGTGAGCGGGGCCGAACTCGATGCCTGGCGCAAGCTGTCCTACGCCGAGCTCGCCTTCGAGATCCTGAGAAAATTCGCGACCGACATTCCCGAAGCGGACCTCAAAAAGCTGACCAAAAAGACCTACACGGCCGAGGTCTACCGCAACGTGCGCAAGGGCGAAAAAAGCGCCGACATCACGCCGCTGCGCATCCTGGAACAGGACGGCGACAAGACCCTGATCCTGCAAGCGCTGTCGAACGGCCCGACCCTGGCCTTCAAGGACATGGCGATGCAGCTGCTGGGCAACCTGTTCGAATACACCCTGGCCAAGGATGGCGCCGAACTCAATATTTTTGGCGCGACCTCGGGCGACACCGGCAGCGCGGCCGAATACGCCATGCGCGGCAAAAAGGGCATCCGCGTGTTCATGCTCTCGCCGCACAAGAAAATGAGCGCCTTCCAGAGCGCGCAGATGTTCAGCCTGCAGGATCCGAACATCTTCAACATCGCCGTCGAAGGCGTGTTCGACGATTGCCAGGACCTGGTCAAGGCCGTCTCGAACGACCTGCCGTTCAAGGCGAAGCAAAAGATCGGCACCGTCAATTCGATCAACTGGGCACGCGTCGTGGCGCAGGTGGTGTACTACTTCCGCGGCTACCTCGCGGCCACCACCGACAATGCGCAAAAGGTCTCGTTCACGGTCCCGTCGGGCAACTTCGGCAATATCTGCGCGGGCCACATCGCGCGCATGATGGGCCTGCCGATCGACCGCCTGGTGGCCGCCACCAACGAAAACGACGTGCTCGACGAATTCTTCCGCACCGGCGTGTACCGCGTGCGCAAGTCGGCCGAGACGTACCACACCAGCAGCCCGTCGATGGACATCTCCAAGGCGTCCAACTTCGAGCGCTTCATCTACGACCTGGTCGGGCGCGATGCCGATCGCGTGCGCGCGCTGTTCCACAAGGTCGAAACCGAGGGCGGTTTTGATTTGTCGGGTAAACCGGGCAGCGATGGCGACGAATTCAAGCTGGTATCGAACTACGGCTTCTCGTCGGGTAAATCGACCCACAAGGACCGCCTCGACACCATCCGCGACGTGCAGGACGACTTCGACATCACCATCGACACCCACACCGCCGACGGTATCAAGGTCGCGCGCCAGTACATGGCGCCGGGCGTACCGATGATCGTGCTCGAAACCGCGCTGGCGGCCAAGTTCAACGAAACGATCCTCGACGCGCTGGGCGTGGACGCCGAACGTCCACCCGGCTTCGAGGATATCGAATCGCTGCCGCAAAAGTTCGTCGTCATGCCGGCCGACGTGGTGCAGATGCAGGCTTACATCGCCGCCAACACGGGTTTGTAAGGGCATGGCGAACGAACCGCAACAGAGCCGCCCGCCCATGCTGTCGGTGCGCGAGGCGCTCGATTTCCTGCAAGGCGCGGCGCGTCCCGTGCTCGATACCGAAGTCGTGCCCACGCTGGGCGCCAACGGTCGCGTGCTGGCCAGCGCCCAGGTCTCGACCATCGACGTGCCGTCCGCCGACAATACGCAGATGGACGGCTACGCCGTGCGCGCGGCCGACTGCGCAAGCGGCGCGGCCACGCTGACGGTCACCCAGCGCATCCCGGCCGGCACGGTGGGCAAGCCGCTCGCCCCCGGCAGCGCGGCGCGCATCTTTACCGGCGCCATGATTCCGCAAGGAGCCGATGCGGTGGTGATGCAGGAACAGTGCGAAGCGGGTGCGGACAACACTGTCACCATCAGGCACGCGCCCAAAGAGGGCGAATGGATACGCCGCGCAGGGGAAGACATCGAAGCCGGCGGCGCCATCCTGGCCGCCGGCACGCGCCTGCGCAGCCAGGAGCTGGGCCTGGCCGCCTCGGTCGGTCTTGCCAACCTGCCGGTGTTCCGCAGGTTGCGCGTGGCGGTGTTTTTTACCGGCGACGAATTGACCATGCCGGGCGAAGCGCCAGGCGGGCAACTGGCGCCGGGCGCCATCTACAACTCGAACCGCTTTACCCTGCGCGCGCTGCTGGAAAACCTGGGCTGCGCGATCAGCGATTTCGGCATCGTGCCCGATACCCTGGAAGCGACGCGCGAGACCTTGCGCAGCGCCGCGCGCCAGAACGATCTGATCATCACCTCTGGCGGCGTCTCGGTCGGCGAGGAAGACCATATCAAGCCGGCGGTGGAAGCCGAAGGACGCCTGAACATGTGGCAGATCGCCGTCAAGCCGGGTAAACCATTGGCTTTCGGCGAAGTAGATCGCGCCGGCGGTTCGGCCTTTTTCCTCGGCCTGCCGGGCAATCCGGTATCGAGCTTCGTCACCTTCCTGCTGTTCGTGCGCCCGTTCATCCTGCGCTTGCAGGGCGTGAGCGGCAAGGTGGAGCCGCGTGCGTACGCCATGCGCGCCGATTTCGACTGGCCCAGGGCGGACCGTCGCAACGAGTTCCTGCGCGTGCGCATCAACGACGCCGGCGGGCTCGATCTGTTTCCGAACCAGAGTTCGGGCGTGCTCACGTCTACCGTCTGGGGCGATGGCCTGCTCGACAACCCGGCCGGCCAGACCATCAAGGCGGGCGAGATCGTGCGCTTCATTCCATTTAGCGACTTACAGCATTAGGCATCAATGAACATTACACTGCGTTTTTTCGCCAGCGTGCGCGAAGCACTCGGCACTTCCCAGGAAACGGTCGCTCTGCCACCGGGTATCGACACGGTCGCCCAGGTGCGGCGGCACCTGATGGAACGCGGCGAGAAATGGGCGCTGGCCTTGTCGGAACAGCGCCCCCTGCGCACCGCCTTCAACCAGGTCATGTGCGGCCCCGACCAAGTGGTCGAAGAGGGCGCTGAAGTGGCGTTTTTCCCGCCGGTGACCGGCGGCTGACGCTGTTATTCCTGCCGCGCGACCCAGGCGGCAATGCCCGCGATGCTGCGAAAGTCCGCCACCGAGCGGCATGCAATGTGCGGATGACGCGCCTGCATCATGCGCGCCAGCGCGGCGCCCGGTCCCAGTTCCAGCGCCACCGTGGCGCCGGCTTCGACCGCCGCATCCATGCAATCGCTCCAGCGGATCGTCTGCACCAACTGGCGTGCTAATGCATCCACGGCCTCCTCTTGGGTGCGCAGCGCCAGCGCGTTCACGCCGCCCAGCACCGGACAGGCCGGCATGGCGAAGTGCAGCGCTGCCAGGGCCGCGTCGAATGCGCGGCGGGCTGGCGCCATCAGCGAAGTATGCGACGCCACTGCGACCGGCAGGCGCTGGAGCTTTGCGCCTTCGGCCGACACCGACTCGCCCAGCGCCGCGAGATTGTCTTCCGGCCCCCCGGCAATGCAGGCATCGGCATCGTTGACGATCGCGATCTCGTATCCGTGGCGCGCCGCGATCGCGCCAGCCTTGTCGATCGCCAGGGCGCTGATGGCGGTCATCGCATGGGGCGGTCCCACGCGCGCCGCATGATCCATTGCCGTGGCCCGTATGCGGCTCAGGGCTATCGCGTCCGACGGGGCAATCGCTCCCGCCACCGACCACGCGGCCACTTCACCGATGCTGTAACCGGCAGCGAGCATCGGCTTTGGCAAGTGCGCGCGCAGCGCCTCCCAAACCGCCAGCGTGCAAGCGACAATCGATGGCTGGGCGACTGCGTTATCGAACAGCGTAGCCGCGTCAGGACGGATGCCGGCCTGGTCGAGCAGGCCGGCGGCCTGCGGATCGGTGCGCGCCAGGTCGAACATGCCCGCGTGCTGGCCGCCCTGGCCCGGGCACATGATGAACAGGCCGCGCGTCACCGTTCGTGCTCCGCCGTCAGCGCATGCACGAAGCAGCTTGCCGCCAGCAGGTCGGCGGCGCCGCCGGGCGACAGATTGCGCTCGACGAACGCGCGGTGGATCGCCAGCGCGTGCGCCTCCCAGCCGTTCGATGCGGTGCCGCCGGCATGGAGGAACGCGCTGGCCTGGATGCGCACGAAGGCCGCGCCCTGCGGTCCACCACGGTGTACCACGTTCGTATCGCTGACATGCATCATCAGTGCGAACAGCGCATCGATGCGCGCCTGCCTCGGTCCGCGTCCTTCGGCCAGCGTGCGCCGCAAGGCGCCCAGGCCCGTCTGTAAGACCGAGGGCAGGCCGCTGGCCGCTTCGTGGCGCGCGCCGCTGGCGCCGTGCAGGGCCGCCGCGCTCAAGCCGTGCGAGCGTTCGTTGACAGGTACGGAGTGGTTTGCCAGCTCCTTGCCCCATCCCGCGCGCAGATGCGATTGCAGCGCCGCCGCCGTCATCTCGCCGCCATGGGCGCAGGCACGTCCGGCGGCGGCGCACAGCAGGCCAATGCTGAAGATCGCGCCGCGATGGGTGTTGATGCCGCCGGTGGCGCGCAGCATGCGCTCCTCGGCCTCGATGCCGAGCCGCTTGAGTGTGGCGAAAGGTGCGTCGTTGCTGCCCGCGTGGAAGATCAGGCGGAAGTAATGCCGCAGCGAGAACAGGCTGCGCATGAAGGTGACCGCGTTCATGTCGGTGTGGCTGCCGTTGTCGACCAGCGAAACCAGCCCCGGTTTGGGATACAGCGCCAGTTCGGCGTACAGGCTGGCGATTGCCAGGCGTGCGGCGCGCTGCCCGAATCGGCGTACATCGACTGTGCGCGTGGCAGGAGACAGCGTGTCCATCATCCGAGCAGGTCCCGCAGCGACGCCGTCGTAGCCAGCCGCACCATGTTGGCGTCCTTGACCAGCACCCGGGCATCGTTGCCAGCCGCGTCGCGCCATTCTTTCCACGCCACCGCCGCGCCGCCAGGGAAAACAATCTCGCCGTCGAGCGGAAGGCGCGGTGCGTACGCTTGCAGCAGGTGCAGGCCGACGTCGAGTTCTTGCAGGCTCCCGGGCTTGAACAACAGGTCGATGTCGGAAGTTTCAGTCAGATAGTTCAGGCCCGTCACGGCCTGCAGGGCCAGCGAGCCACAGGCGCGCAGCGTGATGGGACCGGCGTCGGACAGCAGTGCCGCCAGTGGACCTGCCCATCGCGCCGGCGCCACTGCGGCTGCGGCGCGCAGCGGCAGTGCATTGTCAACGCGCGCCACGGCATTGTCGTCCACCAGTAATGCAATGCGCAGTTTGCGGCCCGCATCCGGGGGCAGCGCCAAGCCCAGGCACACTGTGCCGGGTGCTGCATCGGGCGTGCGGCGCGTGACGATCAGGGGCCAGTCATGGCCGCGCCATTGTTCGAGGGCGTGCGCATGTTCCGGCGCGGCGCCAGCGAGCGCGTCGGCCCATCCGGTGCCGCTTAGCCAGACCTGGTCATGACGCGAGTACATCGGACCCTGCGACGATCGCCTCGATGACCGGCTGCGCGAGCTTGCGCCCGCCGCGTTCCAGTCCCCGTGCGCTGCGCATGTCGGCGGCGCCGGCGTCGGTGAATGCCTTGGCAAGCGCGGCGGCCAGCTCGCCATCCCAGATCGCCTCGATGCCGCCCATGCGGGCATAGTTTTCCGCCCCAGGCGCAAAGACGGGATTCGATGCGGCCAATTCGGTGAGCCGTTCTTCGGGCACCTTGGTGATGCGCGCCATAGCGGGCAGTCCCATGACGCGAATGGTGGCGTCGGGCAGCGCGTAGCAGGCGTCGGCCATCATGCCGCTGGTGATAAACCCGCCGGAGAGCGCCTGGTCGTACACCAGGCCGACAATCTTGTGGCCCGAGCGGCGCGCCAGATCGACGCATTTGCCCAGGTGCGCCATGTAGCTGTTGATGCCCAACATTTCGTCGCGATGGCGCAGGCGCTGGCCCTGGGTGTCGACCAGGATCAGGATCGGCCGCCCGGGATGTTCGCGCACCGTGCGCAGCACGAAGCTGGCCTGTGCCAGCGCGATTTCGACGCCGATCGGCGCATGGTCCGTGGTGCCGACCACCGCGATATCGCCGCCGGCGACGCGTGCGCTGCCGCTGAGGAAACTGTCGCTTTCCGTGATTGCATGGCCTTCGGGGAACAGTTGCGCAGCCAGTTCGTTCCAGTTCATCGTGCGCCTCCCAGTGTGTGGCCAGCCGCGAGGGCGGAAAAGGCGTCGGCCTCCATCATCGGCACGGCGGCCGGGTCGGGCACACCCAGTTCGCGCCACGCGTCGAGCGGATCGGCGCAGCCGCCGAAACGCGCGATGCGCTGGCCGAGCAATGCCTGTTCGGCCTCCAGCGTGGCCAGGCTCAGTTCCACGCCGGCGCGCCGGCTGTGCGCGATGGCGTCAATCGCCGCGGCGCGGAACGCTTGCACTTCGTCGGGCACGATGGCGTGGCAGTCGCCCATCAGATAGCGGTGCTTGCCGCCGGTGGTGCGCCAGACCAGCGCGCGGTCGCGCGAATCGAATTCTTCCACCCCCGACGCGGTTTCGATCACCTCGGGTCCCGACATGGCCAGCCGGCCTTCTTCCGACATGACAACCGCATTCGCGCAGCGCGCCACGATGCCCATGCCGCCGAAGCAGCCGTTCGAGCCGCCCACCAGCGCGACCACCGGTATGCCGGCGGCGCGCGCGTCGAGCAGGGCGCGCATGACTTCCGAGACGGCGATCAGGCCGGCGTTGGCTTCGTGCAGCCGCACGCCGCCGCTTTCCAGCAGCAGCACCACCGCGCCGGCGCGCTCCTGCACCGCGCGGCGCAGCAGGCCGGTGAGCTTGGCGCCGTGCACTTCGCCCACCGCGCCGCCCATGAAGCCACCTTCCTGCGCCGCGCACAGGACCGGCTGGCCGTCGAGCAGCGCGCGGCCCACGGCCACGCCATCGTCGAAGGCGACCGGCGCGTTCAGTTGCCCCAGGTGCGGGCTGGCCACGCGCGCCGACGGCGGCAGGAATTCTTTAAAGCTGCCCTGGTCGAACAGGCGCGCAAGCCGTTCGCGCGCTGTCAGTTCAAGATAGCTGTTCAAGGTGCGTCTCCCAGCATGGTCTGCACCGCCTGATCGAGCCGCAGGCTGACCACGGCGGGCGTGGCGCCCATGTCGTTAATCGCAATGCGCGCGTCCTTCAGTTGCCAGCGTTCGTGAAAGTCGCGCATGACCGCTTCCCATGTCGCGCCAAAGCCCACGGCGGCGGTGCTGATGTCGATCGTGCAGGCGCCACCGAGGGGCGCCGATTCGATCAGCACCTCCAGGTTGCCCGAGCCGACCACGCCGACCACCTGCGCCTGCGCCGGCAGCGCGCGGCTGCCTTGTTCGAAGCGATATGCGAGCGTTTCCATAGATTCTCCGGGTTCTTGTTTATGACTACCAGTTGCGAAAGCGCTTCGGCGGGTTGTACAAACCGCCGGAGGCGCGCACCAGCTCTTTCATGTTCCTGGCGGCGAGCAGGTCGCGCGTGGCGAGCCGCTTGTCGACGCCGATATCTTCCGCGCGCTGGATAATACCGCGATCGCGCAGGTTCTCCACCATGCGGCGGTCGCGCCCCATGCCCACCGGCGTGTAGCCGGCCACACCGCGGATCGCCTGTTCGCGCTCCTCGTCGCTGCGGCACAGCAGCAGGTTGGCGATGCCTTCCTCGGTCAGGATGTGGGTGACGTCGTCGCCGTAGATCATCACCGGCGGCAGCGCCATGCCGGCCTGCTCGGCCAGGTCCCACGCATCGAGCCGGTCGACAAAGGCCGGCTGCATATGCTCGCGGAAGGTCTCGACGATCTGCACCACCAGTTTCTGGCCGCGCGGGATGGTGTTGCGGCCCTCGCGCGCCTGCTGGCCGGCTTTCAGCCACGCCGGGCTGGCATGACGCCGTCCGCGCGCGTCCGCCCCCATGTTGGGCGCCCCGCCGAAACCGGCGATACGGCCCTGGGTCGCGGTTGATGAATTGCCCTGCAAATCGATTTGCAGGGTTGAGCCGATGAACATGTCGCAGGCATAGTGCCCGGCGGCCTGGCACAGGGCGCGGTTGCTGCGCATGCCGCCGTCCGGCCCCGTGAAAAACACGTCGGGTCGGGCGCGGATGTAGTCTTCCATGCCAAGTTCGGAGCCGAACGAATAGACCGATTCGACGAAGCCTGATTCGATCGCCGGAATCAGCGCCGGATGGGGATTGAGCGCCCAGTGACGCGCGATCTTGCCCTTCAGGCCAAGCGATTCGCCGTAGGTCGGCAGCAGCAGTTCGATGGCCGCCGTGTCGAAGCCGATGCCGTGGTTCAGGCGTTCGACCTGGTAGGGAGCGTAGATGCCCTTGATGGCCATCATCGCCATCAGCACCTGGATTTCCGAAATCTGGGCCGGGTCGCGCGTAAACAACGGTTCTATATAGTAGGGGCGCGGCGACTGCACCACGAAGTCGACCCAGTCGCCCGGAATGTCCACGCGCGGCAGGGTGTCCATGATGCGGTTTGCCTGCACGATCACGATGCCGTTCTTGAAGGCCGTCGCCTCGGCAATCGGCGGCGTGTCTTCGGTATTCGGGCCGGTGTACAGGTTGCCGTGGCGGTCGGCCGCTTCGGCCGCGATCAGGCACACGCGCGGCGTGAGGTCGATAAAGTAGCGGCTGAACAGTTCAAGATAAGTGTGGATCGCGCCGATTTTCAGTTTGCCGGCGGCGAGCAGTTTGGCCACGCGCGCCGCCTGCGGTCCGGAGAAAGAAAAATCGAGGCGGTCGGCGATGCCGCGCTCGAACACGTCCAGGTGCTGCGGCAGCGCCAGCACCGATTGCAGCATATGCAGTCCGTTCACGCGCGCCGGGTCGAGCTGCGCCAGCGCCTGGCCCAGAAAGTCGGCCTGCTTCTGGTTGTTCCCTTCGAGGCAAACGCGGTCGCCGCGTTCGATGACGGCGTACAGCAGGTCCGGCAGCAGCGCCGCCGGCAGCGCCTTGCCCTCGAGCGCACCGCCAAGCGAAGCGCCGGCGCGTGCCAGGCGTTCGGCGCGGTTGGTTTGCAGCGTGTTCCACTTCGCTGGCGATGCACTCATCTATTTTGCTCCCATCATCATGTCAGGCAGGCCGGTCGCGATCGAAGGGAAAAGGCACAGAAGCACCACCGCAACGAGCATCAGGCCGAGGAAGGGCATGACGCCCCAGATCACATCCTTGAGCGGTATGTCCGGCGCGATGTTCTTGATCACGAAGATATTCAAGCCCACCGGCGGATGGATCAGCCCCATTTCCATCACCACGGTCATCACGATACCGAACCAGATCAGGTCGAAACCGGCGTCCTTGAGCGGCGGCAGGATGATCGGCGCGGTCATCAGGATAATCGAGACTGGCGGTAAAAAGAAGCCGAACACCACCACCATCAGCAAAATCACCGTCAGCAGCACCCAGCGCGACAGGTGCATGTCGACCACCCACTGCGCGGCCGACTGGCTGATATGCAGATAGCTCATGACATAGGAATACAGCAGCGACATCCCGATAATCAGGAGCAGCATGGTCGATTCCTTGATGGTCGAGGCCAGGATCGGCGACAGGTCCTTCGGCCGCCACACATTGTAGACCACGGCGATCAGCACCAACGCCAGCATGGCGCCCAGGCCGGCCGTTTCGGACGGCGTGGCATAGCCGCCGTACAGCGCCACCATCACCCCGATCAGCAGGATGATGAAGGGTAGCACGCGCGGCAGCATCTCGACCTTTTCGCGCAGGGTGAAGTGCTCGGTATCGAGGTAAGGCGACTTGTCGCCGCCCGCTTCGTAGATGGCCTTGGCCATGGCGTACTCTTTGCGTGCGCGGAACACCGCGTAGCCGGCGAACAGGGCGACGAGCAGGATGCCGGGGCCGATCCCGGCCAGGAACAGGCGTCCGAGCGACTGTTCGGAGGCGACCGCGTACAGGATCATGGTGATCGACGGTGGCAGCAGGATGCCCAGCGTGCCGCCGGCGGCGATGATGCCGGCCGCAAAACCTGGCGAGTAGCCGCGCTTGCGCATCTCGGGAATGCCGGCCGAGCCGATGGCCGAGCAGGTCGCGGGCGACGAGCCGGCCATCGCCGCGAACAGCGCGCACGCAAACACGTTGGCGATGCCCAGGCCTCCGGGGATCTTGTGCAGCCAGGTGTGGATGGCCGAATACAAGTCCTTGCCGGCCGGTGACTTGCCGATCGCCGCGCCCTTGAGGATGAACAGGGGGATCGAGAGCAGGGTGATGGAGGCCATTTCCTCGTACACGTTCTGGGTCACCGTGTCGAGCGAGGACGCCGGCATGAAGAAGTACATGAACGAAATGGCCACCACCCCGAGGGCAAAGGCGATCGGCATGCCGGAGCACATGACGATCAGGGTGACGACGCCGTACAGGGCGCCCAGGGTCAGGTCGCTCATGGCGCGCTCCGTTGGCCGGCTGGCTTGTTGGTGATGTGGGTCAGAACCTGGATCAGGATCTGCAGGGTCAATATGGTCATCCCGAGCGACATCATGCCGTACGGGATCCACAGTGGCGGCGCGAAGGTCGACGACGTGGTCTGGCCGTCGACCCAGGCTTCATGCAACAGGGTCCATGATTTCCAGGCGAAGAAGGCGCAGAACAGGCACGACACCAGGTCGACCAGGAACAGGCGCACCGCGTTGAGCTTCGGCGGCAGCAGCGACGACAGCGCCTCGATGCCGATATGGCCGCGGTACGACTGCACGTAGCCGGTGCAGAAGAAGGTCACGCCAACGAGCATGAATACCGCCGCTTCATCCTGCCAGTCGGTGGGCAGCTTGAAAAAATAGCGCGACACCACCGAATAGGTCAGCACCAGCGCCGTGATGACGAGGGCCGCCATCGACAGCTTGAGCAGCATGCTGTTTAACCGGTCGAGCATGCGCGACACGGCTGCCAGGACCGGATGGTCCGGCACCGCCGGCCCTTTGGCCGGCGCCAGTTCGAAGCCGTGGCTCACAAGGTTTTCTCGGCCAATGCCAGCAACTTGGCGCAGTTGGCGTTTTTCTCGCGGTAGTCGGTCCACGCGGTGGTGCGCGCGATGGCTTGCCATTTCTTGACGACGGTCGCGTTCAGGTCGACCACCTTGGCGCCGGCTTTCTGGTACACCGCGGCCACCGCCGCATCGTCGGCCTGGGCCGAGGTGCGCGCGAAGCCTTCGAGTTCGCCGCCGACCGCCATCAGGATCGCCTGCTGTTCCCTGGTGAGGCGCTCGAAGACCGCCTTGGACATCAGCAGCGGCTCGAACATGAACCAGTACGCGCCGCCGCGGCCCGTGGTCAGCGCTTTCGACACTTCCTCCAGGCGGAACGAGATCAGCGACGTGGACGAGGTCAGCGCCGCATCCATCGCGCCGGTCTGCATGGCGGCGTAGATTTCGTTCGACGGCAGCGTGACGACGGCGGCGCCGGCGGCCTTGAGGATCAGGTCCATCTCGCGCGAGCCGCCGCGCACCTTCATGCCGCGCACGTCTTCCGGCTCGACGATCGGCTTGCTGCGCGAGGCCACGCCGCCCGCCTGCCAGATCCAGCTCAGGACCACGATGCCTTTTTCGCCCAGGATGCGTGCCAGTTCCTTGCCCACCTCCGCTTTTTTCCAGCTGTAGCCCTGTTCGTAGGTGGTCACCAGGCCGGGCATCAGGCCGATGTTCACTTCCGGGACTTCGCCGCCGGCGTACGACAGCGGCACCAGCGACAGGTCGAGCGCTCCCTTGCGCATGGCCGAGAACTGCGCATTCGTTTTCATCAGGGACGAACCGGGATAGACTGAGAACTTGAGCGTGCCCTTGCTGCGTTTTTCCACCTCGGCCGCAAACATCCGGCACAGACGGTCGCGGAAGTCGCCTTCGTTGATGGTGCCGCCGGGGAACTGGTGCGAGATTTTCAAGCTGGTCGTCTGGGCCCAGGCATGTTGCATCCAGAGTGGGCTCGTGGCGAGCGCGGCAAGAACGGTTCTGCGGGTCATTGCGGTCATACTTCCTCCAAGATGATGGAAACTTCGCTGGGTGGCACTACTTCGAAGGACGGCGGGGCAGGCGCATGGGTTTGGCGTATGCAATCGTCGTTTCTTGGTATACAGTAATATTTCTAAAAATACCTTGTCAAGTTCTATCGTGCTTTTATAATGAAATCTTGTATACAACCCGGTACAGTAAATACAAATGACAAGCCGTTCTGAAATACTCCGGGAAAAGATCGAAGAGTTGATTGCGGTCGGCGCACTGGCGCCCGGCCAGCATCTGGACGAGACCGAACTGGCTGCGCGTTTCGGCGTGTCGCGCACGCCGATCCGGGAAACGCTGATCCAGCTAGCCTCGATGGGATTGGTGGTGATCCGCCCGCGGCGCGGCGCGGTGGTGGCCGAACTCGGGCCGCACCAACTGGTGGAGATGTTCGAAGTGATGTCGGAACTGGAGGCGACCTGCAGCCGGCTGGCGGCGCGCCGCATGACGCCGGCCGATCACGCCAGGCTGCTGGCCGCGCACCAGGCTTGCCGCGACGCGCGCGACGCCAGCGATCCGGATGCCTACTACTACCAGAACGAAGCCTTCCACGAAGTCATTTACGCGGGCAGCCATAACCAGTTCCTGTTCGAGCAGACGCGCAACCTGTACCGCCGCCTGCGGCCTTACCGGCGCCTGCAGCTGCGGGTGCGCGGCCGGGTCGGCGCCTCCTGGGACGAGCACGACGCCGTGGTGCAGGCGATCCTGGCCGGCGATGGCGAGAAGGCGGGGCAGCTCACCCGCGGCCACGTGATGATCCAGGGGCAGCGCTTCGCCGATCTGATGGCGTCCCTGCCGCAGCTGGCGGCGGGCGCGCTGGTGCCCTCCTGACGGCGCGGCGCGTCAGGCTGGCAGCTTGTACCAGGCGTCGACGATATCGTCCACCAGTTGTTTGACGTGCAGGTTGCCGGGGAAGGAGCGGGCGTAGCTGGCCGCGCGCCGCACCGCGCTGGTAAACGGCGCGCGCCGGCCGACGCCCGACATCAGCGCCTGGCCTTCGGGCATGCCGAGATAAGCGATGATCTTGCGCGGATCGAGTTGCGGGTCGTCCAGCTGCGCCAGCACCGTGTCGCCGTACGGGCGGCGGCTGACCCACTGCTCGGTCAGGGCAGTGGCGTGCAGCCAGGCGGCGTAGCGGGTCGCGTCCCCGGCGCCGAAACTGCCGATCGCGTGCGGGAAGTCGACGCGCGTACCCCGCAGCAGCTCGCCGATGGCCTGGCGCGTCTCCGGCAGCATGGGCGCGAGCAGGCGCTCGTCGAAGGCCGACACCATGACGTCCACGCCATAGCGCGATGGTTCGGCGGCGATCAGCTGCACGTGGCGCAACTGCAGCTCGCGCGGCACGAAGCGCAGTGCGCGCGCCAGTTCGCCGGCGACCTCCTCACCGTCCATCAAGCCGCTTCGCTTGGCGCGCATCAGGATCTCGATGGCTTCTTTCGCGCCAACCGCCTGCGCCAGCGGAAAGGTGGCGCTGCGCGCGATGCGCCGGCTGGGCGAGGCGGCGAGCGCGCGCAGGTCGCGCTCGATCGCGTCGTTCATGCCGGAGGCATTGGTGCGCGTGTGCAGGCCGCCGAGCAGGACAATCTGGTGGATCTGTTCATCTTCCGACACGGCCGCGCGCACGGCGGCGCGCACCCGCTCGACGTTGGGCGCGCTCGCCTCCATGCGCTGCAATGCGCTGGCGCGAGCCGCCTGCGATGGCGCGGCGGCGGCCAGCGCGTTCAGGCTCGCGCCAATCGCCAGAATGGCCAATGCACTTTTCATGTGGTCTCCAACATCGCTACAAGGGACCAGCAGTGTGCTATGCCGTTCGGGCCAATGGCCGATGCCGCATCGGGTAGCGCAAAACGCGACCGTGCGTAGCAGCCGGCGCAGCGGCGTTCAGCAGATATCGGGCACCTCCGTCAGCGGCGAGGTGCGCAGGAAGCGCTCGTAGCCGAGTTGGGCCGCCAGCGGATCCGGATAGGGAACTTCGCCGGGCAGCGTCTCGACCACCAGGCAACTGAGCGGCGCGTCCGGGCCAAGGGTCAGCAAGGACAGGCCGGCGCTGATTTCTGCGCTCGACCAGTCGGCCATGCCGTCGGCCGCCGCCCTGGCGCCACCCACGCCGGCGGCGCCGGGGTGCTGGCGCCGCGCGGGATCGAGGCGGCGCGTACCGAGCAGGATATTGCGGCGGTCGGCGTCATCGGCCTGGTGTACGCGCGCATACAGCAGCGCCCACAAATCGGTGACCGGCGTGGCCGGGCGCAGCGAGCGGCCGTCGCGCACCGGTTCGGCAAAGGCCGCGCTCACAGTCAGCCGGCCTCTGCTGCGGGTTACCGCGCAGGCCAGCGGCGGCGGCGCATGGGCGATTCCGCCCACGCGCAGCGCCCGGCCCGCGAAGCCTTGCGCCGTGCTCCAGATGCCGAAGTGCCCGACCCGGAATTCGTAGGTGAAGAAGCCGAACAGTTCAAGCGATCCTGGCGTGAGCCCCGGCGGCAGCGGCAGCAGGAAATGACGCGCGCTGGAAGTGGGCATCAGCATTTGCATGCTGCCCTGGCCGGCGCGGTCGTCGCCCTGGCCGGGCACGATGCGGCGAATCGGTTCCGGATCGACCGGCAGCGGCACGTCGGCGATGTCGGCGACGTCCTCGAATTCGTTGGTCAGCACCGGATCGGGCGCGCTGGCCAGTACCCGCGCATAGTAGCGGTCCTCGGGGTCCGCCGGCGGACGGTCGAATTCGAGCCAGACCGCCGTTTGCCGCTCCTCGCTGGCGGCATAGGCCGGATCGCGCCGGTAGGGCGAGAGCGCCAGCCCGGCCGACACCAGCTTGGACACCTGCGCCGGCGGCGTCGTCACCGGCAATACGATAGCGGCGGTCAGCGCAGGATCTTGCTGGTCGGGCGCGATGCGCAGCACCGGCGTGATCCGGTAGCTTGGGGTCAGCGGACGCGGGAACGCGCCGGCCGCCGGCTTGGGGTCGATGGCGTCGAGGAAGATCAGGGTCGAGCTGTCGCGTTCCGCGTCCCCGGCCGCTTCGTGGCCGGCGCTGGTGCTGGCGGCGATGCGGCCGACCTCGACGCCGTCGCGCTCGACGAGGAGATAATCCAGCCCATCCCAGCTCCAGTCGCGCCGCAGTTCGAGCACCACCGCCACCAGCCACAGGCGCGTCATGTCATTGGCGGTGGCGAAGGTGAGACTGGCGCCGTCCGGCCCGACCACCTGGCGCAGCAGCGCGCCGGCGCCGATCATCAGGCGCCGGCCGGGACGCGCCCGCAGGCTCCGGTCCTTGCGGTCGAGGTCGAGCGCCGCGGCCAGGCGCCCGAGCGGATCGTCGTCCAGTTCGTCGCCGTGGCCGGCCGCCCGCCGGGCCGCCATCATCGCCAGCGAGGCCGGTTCGGCCGGCTGCAGGAAAAAGCCCTCGATCAGCGAGCCGCCGCCCTGCGCCAGCAGATCGCGCTCGTCGCTGGCCGGGGCGCGCACGGGCACCAGGCGCGTTTCGCCGCGCCGCACGTCCTCGCTAATATAGTAATCGGCCTTGGCGGTGGCCAGCGGGGTCAGCCGCAAGCGCACATTGCGCGAGGTGGGCAAGGCCAGCCCGCCGGCCGGCGTGGCGGGCAGGTCGCGCGCATCGGCCACGTCGGTCCATGCAAACTCCAGCGTCAGCGGTCCGTTGCCCGGATAGGCGCGCGTGACGGTGTACAGCGGCAGGTAGCGGCTGGCCGCGCCCGGTTCCGGCGTGGCCACTTCGACCACGATTTCGAGCTGGTCGACATCGGGGTCGGGCAGCCCGGGCGCGCGCTGGGCCAGCATGGCCGGGGCGATGTCGGCCAGCAGGGCCGGCGCCGATCCGCCCGCCATCAGGCAGGCTGGGTAACCGAGCAAGGGATGCGACACCGTCAGGGTCGAGGGCGGCGCGTTCGGGTTGGCGTCGAGCGGCAGCTGAGGATCGATAGTGACGCCGGTCGGGTGGACCGGTCGCCGGAAGTCGATGCCGGCCACCGGCTGCGGCCCGCCGTTGCGCGGCTCGGCGGTCGGCGCCGGGCCGCCGCCGGTGAGGTCGTCGAAGCGGACCCGGAATTCGTAGCTGCGCCCGTAGCGTAGCGCGGTCGCCGGAGGCAAGCCCTGGACCACCGGGGTGGCGGCGGGCAGGCCGCGCAGCTGCGCGGCGAGCGCGTCGATGCCGATCAGCGAGGGTCCGGTCCAGGCGCTCATGTAGCTTGGCAGCCAGCTGCGGTTGCTTGCGTCGCCGATCAGCCGGTTGGGCGCGACTTCCACCCGCCAGTCGAGATCGGCGTCGCCCAGGTCAGTCGCGCCCAGCGTGACGGCGGTGCGCGCGCGCACCAGCGACTCCCACGCGGCCGTGCCGGCCTCGCGCACGTCGATGCGGTAGCCCATCACGCCCATGGGCGCGTCGGCATCGATGTCGAACTGGCGGTTGAACCAGGTGACAATCTGCTCGTCATCCCAGCCGAGCTGGATGCCGCGGTCCTCGGGCGGGCGTTCGCCCTCGTCGTCGGCCAGCGGATCGGCCTGGGGCGGCTGGCGCGCATACACGGCCTTGGCGAAGCCATCGTCGTACTCGATCGATTCGCGGAACAGGTCATCCCACGCCACGCCCGGCGCGGGGGCGGCGGCGACCGGGAACAGCACCGGTGTGAACAGCGCGCGCGGTTCGGTGAGCGGCGCAATGCGCGCCGCGTAGGAGCGCAGCGCGCCCGGCATGCCGGCCAGCTCGCTCCACGGGCTGCCGGGCCTGAGCGTGACGAACAGCCAGCCGCCGCCGGCGACGATGTCGGCGGGCGCAATCACGCTGAACGGACGCACCAGGCCGACCGCCTCGGCCAGCAGCGGCTGGCGCAATACCTGCGCCAGCACTTTGCCCCACGACATGACCGGCGGCGCGACCTTGACCGAGGTGCCGGGCGCCACCGGTGCCTTGAGCGCGCAGTGATAGCTGTCGTCGGTCAGCAGAAAAGGATTTTCGCCGCCATAGCCGGTCGCGCGCCGGTACGCCGGCGGGGCGTACTTGACGATGCGCGGCGCGCCGGCGCGCCCGTCGATGGGGCCGATGCTGGCGTCGATCCCGAACTGCGCGTTGAGGGCGGCGCAAATGGCGCCGGCGCCCGGAGGCGTGGGCGACACCTGCTCGACGATGGTCGCCGCCGCGCCGCTGGTGGGCAGCTGGGCCAGGTCGCCGACGAACCGCAGCTCGAATTCAAAATCGGTCGCGACGAACGGCGTCAGTCCGGGCGCTGGCGCGGCGGTGGGATCGGTCTGCGGGGCGGCCAGCAGGCGCAGCGAGAGCGCGTTGCCGTCATAGCTTTGCAGGAAGGGAAACAGGATCAGGCGGATCGGCAGTGGCATGGCAGGCTCCTGTTTTCAGATGACATCGGGGGCGTCGCTCTCGAGCAGCGGGCCGCGTATGACCTCGACCTTGCGCGTTTCCACTTCGAGGGAGATGCTAAAGACCAGGAAAATGGACACTTCGATGGCGAAGACCAGCTTGGCGATCTGGAACACCGTTTCGTCCGGCAAGCCCTTGTGGGCTACCAGGCGCGCCAGTTTTCCTTCGAGCGACAGGTCGATCGCGACGATGGGCGGCAGCTCGGCGGACAGTTTGACCAGGAAGCCGACGCCGTAACCGAGCACGGTATCGCCGAACACGGCGAAGAAGGTGATGGCGAACAGGCCTTCCAGCTCGAACGGTCCGGCCTCCAGGCTGTAGGCGATGCCGACCCCGATCAGGAAGCCGTAGGTGGTGCCATGCTCGGTCGACAAGGTCAGTTCGAACTCGATGATCGCCACCACATACAGCCCGGGCACCGATTTGATCGCGAACATCGGTGAGCCGTGCAGGGTCAGGCTGGCCTCGTCGTCCGTGGGTGCGACCGCCACTTCCACGGTCACCCCGGTGTCGGCGAATTTGATGGTGGGCAGCGGATCTCCCGGAGGCACCTGGAAGTCCTCGCCGGAGGCATCGACGAAGGGGACGTTCAGGGCAACGCTGAGCGACCAGTCGTTGGTCATGCGTACGTCCGGCTGGACCGGGATGCCCAGGTCCTTGAGGATCGTCAGCAAGTCCTGGACGATGTCGAACGGACCGCCGATGCGCAGGGCCGGATCGGCGAATCGGGTCGCGCGCCCGGCTTCGGCATCGATGTCGACCGCCATCGACATCAGATCGCCCATCGCCGTGTGGGCCATGATCTTGACCGCGTCTTCCAGCATGAAGCGCCAGGGAACCGGGTCGGCAGTGTCGAGCGTGTAGGTGACGGTGGCGCTGGAATAGTCGAGGTCGCTGCGCACGGTGCCGGCGCTGCGGATGGTGCGGCGCGCCACCCCGGCCGGGAAACTCGGCGGCGCGTCGAGCACCCAGCTGCCGTCGGCGCGCGCCTCCAGCGCATAGGTAGCGTCGGGGAAGGCAATCGCATCGGCCTGGCGCGGAAAGGCGCCGGTGGAGGTGGCCAGGATCAGCGGATCGGCGATGACGGGGCGCTGGCTCGACACGATCCGGTGCGGCGCGCCGGTATCGATGCGCGGGCGGCGGAAAAAGGCGCGCTGGGTCCCCATCGAGTGCAGCAGGCCGTAGTCGCGGCGCGGCGCGGCCTCGTTGAGCAGGTCTTCCGGATCGGCAAAGCGGTAGGGGAAGGGTACGGCGCTCGCCGCGCCCGCCGCGCCCTGCCGGATCAGCGGCAGGCCGCGCTCGGCGGCGACGGCCCCCGGCGCATCGACCGCATTGGCCGCTTCGAGCACCGACCAGTCGCCGCCGGCCGGAAAGGCCAGGCCGCCCCACGCCGCCATGGCGAATTCGGGAGCCGCGATGCCGACCCCGACCCGGTGCAGGCGCATGCGCTGGCGCCCGCCGGCCACCTGGATGCTGGCGTCGAGCGCACCGCCCATCGGGCCTGCCGTTGCGATCAGCGCCTCGTAGACGGCGGCAGTCAGCGGCGGGTTCGACAGCTTCACATAGCCGAGCTGGCGGCGCGCCGGCACCGGCCCGTCCGCCCCGTCGACAATCAGATCGGTATTGAAATAGACGGCCACGAACTCCATGCCGCCGGCGTGCACGGTGCTGCCGGTCTCGCGGATGTTGGTTACGCGCGTGGCGCGCCGCACCACGCCCGGGTGGACCACGATGCCGCTGCCCGGCGCGGCGCGGTAGCGTCCCTCGCCCACCGCCACCCAGCCGCTGTCCTCGCGCGTGACGACCGCATTGCCCTTGCGTTCGAGCGTGATGATGCGCACCACCGGCACGAAATACGGCAGCAGGATGCTCTTGACGTGGATCACCTCGTGCGCGGCGCGGCCGTTGAGCACCTGGAATTCGGCCGCGGCGACCCCGGTTTCGGGCTCATCCGGATGGGCCCAGGCGCTGAACAGGCTCTCGCCATGGCCGGACAGGTCGATGTGCGTCACCGGTACCAGCGCCGTTGGCTGCCCAAGGCCGAGATAGTCATGGACGATCCCCGTGGTGCTGGTGCCGAGAATGCTTTGCAGCGGGCCGCCGCCGACCGGCCGGGCGACCGAGAGCTGGGCGATAAACCCCGGCAGCGCCGGCGTGGCGCCAGGCCCCAGTGCCGGGTCGACAGCGGCAATGCGCAGTTGATGCGCGCCTTGCAGATCGGTAAATGCCGGACGCACTTCGCCAACCCGGGCGCCGCGTTGCGCGGGCGAGGCCTGGTTCAGGCGGGCCTGGGCGACGATCCCGAACGGCAGCGTGAAGCGCGCCCGCGATGGCCGCGGATTATCCTGGGCGAAATTGTCGAGGATCGTGTCATAGGCCGCGAGCGGATTGATGCGCACCAGCTCGACGCTGGGCACGTCGATCGTGGTCGGCACGCCGCTGTTGGCGAAGCGCACTTCGTCGGGGAAGGGTTCGGGGCCGGGCACATTGCGCACCGGTTCCCATTGCACCGCCGGCAGCGTGAGCAGCACCAGCATGCGCCCGTCGAGCGACAGGTCGAGGCCCTGCACGGTGACCGGCTTGAGCGGCGCGCCGCCGAAAGTGTCCTGGTTTTCCCGGCGCGGCGGACGCACCGCGACCCCGAAGCGGCTGGCGTTGGACGACACGTCGAGCAGCACAACCTTGCCCTGCGCCTCGAAATCGAACAGGTCGCCGTAGTTGACGTTGACCGCGGCGCTGAGCGTGGGCGGCACGGCGACATTGGCAAAGCCCGGGCCGGCCAGCGGTGGCGCAACCGCCACCGACTGCGGCAGCACGAAACTGAGCGTTTCGCCGCCGGGGCCGAAGCGGAACTGGCTGAGCAGAAACCCCTGGCCGCCGGCGGCGGCAAACGGGGTGCCCAGCGGCGTATTGGCGGCATACGGATCGGGCAGCGAGGGCAGCAGGCCGCCCATGCCGTAGGCGGTCAGCGCCAATGCCTCGACGATGCGTTCGCCTTCGAGCCGGCCCATCATGAAAAAAGCGCGCGGGCGCGTGGCGCGCATCACGGCATTGGTGAGCGCGAAGGCGATCGCCCGTTGCTGCTGCGGCGCCAGCGCCAGGCCGCTCACGCTCAGGCTGCGCTGGCCCGCCAGCGTGGTAGCGATCACGACCTGTGCCGCCGGCAGGGTCATGCCAACCCGGTTGCCGGCCACATCCACAGGTTTGGGAAGGCGCACATCGACCCTGGCCGTGAGCGTCACCGACGCCAAGCCATCGGCACCGGTCACGAAGTGCACCGCGCTGCGGTCGATCCGCGCATATGCCAGCGTGGCCGGCGCGGACAAGGGCGCCAGCGGCGGGCGCAGCGCGCGTCCGGTGGCGCGGGCGGCCTGGCCGCTCACGGCCAGGCGCGTTTCGTCCAGCAAGATGAGCACCGGACCGAGTTCGACCGGCCGCGGCTCGCCATGCCAGGTGGCCGACAGACCGCGCTCCAGTTCCAGCATCAGGGCGCCAGCGCCGCTGGCCTGGCCGAGGTTGGCCGGGTCGATCACAGCCGCCGGCAACGCCAGTCCGGCCGCCGCAATGGGCGCGGCGCCCGACGGCGCGAACAGGGTCGAAGCGATGGCGTTGATGGTGATGCTGGGGCGGTCCGGCGTCATCGGCACCACCAGGCGGTTCAGGTCGGCCCGGTAGCGGGCCGCGCCGGCGGCCGGTGCCAGCGTGAGCGTGGTGGCGCCCAGTCCCAGTCCGGCGTCGCCCACCACCGAGACGGTGGCGCCGGCCGGGCCCAGTCCGATGACCAGGCCGTCGGGCGAACGGCGCCCCGTGGCGGCCAGCACGCTGCCGGGCGCGGGCGCGGCGGCCCCGGACACATCGAAGTCGAGCGCCAGGTCGAACGCCACTCCCGGCGGCAACAGCACTTCATCGTCGCCAAGCGCCAGGTCGACCGAAAAGCGCAGGCTGCCGCGCGCGATGCGCACGCCGGAATACACGTTCGGCGGCGCCACGGCCACCAGGCTGGTCGCGAACCACACGCTGCCCGCGCCCAGTTCGAGCGCCTGGCCGGCGCGCAAGGCGGCGCCGCTGATCGCCCATGGCGCCTGGATGATGGGCAGGCTCAGCACGGGTGGTCCCCCGCGGCTGCGCACGAAGCGCAGTTGGCGGACCGGGCGGAACAGGTCGAGCCAGAACGGCCGGCCCAGCTGGTCGGTGACAGGCCCGATCCGTTCTGCTGCCGCCATGCCTGCGCTCCAGGCCGGCGCGCCGCCTTCCATGCGCGTGCTCAGGAAAGGCAGGCGGCGCAGCGCCACCAGGGCGTCGCCCACGCGCAGCGGCTCGCCTTCGCCGGGGCCGGCACTGCGCAGCACGGCGGCCAGCTCCTGCAGCGTTGCGCGCGTTTCGTCGGACGCCATGGCGGCATCGCCGAGCCACTCTCCGGAAGCAAGCTGGAGCAGCAACTCGGCCGATGCATTCTCGGTGGTCCGGGTGAACTGTGCGTTGTCGGGAGCAGGCGAGCCGGGCTCGCTCAAGCCGAAAGGAAGTGTCGTGGGCGCAATCCTGGATGGCATGGCTGATGCTCCTCCGAAGACGATCTAAATGCTCCGTCGCAACACGGCGACGGAACCCGGTTGACATCGCCGCGCCCGTTGATCAGAGGTTCGGCCCGAACCAAGTTAGCATTCGCCATCGGCGGGCGCAAGCGCCATTGACGAGGCCGCCGGCCGCGGTCGCCGGCAGCAGGCGCAAGCCGTTGATTATCCGGGCACTCCAGAAGGTCAAGCTGGTAAACCGATGGGTTGCGGCGTGTGGCGGCGCCGCAACCCATGCATACTTACAATGCGTCGAGGAAGGTGCGAATGGCGGCGTTCACGCGTTCGGGCTGGTCGAACATGGCGAAGTGCCGCGCCGGCGATATCGTGACCACCTGCGCCTTGGGCGCGGCCGCGATCAGCGAGGCGTAGTAAGTTTTCTTGGTGTCCTCGGTCAGCTCGTGCTGGCTGGCGTCGGGTTCGAAATACGGCGCAATCAGCAGCACCGGCGCGCTAATCCCGGGCAACTGCGGGCGCAAGTCCATGGCGAACGTTTCGGCCATGTATTGCAGCACCGCGCCGGGATCGCTGCGCGCGCTGAGCTTGGCCAGTTCGTCGGCGCGCGCCATGTCCAGCACGCCGGTGCCGCGCATGTAATCCTGCTGCTGCGCGGCGAATGCGCGCTGGTCGGCCGGCGCCATGCGCCGCGCCAGCGATTGCGCCATCTGGTCGCGCTGGTGCGGCGGCAAGTCTTCGGAACCCGGAAACACCGGCAAGCCGTCGATGCTGACCACGCCGGCTATTCGCTCGGGCAACTGCGCCGCCAGCGACAGCGCCAGCACGCCGCCCAGGCTGTGTCCAACCAGCACCGGCTTGACCAGCTTGCGCGTCTCGATCAGCTGCGCCAGCGCGCGCCGGGCCGCTTCCATCTGCTTGCCCGGCGCCGGCGCGCGGCCGTCGAAACCGGGCAGGGTGACGATATACACGGTGTAGTCGCCGAGAAACTGGCGCGCGGTACTCTGCCACACCCAGGAACCGCTGGCCAGGCCGGGAATGAGGATCAGCGGACGCCCGCGCTTGCCGTGCCGTTCGACCTGCATGGCGCCGACCTCGAAGCGTTCGGCCGGAACGAGGGTGGCGGCGAAGCGGTTGGGCGGCTGCGGCGCCGCCTCGGCGGCGAAGGCGGGCGCGCCAGCCGCCATCATCAGGGCTAAAACAATGCGAGCGATCATGCAATCTCCTGGTCGGGATGGAAAATGGTTTCAAGGGGTTGGGCGAACAGCCGGGCAATGGCGAACGCCAGCGGCAGGCTCGGGTCGTAGCGGCCCGTTTCGATGGCGTTGACGGTCTGGCGCGACACCTTGAGCAGGTCGGCCAGATGCGCCTGGCTCCAGCCCTGCTGCGCGCGCAGGTCGCGAATGGTGTTATTCATGGTTCTTGTTCATTTAAAGGCGCATCCGCGTACCAGGCCCGTCACCAGCCAGCAGGCGCCCATCAGGGGCCAGACGGTGAACATCGACAGGCGCGGAAAGCCGGCCGTTTCCAGAAAGCCGTAGGTAAGCGTCAGGGCGGCCGTGAGGGCGGCGGCGATGCCCAGGTTTTCCAGCGTGCTCTGGCGGATGAATTCGTCGACCCGGCGCATGTGGCGCACGATGGCCCAGACGGCCAGGGCGACGCCGATGACCGGACTGGCCAGCACCAGCGTGCGCGCCGGGCCTTCGGCCAGCGTGCGCCCGTAAACAATCGCCGCCGTCAGGATCAGCGCATAGATGCCGATGGCGCCGAACAGTTCGCGCAGATAGCGCCGGCCGATGATCTTTTCATGCATGTTGCGTCTCCCCGTTAGTCAAGTATGCTTTACATGGTAGGGATGAATAATCGGTATGTCAAGCAAGCTTTACATCTATTTTCAGCCTGCCGAAGTCGACTACAATGCGGGTCGTTCAACCGCCGCACCGAGTCTGTCATGCCTGCTGAAAACCTTCCCCAAGCCCGCGTCGCCGTCATCGGTGGCGGCCCGGCCGGCCTGATGGCCGCCGAAGTCCTGAGCCAGGGCGGGGTGGCGGCCGACCTGTACGATGCGATGCCGTCGGTGGGGCGCAAGTTCCTGCTGGCGGGCAAGGGCGGCATGAATATCACGCATTCGGAGCCATACGCCGATTTTCTCCAACGCTACGGCGCACGCAGCGGGCACGTGGCGCCGTGGCTGGAGCGCTTCGACGCGCAAGCGGTGCGCGAATGGATACACGGCCTCGGCGTCGACACGTTCGTGGGCACCTCCGGACGCGTGTTTCCGACCGATATGAAGGCCGCGCCCCTGCTGCGCGCCTGGCTGCACCGCCTGCGCGAGGCGGGCGTGCAGCTGCACATGCGCCATCGCTGGCTGGGCTGGCATGGCGCCGCGCTGCGTTTTGCCACGCCCGACGGCGAGCGCGAGGTCAGCGCCGACGCAGTCGTCCTGGCGCTCGGCGGCGGCAGCTGGGCGCGCCTGGGTTCGGACGGCGCCTGGGTGCCGCTACTGGAGCAGCGCGCGGTCGCGGTGGCACCGCTGGTGCCGTCGAACTGCGGTTTCGATACCGGCTGGAGCGAGCATTTCAGCAGCCGCCACGCGGGCGCACCCCTGACCACGGTGGCCATTACCGCCAACGATGCCCAGGGCCGCCCGCACAAGCGCCAGGGGCAGTTCGTGATTACCGCCACTGGCGTCGAGGGCAGCCTGATCTACGCCTTGTCGGCCGATCTGCGCGAGCAGATTGCGGCAAGCGGCAGCGCCACCATCTGGCTCGACCTGGTGCCCGATTTCAGCGCCGAACGGGTGCTGGAGGACGTGGCGCGTCCGCGCGGCTCGCGCTCGATGTCGAGCCATCTGCAAAGCCGGCTGGGCATCAAGGGGGTGAAATCGGGATTGCTGCGCGAATGCCTGTCGGCGGATGAATTCGCCGACCCGGCGCGTCTGGCGGCGGCCCTGAAAATGCTGCCGGTCACCTTGAAACGGGCACGCCCGATCGACGAGGCGATCAGCAGCGCCGGCGGGGTGCGCTTCGACGCGCTCGACGGGCACGCCATGCTGCGCGCGCTGCCGGGGGTGTTCGCCGCCGGCGAAATGGTGGACTGGGAAGCGCCGACCGGCGGCTACCTGCTTACCGCCTGTTTTGCCAGCGGCCGGGCCGCCGGACATGGAGCGCTGGCCTGGCTGGCGCAGCGGCCGATTACTCGAACGTAACGTCGCCCGAGCCGTTGCGGGTGACGTTGCGCTCGTCCGGATTGCCATGCACGTTCACGTCGCCGCTGCCGCGCAGGTTGACGGTGGCGCTTTTGCGGGCCTGAACAACCGCGCTGCCCGAACCCATCAGCTCGACGGCCACCGTATCGGCGCTCAGGTGCTCGGCGTCGAGGTCGCCCGAACCGGTCTGCGCCACCTTGAACTGTTTGGCCGCGCCCACCACCGTCATGCTGCCCGAGCCGACCACGCTGACGTCGACCTTGTCGCTGTTGCCGCCGTTGAGCTCGATGTCGCCGCTGCCTTGCAGGCCGGCCTCGACTGCGCGATAGCGGCCATTGAATTTGACGTCGCCGGAACCATGCAGTTGCAGCGCGATCTTGTCGCCGCTAAAACCATTGATGGTGCTGTCGCCGCTGCCATGGATCCTGACGCTGTCGATGGACGGCAGCACCAGCACCACTTGCAGCGGCTGTTTATGGTGCAGCAGCATGCCCTTCGTTTCGATGTGCAGGGTATTGCCTTCGCTCACGGTTCCTATATTGCCCAGCAAGCGCTGTTCGCCGCGCACGGTCAGCGACGCTACCGCGCCCTGGCGCAGGGTCATGTCGATCGGGCCGCCGAGCACGACCGAGGTGACGTCGTTGCCCACATGGCGCGCTTCGCTGGCGACCACGCGGCCCTCCGGATTGGCCGGACGAGTCGTGCCCTGGGCCCGCAGCATGCCGTAGAACAGGGCGATCAGGACGAAAGCGAGGAGCAGCAGGCCGAAGCCGACTTTGATAAGTGATCGCATGAAATTCTCCGGTTCCGCGTTTAGTTGCCCTTGAGCAGGGAAACATTCATTTCGGCGTAGCGGCGGATGCCGGTCAGCGTGTATTTCGTAATGACCAGGCACAGCAGGAAGATCACGATTCCGGCCAGTACGATGCCCAGCCCAAAGACGGTCTGGGTAGCGCGCGACCCCGGTTCGAGGTTGGTGGTGATGCGCACGCCGACGCTGGCCGCTTCCTCGGCGCGGCGGATCACGCTGGTTTTTTTCGGGCCGTCCTCTGCGGCTTCGTCGCCCGCTTCACTGGTCGCGTCCGCCGTGTCAGCGGCCTCGCCGGCTTCGCGCACGGCGTCCACGGCCTCCTTGGGGACATTGCCGGCCCTGTGTTCGCGGAAGAAGCGCACGCCGTCCTGGCTGATCGACACTTTCGCTTCCATCGTGTTGCGCTCGTCGCTGGAGGCGTCGCTCAGGATCAGCTCGCGGAAAGGGCCATCGAGCACCAGTTCGTTGGCGCCCGCCAGTCCGCTGGCGGTAATGGCGATGCCGGCCACGTAGAAGGCCAGGCCGGCCGCGTACAGGAGGGCCAGCAGGGCTGCGTAGACCAGCGCTGGCACCACCATGAACAGATTAAAAATGCCCAGGCCAACGATCGACACCATGAGGCGCATCAGGTTGGCGGGATTTTTCTTTTGCTCGAAAGAATGCATGTGCACGGTGGCGCGCAGCTTCACGGCGACCGCGGTCGGCGCGTCGAGCCCGGCGGCCACCTCGGCCTCGGTGCGGCCGGCGGCCACGCCGTCGATGAAGCGCTGCTCGTAGTAAGCCAGCGTGTTGGCCTGGGTGTCGGCGGAAATGCCCGCCATGGCGCGCCGCAGCGCGTCGAGATAGTCGAGTTTGCCCATGATGGTCGCCTTTGGATCAGGAATGGCTCAGCGCCACGCCCGAATGGAGAATCTGCGAGTCGCCGCCGAGCAGGTCCGGCATGACGATGACGGCGGTAGTCGCGGCAACAAAAACCAGTAATGCGAGTGCGCGAAGGCCGAGTGCGATGTTCATGTGCTGTCCGTGTAAAAATCCTGTATCGATGGTGCTACTGTACGAAAACGGACAGTTCAGCTCCACCGGAATGCGACAGGCTGCACTTTCAGCGCCGCAAACGACCAAATCGGGGGACAGTCGTTCACTTTTTTGTGGCCTTGGCCGACAGGACGACGCGCGCGGCCGCCACGCCGCTGCGCACGGCCGACTCGATTGTTGCCGGATAGTCACTGGCAGTGTAGTCGCCCGCCAGCGCCAGCGATGCCAGTCCGGTCGCGTTGGCGGGCCGCGCCAGGCCCGGGGTGCAGGCGAAGGTGGCGCGTTTCTCGCTGATGACCTGGACCCATTCCGGATGGCTCAGTTCCGGGCGGCGCAGCACGGCGGCCAGCTGGCTGGCGACTGCCTGGGCCAGCGCTTCGCGTCCCGGTTCCGAGGCCGCGCCCGAGGCGCTGATGACCACCGAGAACAGGCCGGCCTGCGCGGCGTCGAGCTGGCCGCGGTCGAACACGAACTGGCCCCAGTGGCCGCTGGCGGCATTGTCGCGCAGGGCGTAGAAGGGCAGGTCGAGCCGGGTGGCGGCCGGATATTGCAGGTAGCAGGTGGTGATCGGTTCGTACTCGAAATGCTGCAGGCTCGCCGCCAGTTCGGGCGCGCCGGCCTGTTCGAGCAGGGTGGCGGCCGCCGGCGGCGCGGTGGCGATGACGACGGCGCCGAAGCGTTCGCCTTCGCCAAGGAGCCAGCCGCCGGTAGCGTCAGCCGGTGCCAAGGAGCCGACCTTGGCGCCAAGGCGCACGGCGCCGCCGGCGCGTTCCACGAAGGCTGCCGCGGCCACCGGGAACAGCGCGCTCAGGTCGACGCGCGGCAGCAGCATGTCGGAACTGGCGCGGCTCGCGCCCAGGCTGTCGCGCAGCACGGCCAGGAAGACCTGGGCCGAGGCGCGTTCGGGCGCGGTGTTGAGCGCGGCCAGGCACAGCGGACGCCACATCAGTTCGATGAGGCGGTCGGTCTGGTCGTAGCGTTCAAGTAATTCGCTGACGCTGCAGTCGGTGTGCAGGCGCCAGCCCATCCAGCGCGCGGTGGAGGAAAAGCGCGCCAGGGCCATCTTGTCGGCAAAGGCCAGGCCATCGGCGCTCAGCAGGGCCAGCGCCAGGTGCAGCGGCGCCGGCAGGCGCGGGGCGACAAAGTCCATGCCGCCGCTTTCCTTCGGATAGCGCATCTGCAGCGGCAGGTACAGCATGGCGGCGCCCAGGTCGATGCCGACCGCGCGCATCAGGCGCAGCGATTCCTTGTAGGCGCCCAGCAAGATGTGCTGGCCGTTGTCGAGCTGGCGGCCCTGTACGTCGACCGCGCGCGCCCGTCCGCCGAGCGTGCGCGCGGCCTCGAACAGGGTGACCTTGCAGCCGGCGCGGGCCAGTTCGACGGCCGCGCTGCAGCCGGCCCAGCCGGCGCCGATGACGGCGGCGCTCATGTCCACTTTAGCCACGGATGTAGGTCTTCCACGCCAGCCACAGTTTGCGCAGCGGCGTGAGCGAGATACGCTGAGTGAGCACGTGGAAGTTGTCGCGTTCGATTTCGTCGAGCACGGTGCGGTAGATGGCCGCCATCATCAGGCCGGGACGCTGGGCGCGCCGGTCTTCCTTGGGCAGCAGGGCAAAGGCTTCGTCGTAGACCTTTTGCGCGCGTTCGGTCTGAAAGCGCATCAGGTTCTCGAACTTGTCGCTGTGGCGCGCGTTGAGCAGGTCGGCCGCGGTCACGCCGAACTGTTGCAGTTCGTTGACAGGCAGGTAAATGCGGCCCTTGCGCGCATCTTCGCCCACGTCGCGGATGATATTGGTCAGCTGAAACGCCAGGCCGAGCTGTTCCGCATACTCCAGGGTCTTGGGATTGGTCACGCCGAAAATGCTCGCCGACAGAATGCCGACCACGCTGGCCACGTGCCAGCAGTAGCGCTTCATGGCCGGGAAATCGAGGTAGCGGGTCTGGTCCAGATCCATTTCCATGCCGTCGACGATGGCCTGCATGTGCGTTTCCTGCAGGTTGTACACCGTCAGGTGCGGCTGCAAGGCTTGCGTCACGGGGTGGGTGGGCGCGCCCGCGTACATGCTGGAGAGCTCGTTGCGCCACCAGGCCAGCTTGATGCGCGCGATCGACTGGTCGGTGCATTCGTCCACCGTGTCGTCCACCTCGCGGCAGAAGGCGTACAGCGCAGTGATCGCGCGGCGCCGCTCCGGAGGCAGGAACAGGAAGCTGTAATAAAAGCTCGAGCCGCTCTGGACGGTCTTTTGTTGGCAGTATTCGTCAGGGGACATGGTCAAAAATGCAAGGGTGCGCGAAGCGAAGCCGCTATTCTATAGCCGATGAGTGCAAGTCGAGGCAGGGGGCGCGGGTTTTTTCGTCGTCAGGCAGCGCGACAGCGGGTCATTGCCGCGTTGGAGCCGCGTTTGATGCCGGCTTACATGCGTATTGCTCGCCACACAATCACCATCCAGTCCAGCGTTTTGATCTGCGGGCGCTGGCCGAAGACGTCGTAGCCGACCTTCTCGATTTCTTCCAGGATGCGCAAGCCGCCCTGGACCACCAGCCGCAATTCCCAGCCGATGCGGCCCGGCAAACGCAGCGCCAGCGGCGCGCCCGACAGCATGAGCGCGCGCGCGCGGGCCACCTCGAAGGCCATCAGGGCGCGCCAGTTGCCGTCGGTGCGCGATTGGTCGAGCTGGGCCGGGGGCACGCCGAAGCGCTGTAAATCATCCATGGGCAGGTAAATACGGTCTTTTTGACGGTCGATGCCGACGTCTTGCAGGAAGTTGATCAGCTGCAGCGCCGAGCAGATGGCGTCCGAATCGCGCACGTTGGCCTCGTCCACGGCGCCATACAGCGACAGCATCAGGAAACCAACCGGATTGGCCGAGCGGCGGCAGTAATCGAGCAGCAGCTCGAAGCTGGGGTAGCGCGTTGTGTCCACATCCTGCTTGAAGGCCGACAGCAGGTCTAGGAACGGTTGCAGCGGCAATCTATACTGATCGATCACGCCGGCGAGGCGCTGGAACAACGGTTCGCTCTGCGTTTCGCCGCGGCCGATGGCGTCCAGCGCGGCCTCGTAAGCGCTGAGCGCGGCCAGCCGCTCGGGGCCGGTGGCATCGCCTTCGTCGGCGATGTCGTCAGCGGTGCGGGCGAAAGCGTAGATCGCTTCCACGGCCGGCACCAGCCGCCGGGGCAGCAAAACAGAGGCAACGGGGAAGTTCTCGTAGTGATCGACGGGCATGGAGTATTAATGACGTGAAAGTCATTTGCAAATAAAACTTGCAGTATTATAATTACTAACCAGAAAGTCAGTTAGCTCTCAGGGTCGAACGAGTAGTAGCATCTCGACATCATCGTCGATCCCTCGGGGTCGCGACCACCGCATAGTAAAGGAAAACACCGTGTTCCCCGTGAAAAACCTGCGCCAAAGACCTTTGGCCCCGATGACCGTTCTCAGTGCCGCCGTGATGGCAGCACTGCTGTCCGCCTGCTCCAAGCCCGCCGAAAAAACCGAGGACATCCGTCCCGTACGCGCCGTGGTGCTGACGTCGAGCAGCGTGGGCGTGAACGCCGAATTCGCCGGCGAGGTGCGGGCGCGGGTCGAGTCGCGCCTCGGTTTCCGGGTTGGCGGCAAGATTACCGCGCGCAAGGTCGACGCCGGCACGGTGGTCAAGAAGGGCCAGGTGCTGATGCAGCTCGATCCGCAAGACTTGAAGTTGTCGCAGGCCCAGGCCAAGGCCAACCTGCGCGCGGCGGAAACCGGGCGCGACCTGGCCAAGGCGGAACTGAAGCGCTATCAGGAATTGCGCGTGAAAAATTTCGTCAGCCAGGCCGTGCTCGACGCCAAGGTGTCGGCGTTCAGCTCGGCGCAGTCCAGCGTCGATGCGGCCCAGGCGGCCTATTTCGGGCAGTCGAACCAGGCGGGCTACGCCACTCTGGTGTCGGATGTCGATGGCGTGGTCACGGCCGTGGACGCGGAAGTGGGGCAGGTGGTCTCGCCGGGCACGCCGGTGGTGCGCGTGGCCAAGATGGGCGAGAAGGAAATCGTGATTGGCTTGCCGGAAGATAAGGTCGAACAATTGCGCAAGCTCACCGACGTGACCGTGCGCCTGTGGGCCAACAAGGATGTGGTTATTCCCGGCAAGGTGCGTGAAGTGTCGCCGGTGGCCGACCCCGCCACCCGCACCTACGCGGTCAAGGTATCGATTCCCGACAGCGCGGCCGACGTCAAGCTGGGCATGACTGCCATGGTGCAGTTCGCCAGCACCATGGCCACGCCGCAGATCAAGGTGCCGCTGACGGCGCTGTATCACGAAAAGAACACTACCTCGGTGTGGGTGGTCGAGAAGGGCGTGGCGCGCATGGTGCCGGTAAGCATTGCTGGCACGTCCGGCAACGAGGTGGTGCTGGCCAGCGGCGTGACGTCCGGCCAGACCGTGGTGACGGCGGGCGTGAACCTGCTCAAGCAGGGCCAGAAAGTGACGATCCTGCCGCCGGATACCTCGTCGAGCGACCCGCTGCCGGCTGCGAAACCCGCACCGCAGGCAGCGGCGCCGGCGGCAGCACCGGCAGCAGCAAAGGTTGAGGTTGCCAAATGAAGGGGTTCAATCTTTCTCGCTGGGCGCTCGAGCATATTCCGCTGACGCGCTACCTGATGGTCGCGCTGCTGCTGGGCGGGGTGATCAGCTACATGAATCTGGGGCAGGATGAAGATCCGCCGTTTACGTTCCGCGTGATGGTGGTGCGCGCGATCTGGCCGGGGTCGACCGCGGTGCAGATGGCCGAGCAGGTCACCGACAAGCTGGAAAGGAAGCTGCAGGAAACGCCCTACATCGACAAGATCAAGAGTTATTCCAAGCCGGGCGAAGTGATCATCATTTTGCAGCTGCGCGAATCGACGCCCCCGCGCGAGACCGCCAACGCCTGGTATCAGGTGCGCAAGAAGATCGGCGACATCCGCGGCACCTTGCCGGCCGGGGTGATCGGACCGTTCTTCAACGATGAATTCGGCGACACCTACGGCTCGATCTTCGCGCTTTCGGCCGACGGCTTCAACTACGCCGAGGTCAAGGAATATGCCGACTTCGTGCGCCAGCAATTGCTGCAAGTGCCGCTGGTATCGAAAGTCGAGCAGTTCGGCGTGCAGACGGAAAAACTCAATATCGAGTTCTCGCACAAGAAATTTGCCCAGCTCGGCGTGCCGTTCGAAGTCATCGCCAACCAGATCGCCACGCAAAACTCGGTCGAATCGACCGGCGTGCTGGTCACCGAAACGGACAACCTGCAAGTGCGCGTCACCGGCGCCCTGACCAGCGCCAAGGACCTCGAAAACCTGGAGCTGCGCGCCAACGGCACCACCTTCCGCCTGGGCGACTTCGCCACCATCAAGCGCGAATACCAGGATCCGCCGCTGGAAAAGATGCGGTTTAACGGCAAGGAAGTCATCGGCCTGGGCGTGTCGATGGAAAAGGGCGGCAATATCATTCAGATGGGCAAGGGGCTCGATGAAACCGTGGCCCGCATCAAGGCCAAGCTGCCGGTCGGCATCGAACTCGAACGGGTATCGGACCAGCCGCGCGCGGTGACGGCCTCGGTGAGCGAGTTCATCAAGGTGCTGATCGAAGCGGTCGTGATCGTGCTGGCGGTCAGTTTCCTGGCGCTGGGCCTGCATACCAAGCCGCTGCGCATCGATGCGCGGCCCGGCCTGGTGGTGGCGCTGACCATTCCGCTGGTGCTGGCCATTACCTTCCTGTTCATGCGCATGTTCGACATCGACCTGCACAAGATTTCGCTCGGCGCGCTGATCATCGCGCTCGGCTTGCTGGTCGATGACGCCATCATCGCCGTCGAAATGATGGTGCGCAAGATGGAGGAGGGCATGTCGCGCTTCGAGGCGGCTACCTTCGCCTACACCTCCACCGCGATGCCGATGCTGACCGGCACCCTGATCACGGCCGCCGGCTTCCTGCCGATCGGCCTGGCCAAGTCGGCTGCCGGCGAGTACACCTTTTCGATGTTCTCGGTCAATGCGCTGGCGCTGTTGATTTCGTGGCTGGTGGCGGTGGTGTTTACGCCGTACATCGGCTACCTGATCCTCAAGGTCAAGCCGCACGCGGCCGGCGAGGGCGAGCACGACCTGTTCAATACGCCCGGTTTCCAGCGTTTCCGCCGCGTCGTGACCTGGTGCGTGGAATGGCGCAAGACCACCATTGCGCTGAGCCTGGGCGTGTTTTTCCTCGGCGTGTATGGCTTCAACTTTATCGAGAAGCAATTCTTCCCCGATTCCAGCCGGCCCGAGCTGATGGTCGAGATGTGGACGCCCGAAGGCACCACGTTCCGCGCCAACGAAGCGCTGGTGAAGAAGTTCGAGAAGCTGATGGCCAAGGAAACCGATGTCGAGAGCGTGACCAGCTATGTCGGCACCGGCAGCCCGCGTTTCTATCTGCCGCTGGACCAGATCTTCCCGCAATCGAACGTCTCGCAAGTGGTGGTGCTGGCCAAGGGCCTGGAGAAGCGCGAGGCGCTGCGCCTGAAGATTGTCGACATCTTCAAGAAGGACTTCCCCGAAGTGCGCGGCAGGGTCAAGCTGCTGCCGAACGGGCCGCCGGTGCCGTATCCGGTGCAGTTCCGCGTGGCCGGTCCCGAAATCGCCGTCGTGCGCGATTTTGCCGACAAGGTCAAGGACATCATGCGCGCCAATCCGAATGCGATCGGCGTCAACGACAACTGGAACGAATCGATCAAGGTGCTGCGTCTCGACCTGGACCAGGAAAAACTGCGCGCGCTGGGCGTGACCTCGCAAACGGTGATGCGTGCGGCCAATACCATTCTGTCGGGCACGACCATCGGCCAGTTCCGCGAGGACAACAAGCTGATCGACATCGTGGTACGCCAGCCGGTGGAAGAGCGCGCGACCATGGCGGTGCTCAACGACACCAACATCCCGACGGCATCGGGCAAGTCGGTGACCATTTCGCAGATCGCGCGCGCCCATTTTGTGTGGGAGCCGGGCGTGGTGTGGCGTGAAGGCCGCGAATGGGCGATCACGGCGCAGTCCGACGTGATCGATGGCATCCAGGGGCCGACCGTGTCGGACCAGATCGGCCTGAAGCTGGCCGACCTGCGCGCGGCGCTGCCGCCGGGCTACACGATCTCGCTGGCCGGCGCCGCTGCCGACAGCGCGGCCGCGGAAGCGTCGATCGCGGCGAACGTGCCGCTGGTGCTGTTCATTGTGTTCACCTTGCTGATGCTGCAGCTGCACAGCTTCTCGCGTTCGCTGCTGGTGTTCCTGACCGGTCCGCTGGGCGTGGCCGGTGCCGCCATGGCGCTGCTGATCCTGGACCGGCCGTTCGGATTCGTCGCGAATCTGGGTGTGATTGCGCTGTTCGGCATGATCATCCGCAATTCGGTGATTCTGGTCGATCAGATTGAGCAGGATATCGCTGCCGGTGCCGAGCCGTGGAATGCGGTGATCGAGGCGGCGGTACGGCGCTGCCGGCCGATCGTCTTGACGGCCGCGGCGGCCGCGCTGGCGATGATTCCGCTGTCGCGCTCTGTGTTCTGGGGCCCGATGGCGGTCGCCATCATGGGTGGTCTGGTGGTGGCGACGGCCTTGACCTTGCTGTTCCTGCCGGCGTTGTATGCGGCGTGGTTCCGGGTCAAGAAGCCGGTGGAAGCAGTGGCGCTGCGTACCTAAATCGATTGGTTTTTGAGCCGTCATCCCCGCGAAGGCGGGGATCCAAGTTTGCGCCGAAGCCTACGACTGAGCAACGGACTTGGGTTCCCGCCGAGTGCCGCCTTGGCGCGGGAACGACGGGTAACTCAAGCCGCCACATGCGCCCGCACTGCGTGCGCATGCTTTTCCCACACCCGGCTCTTCCACCTCGCATACATCGCCAGCCCGCGCACCCATTCGTCGCAGGTGAACGCGATCCACACGCCAATCAATCCCCAGCCCAAATGCAGGCCCAGCAGCCATGCCAGCGGCACCGCCACGCCCCACATCGAACACACGCCCATCAGCACCGGAAAGCGCGCATCGCCCGTTGCCCGCAGTGAATTGATCACCACCAGATTGAACGTGCGCCCCGGTTCCAGCAGCAGACTGATGCGCAGCAGTACCGCGCCGCCGGCCACAATCGCCGGGTCCTTGCTGAAAAAGCCCAGCAGCCACGGCGCCAGCAGCACCACCACGCAGGTCGTCACCACCGTCACCCCCAGGCCCACGCGCAAGCTGCGCAGCAACTGGCGGTAGGCTTCATCGAACTCGCCGGCGCCGATCATGTGGCCGATCATGATCTCGGTGCTGATGCCGATCGAAATTCCCAGCATCATCATGATCATCGACAGCTGAATCGCATACGAGAACGTCGCCAGCTGGACCACGCCCATTTGCCCGACAAAGTACGTGATCACCATGAAGCTGGCTTGCCAGCACAGATTCTCGCCCGCCGCCGGCAAGCCGATCCTGAGGATGCGCGAGAGCGTATCGCGCGACAGGTTCAGGAACCACGACAGGCGCACGCCCAGCTTGAGCTGGCGCCGCACCAGCCAGGCCAGGGCCAGGCAGGCCACGGCGCGGCTGATGACGGTCGACAGCGCCGCCCCGATCACGCCCATCTTGGGCGCACCCAGCAGGCCGAAAATCAACACCACATTCAAGATCAGATTGAGCACGTTCATGCCGATGGCGACATACATCGCTTCGCGCGTGTGCCCATGCGCGCGCAGTACCGAGCCGAACGCGATATTGATCGATTCGAGGAACAGGGTGCCGCCCATCAGCGCCAGAAACGGCTGGGCGTAGGGCATCAGTTGCGGCGGCAGGTGCAGCAGGCGCAGCATGTCGGCCGAGAACGCCCAGATCGCCAGACTGACCACCACCCCGAGCCAGAAGTTGATACCCACCGCCGTGGCCGCCACGCGCTGGGCGCCGGCATGGTCGCCCGCGCCCAGGTAGTGGGTGAGCACGACCGCGCTGCCGATGCCGACGAACGAAAACAGAATGATGCAAAAGCCGACAATCTGGTTGGCCACCGCCAGCCCGGCCACGGCCGAGTCGCCCAGGTGGCTGACCATGAAGGTATCGACAATCCCCGGCAGAATATGCGAGAGCTGCTCGATGAAGATCGGCCACGTCATGGCGAATAAACTCGCCTGGCGCACTTTGTTAATGTGATTGGAAGACATGCAGAGGTATTTCTCTAAAGGACTGAAAACGTTTCCAAATTATACGCCGCCTGAGTCCGTTTCAAAAAACGCCCTATGTGGTCAGAAAATCCAGTAAAATACCGGGTTGAAGTTGTAGCCCCTAACAAAGGCAGTGCAGGGCGGCCGGTTTCACTGTCGGGCGCCCTTTGTTTTTTCAGATGGAAAGGTGCATTCTCTCGCCGATGATGGCGGTCAATGCGATCCCGCGAGGATGGCGAAATTGGTAGACGCACCAGGTTTAGGTCCTGACGCCAGCAATGGTGTGGGGGTTCGAGTCCCCCTCCTCGCACCACGAGTTTAATACTATTTTTTGGACGATTTTTACAATGGCAACTGCAGTCGAAACCCTGGGTAAACTCGAACGTCGCTTGACGATCTCTTTTCCGCTGACTGACGTCCGTACGGAAGTGGAAAAGCGCCTGAAACAGCAGGCCAAGACGGCCAAGGCACCTGGCTTCCGTCCAGGCAAAGTTCCACTGAAAATGGTCGCGCAGCAATATGGCTACCAGATCGAATCGGACGTGCTCAACGATAAAGTCGGCCGCGCGTTCAATGACGCCGCCAACGAGAACCAGCTGCGCGTTGCCGGTTTCCCAAAAATCGAACCAAAGGAAGATTCCGCCGAAGGCGTGCTGTCGTTCGACGCCACCTTCGAGGTCTATCCTGAAGTCGTCATCGGCGACCTGTCGGGCGTCGAGATCGAAACCGTGAAAGCCGACGTGTCGGACGCGGAAATCGAAAAGACCATCGAAATCCTGCGCAAGCAGCGCGTGCATTACCACACCAAGGGTGAAGCCGGCGAACACGGCGACGGCGGCGAGCCGGTCGCAGCCAATGGCGACCGCGTGACCGTCGACTTCGTCGGCGTGATCGATGGCGTTGAATTCCCAGGCGGCAAAGCTGAAGACTACGCATTCGTGCTCGGCGAAGGCCGCATGCTGCCGGAATTCGAAGCAGCCACCGTCGGCCTGAAGGTCGGCGAAGCAAAAACCTTCCCATTGGCTTTCCCGGTCGATTACCACGGTGCTGACGTGGCCGGCAAAACCGCCGACTTCACCATCACCCTCAAGAAGCTGGAATGGGCGCACCTGCCGGCAGTCGATGCCGAGTTCGCCAAGTCGCTGGGCATGGAAGATGGCGATCTGGAAAAAATGCGCGCCGACATCAAGGTCAACCTGGAACGCGAAGTCGCGGGCCGCGTCAAGGCACGCAACAAGGAAGCCGTGATGGATGCCCTGGTCAAGGTCACCGACATGGAAGTTCCTAAAGTCATGATCGCCCAGGACGCCGAGCGTCTGGCCGAAATGACCCGCCAGGACATGGCGCAGCGCGGCATGGATGTCAAGGACATGCCATTCCCGCAAGACCTGTTCGCCACCAAGGCCGAGCGCCGCGTGCGCCTGGGCCTGATCCTGTCGCAACTGGTTGGCGACAACAAGCTGCAGGCTACCCCTGAGCAGGTCAAGGCGCAGATCGAAGATTTCGCCCAAAGCTACGAAGATCCGCGTGAAGTACTCAAGTACTATTACAGCGATCGCCGCCGCCTGTCGGAAGTCGAAGCTCTTGTATTGGAAGAAAACGTCGTTAACTATGTACTCGGTATCGCGAAAGTCACAGCCAAGGCTGTTGCATTCGACGAGTTGATGGGAAGCAACGCACAAGCTTAAAGTCTGCTTTAGGCTGCTTACAAAGGAAGAGACAGGTATGAACCATAATCCGGCATTGGATACACAAGCACTCGGCCTCATTCCGATGGTCGTGGAGCAGAGCGGCCGCGGCGAGCGCTCGTACGATATTTACTCGCGCCTGCTCAAGGAACGTGTGATTTTCATGGTCGGGCCGGTGCATGACCAGATGGCCAACCTGATCGTCGCCCAGCTGCTGTTCCTCGAGAGCGAGAATCCGGACAAGGATATTTCGCTCTACATCAACTCGCCTGGCGGATCGGTTTCGGCCGGCCTGGCGATCTTCGATACGATGAACTTCATCAAGCCGGACGTGTCGACCCTGTGCACCGGGATGGCCGCGTCGATGGGTGCTTTCCTGCTGGCCGCTGGCGCCAAGGGCAAGCGTTTCTCGCTGCCGAATTCGCGCATCATGATTCACCAGCCGTCGGGTGGCTCGCAAGGGCAGGCCTCGGACATCGAAATCCAGGCCAAGGAAATCCTCTACCTGCGTGAGCGCCTGAACCATATCCTGGCCGAACGTACGGGCAAGACGATGGAACAGATCCACAAGGATACCGACCGCGATCGTTTCATGTCGGGCGAGGAAGCCGCGGAATATGGTCTGATCGACAAAGTCCTTGCGAAGCGCGAATAAATCGTCAGCGCGGGTCGTGTCGGGCAACCGTAGCGAGCCTGTCCGTTCTTGCCGCGCGTCGCGCCGCCCTGTGCAAGCAGGGCGCGCCACGCCGGTTCAGGAACTGGCTGTGCAGCAGGTAGGCCGGGACGTCCTCAGGTGTTGCTCAAAAAACGCCCGTGCGCTACAACGTTCGGGCGTTTCGTTTTTATTTCGGGTAGCATGCTGATAGCGCGCCCCCTTGTTGCGCGTCGGTTCGCGTTACATTTATAGCAATTCAATAGAAACCTGCCCCATGTCAGACAAAAAATCCTCCAGCGGCGAAAAACTCCTCTACTGCTCGTTCTGCGGCAAGAGCCAGCACGAGGTGAAGAAACTCATCGCAGGTCCATCCGTCTTCATTTGCGACGAATGCATCGACCTGTGTAACGACATCATCCGCGACGAGACCTCGAACGTGGAAACGGTGGCCGGCGCCAAGTCCGACCTGCCGACCCCGAACGAAATCAAGGAATTGCTGGACCAGTACGTGATCGGCCAGCAAACCGCCAAGCGCATCCTGTCCGTTGCGGTCTACAACCATTACAAGCGCCTCAAGCACCTGGGCAAGAAGGATGAAGTCGAACTGGCAAAGAGCAACATCTTGCTGGTCGGTCCTACCGGTTCGGGCAAGACCCTGCTGGCGCAGACGCTGGCGCGCATGCTCAACGTGCCGTTCGTGATCGCCGACGCCACCACCCTGACCGAAGCCGGTTATGTGGGCGAAGACGTCGAGAACATCATCCAGAAGCTGCTGCAAAGCTGCAATTACGAAGTCGACAAGGCTCAGCGCGGCATCGTCTACATCGATGAAATCGACAAGATTTCGCGCAAATCGGACAATCCGTCGATTACCCGCGACGTGTCCGGCGAAGGCGTGCAGCAAGCCTTGCTGAAACTGATCGAAGGCACGATGGCATCGGTACCGCCACAAGGCGGGCGCAAGCATCCGAACCAGGATTTCGTCCAGATCGACACGACCAACATCATGTTCATCTGTGGCGGCGCGTTCGACGGCCTGGTCAAGATCATCCAGAACCGTTCCGAAAAGAGCGGCATCGGCTTCTCGGCCAGCGTCAAGAGCGAATCGCAGCGCGCCAGCGCCGACGTGCTGCTCGAAGCCGAACCGGAAGACCTGATCAAGTTCGGCCTGATTCCGGAACTGGTGGGCCGCCTGCCGGTGGTTGCCGCCCTGTCGGAACTGACTGAAGAAGCGCTGATCCAGATTCTGATCGAGCCGAAGAATGCGTTGATTAAACAGTATTCCAAGTTGCTGGAAATGGAAGGCGCGGAACTGGAAATCCGTCCGGCCGCCTTGCATGCGATTGCCCGCAAGGCACTGGCACGCAAGACCGGTGCGCGCGGTTTGCGTTCCATTCTTGAACATGCACTGCTCGATGTGATGTACGAATTGCCAAATCAGCAGAATGTCATCAAGGTCGTTATCGATGAAAATTCGATCACGAACGGCGCCAAACCTTTACTGATTTACAGCGAAAGCGCAAAAGCATCGGGCGAAAACTGAAATTCTGCGCTCCGCACGCAACAAAAGCATTGATTCCTGAATTCTTGGCGGTACAATTTACCTCAATAAAAGAATCAGGCTTCACTCGAAAAGCCACTCGCAGCGGAACCGCTGCGCGGTGGCTTTTTTATTTGATGTTCCGATAAAATTTTTTTAGATTATTCCGGTTGTATTTGAATCAAGTTGATGAATTGTTCAAATAACTTGTAGAAATATTTTATCTGCCGGTCTTGTGTTTTGGCAGTCAGTGCCAACATCGTAAACACGCTTTCTATAAGGTATGCCATGACAACTTCCAAATTAACCGAGCAAACGACGCTGCCCTTACTGCCGTTGCGCGACGTGGTCGTCTTCCCGCATATGGTGATCCCATTGTTCGTCGGCCGTCCGAAATCCATCAAGGCGCTGGAAGCAGCCATGGAGCAGGGCAAGAGCATCATGCTGGCCGCCCAGAAGGCCGCCGCCAAAGACGAGCCATCCGCGTCCGACATCTACGAGATCGGTTGCGTGGCGAACATCCTGCAAATGCTCAAGCTGCCCGACGGCACCGTCAAGGTGCTGGTCGAAGGCGCCCAGCGTGCGCGCATCAACCACATCAGCGATGCGCCGACGCACTTCATCGCGGACCTGACCCCGCTCAGTTCGGAAATCGGCGACGATTCCGAAGTCGAGGCGATGCGCCGCGCGATCGTCCAGCAGTTCGACCAGTACGTTAAACTGAACAAGAAGATTCCACCTGAAATCCTCGCTTCGCTGGCAGGGATCGACGATGCCGGCCGCTTGGCCGATACGGTCGCCGCCCATCTGCCGCTCAAGCTTGAGCAGAAGCAGGTGATCCTCGAAATCTTCAACGTCGCCAAGCGTCTTGAGCATCTGCTCGGCCAGCTCGAAGGCGAGCTCGACATTCTGCAAGTGGAAAAACGCATCCGCGGCCGCGTCAAGCGCCAGATGGAAAAATCGCAGCGCGAGTACTATCTGAACGAGCAGGTCAAGGCGATCCAGAAAGAACTGGGCGAGGGCGAAGATGGCGCCGATATCGACGAACTCGAGAAAAAAGTCATCGCCGCCAAGATGCCGAAGGAAGCGCTGGACAAGGCTACCAACGAACTCAAGAAGCTCAAGCTGATGTCGCCGATGTCGGCTGAAGCCACTGTCGTGCGCAACTACATCGACACCCTGGTCAATCTGCCGTGGAAGAAAAAGTCCAAGGTCAATAACGATCTGTCGAACGCCGAAAAAGTGCTCGAAGGCGATCACTATGGTCTGGACAAGGTGAAAGAACGCATTCTGGAATACCTCGCGGTCCAGCAACGCGTCGACAAACTGAAAGCGCCGATCCTGTGCTTCGTCGGTCCTCCGGGCGTGGGCAAGACCTCGCTCGGCCAATCGATCGCCAAGGCCACCAACCGCAAGTTCGTGCGCATGGCCCTGGGCGGCGTGCGCGACGAAGCCGAGATCCGTGGCCACCGCCGCACGTATATCGGTTCGATGCCGGGCAAGGTGCTGCAATCGCTGGCGAAAGTCGGCGTGCGCAACCCGCTGTTCCTGCTCGATGAAATCGACAAGATGGGCGCGGATTTCCGCGGCGATCCGTCGTCGGCCCTGCTCGAAGTGCTGGACCCGGAACAGAATCACACGTTCTCGGACCACTACATCGAAGTCGACTTCGATCTGTCGGACGTGATGTTCGTGGCGACCTCGAATTCGTTCAACATTCCGCCGGCCCTGCTCGACCGCATGGAAGTCATTCGCCTGTCCGGTTACACGGAAGATGAAAAGACCAGCATCGCCCAGCGTTACCTGCTGCCCAAGCAGATCAAGGCCAATGGCCTGAAGGAAGAAGAAATCGCCGTCGCTGAAGGCGCGATCCGCGACATCATCCGTTACTACACCCGGGAAGCCGGCGTGCGATCGCTTGAGCGCGAAATCTCGAAGATCTGCCGCAAGGTGGTCAAGATGCTGCTGTTGAAAAAGGCCGATAAAAAGGTCACGGTCAACAACAAGAACGTCGACAAGTTCCTGGGCGTGCGCCGTTACGATTTCGGCGTGGCCGAGAAAGAAAACCAGATCGGCCAGGTGGTTGGCCTTGCATGGACCGAAGTGGGCGGCGATCTCTTGACCATCGAGGCGGTGCAAATGCCGGGCAAGGGCGGCGTGATCCGCACCGGTACCCTGGGCGACGTGATGAAGGAATCGATCGAAGCGGCGCGCACCGTGGTGCGTTCGCGCGCCAACCGGCTCGGCATCAAGAATGACGTGTTCGAAAAAGCCGACATTCACATTCACGTGCCGGAAGGCGCGACGCCGAAAGATGGTCCATCGGCCGGTATCGCGATGACCACCGCGCTGGTGTCGGTATTTACCGGCATTCCGGTACGCGCCGACGTGGCGATGACGGGCGAGATCACCCTGCGCGGCGAAGTGCTGCCGATCGGCGGCCTGAAAGAGAAGCTGCTGGCGGCGCATCGCGGCGGCATCAAGACGGTGCTCATTCCGGAGCAGAACGTCAAGGACCTGGCCGAGATTCCGGACAACGTGAAGAACAAGCTCGAAATCGTTCCGGTTCGCTGGATCGACAAGGTGCTCGAAATCGCGCTGGAACGCATGCCGACGGCAGTGGTGGAAGTACCCGCCGTCGCCGCTGTGGCAGCGACCACCCAGGTCGATGGCGCGGCTCCGCAAACGGACATCGTCAAGCACTAAACCTGCAGTAGCGCAGTACCCAAGCAAGCGTCTTCGGACGCTTGTTTCTTTTTTGGCCAGGCGCTTGGGTTTGTATTTGGCTTGACAGGCAGATGGACGGCTTGTTTAATACGCGCTGCGGATTTCTTTTCGCCGCACATCTTATGTAACGGGGCACAAGTGAACAAAACAGAATTGATCGAAGAAATCGCGAAGTCGGCGGACATCACCAAGGCCTCGGCCACGCGCGCGCTCGACGCGATGATCGATGCCGTCACCGCCAGCCTGCAGAAGAACGACAGCGTGACCCTGGTCGGCTTCGGCACCTTCTCGGTGGGCGAGCGCGCCGCGCGTACCGGACGCAATCCACGCACCAAGGAAGCGATCAAGATCGCGGCCGCGAAAGTTCCTAAATTTAAAGCTGGTAAAGCGCTTAAAGATGCAGTAAACTAATGTCCTTCGGTGAGGTGACAATCACCGGAAAATGTCGGAAGCACTTGGTGACACAAGTGTGCTTACGGGGGTTTAGCTCAGTTGGTAGAGCAGCGCCCTTACAAGGCGCGGGTCGGGAGTTCGAGCCTCTCAGCCCCCACCAGAGCCTGGCATGTTGTACAGTATTTTTTACGGAGTGGTAGTTCAGTTGGTTAGAATGCCGGCCTGTCACGTCGGAGGTCGCGGGTTCGAGTCCCGTCCGCTCCGCCAATAAAAAATACGAAGTTGATTTGAGGAGTGGTAGTTCAGTTGGTTAGAATGCCGGCCTGTCACGTCGGAGGTCGCGGGTTCGAGTCCCGTCCGCTCCGCCAATGAAAAAGAAGAAACGATTTAGGAGTGGTAGTTCAGTTGGTTAGAATACCGGCCTGTCACGTCGGGGGTCGCGGGTTCGAGTCCCGTCCGCTCCGCCAGCATATAGCAGTACGATGGTGCAGTTCCCGAACGGGAAGTGCGCCGGGGTTCAGGAGTCGCCAGCATGCCGATTCCATGGTTCGCACAAGGCGGCCGGGTCCTGGCAGTCCTGTCAAAAAAAAAGAAGAGGCGAACGAAAGTTCGCCTTTTTTTATATGTGCGTCTCAATCGCATTCAATCGCAATTTTATTTATCTCGAATTGGCAAACCATGTTTGAATTTATTCGTAATCACAAGCGCTGGATCCAGGTCATGCTCGTATTGCTGGCAGCCTCGTTCCTGGTCGTCGGTGGAATGGCCACCAACGAAAACACCGACAGTACCATCGAAGTGGCGAATGTGAACGGCAAGAAGATCACGCAGCCCGAATGGGAAGATGCCCAGCGCAAGCAGATCGACCGCTATCGCGCCATGATGGGTGCGCAGTTCGACCAGAAGCGCTTCGATACGCCTGAATTCAAGCGTGAGATCCTCAATAACCTGGTCGCGCAGCGCGCCGTGGAAACCGAAATCGACCGCAGCCACCTGACGGTGGGCGACGATGTGCTGGTCAACACGATCCAGCAGGATGAGAATTTCCATACCAACGGCAAGTTTGACGTGGAAGTGTACAAGGCCGCGCTGAACAACGCGCGCATGACGGCGCCCCAGTACGAAGATAGCCTGCGCCGCAGTTTCGCGCTGCAGCAACTGACCGGCACCGTGCAGGAAACGGCATTCGTTCCGCGCGCCATCGCCTCGCGCCTGTCCGACATGTTCGACCAGGAACGCGAAGTGCAGGAAATGCTGTTCCCGGCCAAGGAGCAGCAAGCCCAGGTCAAGGTCACCGACGAGATGGTCAAGGCCTTCTACGACAAGAATGCCGCCCTGTTCCAGATTCCGGAAAAGGTCAAGATCGAATACATCATGTTCGACGCCGCCGCGGTCGAGGGCCTGGTCAGCGTGACCGATGCCGAAGTGAGCGAGTTCTACAAGAGCAACGTGAAGCGCTACACCACGCCGGAAGATCGCCAATACAGCCACATCATGTTCACCGTCGCCAAAGGCGCGAGCGCTGCCGACAAGGCCGCCGCCAAAGCCAAGGCCGACGCCGTGCTGGCCGAGCTGCGCAAGGCGCCGGAGAGTTTTGCCGAGGTTGCCAAAGCCAAGTCGCAAGACGTGGCCACGGCCGAGCAGGGCGGCGATCTGGGCCAGGCGAAGAAGGGCGAGTTCCTCAGCGCCGCGCTGGAACCGGCCGTCTTCAAGCTCAAGCAGGGTGAAATCAGCGACGTGGTGGAATCGGAATCCGGTTACCACATCCTGACCGTGACCAAGCTGGTTCCCGAGGTCGTCAAGCCGTTCGACGAAGTCAAGGATGCCATCGTTGCCGAAGTCAAGAAGCCGAAGATGTCGAAGAAGTATTCGGAACTGGCGCAGGTCTTCAGCGAGACCGTGTACGACCAGTCTGATAGCCTGAAACCGGCCGCGGACAAGCTCAAGCTGAAGATCGAAACGATCGACAACCTGTCGCGCACGCCGAATCCGGCCCTGGGAAATGCACCGTTCAACAACGTCAAGTTCCTGAACGCGGTGTTCTCGGATAGCGTGCTCAAGAACAAGCACAATACCGATGCCATCCAGGCCACGCCAAGCACGCTGATCGCTGCCCGGGTACTGGAGTACAAGCCGGCGACCAAGCGTCCGCTGGCCGAAGTCGACACCGTCATCCGTGCCCGCGTGGCTGAGCAGGAAGCGGCCAACCTGGCCAAGAAAGCCGGCGAAGCGAAGATCGCTGCCGCCAAGACCAGCGGCGACGCCGCCGGTTTCGGCGAAGCCAAGGTAGTGAGCCGTGCCGCGCCGACGGGCATCAACCCGACCGCGCTGACCGCCGTTCTGAAGGCAGACACGAGCAAGCTGCCAGCCTATGTTGGCGTGGACCTGCCGGGCATCGGCTACGGCGTCTATCGCATCGGCAAGGTCGCGCAAGCAGCCAAGCCGGACGTGGCGCGCCGCGCAGCGGAGCAGCAGGACATTGCCCAGCGTATTGGCCAGGCTGAGATGCATAATTACATCGATGCGCTCAAGCAAAAAGCCAAGGCCAAGGTCACGGTCAAGACTGAAGTCGCCGCAGCCGATACGCCAGCTGTCCCTGCGGTGAAGTAATCGCTGTTCAGGCAGATAAAAACCCGGTCGCTCGCGCTGCCGGGTTTTTTTTCGCCTCTCATCGCCCCTTGAGGCTTAGCGTTGGCCTCATTGAGGGGGGCCGTTGGCGATGCCTGCTATTGGCTTGTCGTCCGGTGCCAGCATGGCACGGCCATAATGCCGCAGGATTACGCATTTCACTATTATGATTGGCAAGAAGAACGCAACGATGACTGCCCATTGTGCGAGCACCGCGACAAGATTGAATTGCGTCGCTTTGTCAAGAATGAGGTTGCCCGCGACGACTGCGGTCATCGCCCACATCGCAGCAGCCGCCGCGCCCAGTCCGATCATGCGCGACGCCGATGCCTGAATACATTGAAGCGCAATGGCATGACCTGTAACTGCGCTTATCAGGACCAATGGCGTCATCGTGTAGCTCGGCTCAAAGACGCGGATTTCTGTCCACACCGGATGCACGTAAAAACTATTTCCCTGAAAGATAATGAGCAAGAGCGAGGGGAGTGTGGCGAAGATAGCGGCTCCGCGCCGGCGAATATCGGTACCTGTGGCGGATTGATTGGCGAATTGGGCGGCAGGGGGGCGGTAGGGAGAATTCAAGGCGTTTCCGAGGGCAGGTGTTGGCAACATCCAGCATAACCGATTAATTTGGAGCGCATTACATGTTATATGAAGGCGAACGATTCGAAACATCCTTGCGAAAACCGGCCGGGTGGAACGATCATATTTATCGGTATTGCGAATTTATCGGGATCGATACCGAGGGCGGGAATGTGGATTCCACTTTTATCGGCTGCACCATTGAGCGCTGCACGTGGTATTGGGGCCTGTTTAATTGCGCGCTGTTCGTCAACGTAAAATTCACGGACTGTACATTTCGCGGTACCAGCTTTGCAGGATGCAAGTTCGTCGAGTGCGAGTTCGTCGATTGCCATTTTGTGAAAGACAATCTGAACGGCGTCTGCTCGTTCAATGATAACGCTTGGTACAAATGCACGCAGACCCGTTGCCCAGGTCTTGAAGCCGAGTTTCTCAGCAGGCCTCCGGCATCGAGGCGTCCTGTGGCAAAATACGCGAAAGGACGAGCCTAAGCAGCAGGCCGATGCGGTCCGATTCAAGGAAACAGATGCAGAAATTGATGTCGGAATTGACGAGGTTATACCTGCCCGAAGGTAGCTTGTCGCCAGAAACGCTGGCGCAGCGCCGGTTGGGCCAATCCTCCCTTGCGATCGATTCGGCGGACGATACCGGCCGCACGCGTGCCATCGTCATCGCCTTCCGAAAAACGCCCGGTGCCGAAGAAGCGCAGCACTGGATGCGCCTGTGCACGCTGGCAAACGCCTTGCAGGCCGAGCTTGGCTTTCCCGCGCCGGCAGTCAGTATTTCGGGTGCCAATGGCTACTACCTGTGGATGTCGCTGGACACGCCCACGCCGGTCGCCCGGGTTCAAACGTTTCTGGAATTGCTCCGCCGGGCCTACACCCCGGACATGGACGTGCTTGCGGACGCGGCCAGCGCCCCGGTGGAATTGCCGCCTTGCCTCGACCCGCACAGCGGCAAGTGGGCCGCATTCATCGATCCGGGCCTGGGCGCTTCCTTTGCCGACGAGTCCGGGCTGGAAATGCCGCCGCCGCTGGCAGGCCAGGCAGCGCTGCTCGAGCGCGTGGAGCGCATCAGCGCCAAACAGTTCCAGCATGCCCTCGACGTACTCGAACAGGCGCATGGTGCGCCCGTCAAGGCGAGCGTCAGCGTGCCGCCACGCGAGCCTGCCCCCAGCGCCGATGGCTTGCTGCTGCGCGACGCCACGCTGGAAGACATCGTGCGCTTCCTGCATTCAAAAAACATCGAACCGACATTCCGGCATCTTATTTCGTGAATAAAAGGGGCTGACGAAGTCTCAGCTCCAGCCATCCTCGTCAAGCACCTCAAGCGACAACTGTTCGCACAGCAGCGTAAATTCATCCTTCGCATCGGCCCGTACCAGGAGCGCGTTCCAGTTGTCGTCATCGTCGTCGTTGAGGACGAACAACTGCTGGCCTTGCCCGGCCGCCCATGCCTGCAACCTCGACAGGATCTTGCTGATGCGGGCAGGGCCCTCCGGCGGCGGCGGCGGTGGCGTGAATCCGGGCAAGCCGCGCGCGGCGCACATGGCCACCACATGGTCGGCCAGCGACTCGTCGTCCTTCAAGTCCGCCTGCGCGCCATAACCCAGCCCGGCCAGCACCTCCATCGCGCTGCACAGCGCCGGCATGCTCTTGCGCTTCTTCAGCCCCTTGTGCGCCTTGGTGACGATGTCGGCCTGCTCGTTGCAGGCCAGCTCCAGCCAGCGCACGTACGCCTCGGCAGGCTTGAGGGAGTAGACTTTTTTCGGCTGCAGGTGCGGCGAAGGCGGAATTTCCGGTCCCGCGCCAGCACCCGTGGCGCGCCACGCATCGCGCTTGCCGCGCACGTGTTCACGGTAATAGTCGACCAGCTCGCGCGGATAGTAGGGCAGGTCGCGGAAGGTGCTGTCGTCGATATCGTAGGCACACACCGCCAGCGCAATCTCGAACGGGAAATGCAGGAAGATATGTTTGCCTGCGGCCGGCGCTTCACGGTAGCCGGATGGCTTCATCAGTTTCGGCCACTGGCGCATGCATGCTTCCAGTGCGCGCGTGCGCGCAGGTTCGTCCAGCAGCAGCGCATCGATGACCGCTTCGTCTTTCGGCTCCGAGAACGTTGGATCGTATTCCTTGGCGTACGACGTCGATGGAACAAATGCCTTGAGCATCATGTCGAACAACACCGGGCCGTCCTCGCGCGTGAACCAGGTGTCGGCGCGCGCCAGTTCCGTGCCCTTGTCGTCGAAGCAGACGAAGGCAAACAGCCACAGCAAGGCCCATGGTTCGCCCGCATCAATCAGCACGTCATGCTCCGGGAACAGCTTCTTGCTCGTTTCCTGCGTGCTGCGCAAGGTGGGCAGCATGTCGTCCACGAACCAGGCACGGATGCTGTCGAGCGAGTCGCCGCGCCCGAAACGGTGCAGCAGACATTTTTGCTGATAGCGGGGAATGGTCAGCAGTTCGTACTGATTGAACGAATTTTCCGGCTCTTCCGCATAGCGGCGCAGGGGAAAAGCGACGCTGGTGTCGGCGTCGCCGACATGGGATTCCATCTCGGCAGGCGTGCTGCTCAGGTTACGCGGTGTGCTCATGCGGTCAAGTTGTCAAAGGTTGTTCACGCGGCATTCAAATGGTGCGCCGCGGCCAGGAAATCCGCCTCGCCGATATCGTCCAGCTGCACCACCTCGGCCTTGCCGACCTGGATGAAATTGCGGTCGATCGAGCGCAGGTAAGCCGGATCGTAGTGCGCGGCCAGCAATTCGTCCACCAGCACCGGCATCTGCCCGCCGCTGGCCAGCGCGTGCCAGCTGTCGATCTTGTCGCGTCCGTGCAGCAGCGTCAGGCAGTCGAGCTGCGTATTGAGCGTGTCCGGACTCTCGGTGAAATGCTGGTAGTCTTCCATCAGCAGGCGCACCCGGTTCGGCCGCGACAGCATCAACGACACGCACGACGATTGCCGCATCTTGTTCATCAACGCGTCCGGCACGCGCAACTGGCCGACCTTCTTGCTTTCCGATTCCACGAACACGGGCCGGGCCGGATCGAAGCGGCGCAGTTTTTCCCAGATGAGGGTTTCGAACATCTTTTGCGACGGCTGCGGCTTGCTCGGCAGATTGCCCAGCACCGAGCCGCGGTGCGCGGCCAGCTGTTCCAGGTCCAGCACCTGCGCGCCGATCGAATCGAGCACCTGCAGCAGGCGGCTCTTGCCGCTGCCCGTGGTGCCGCAGATAACCTTCAATTCCGGCACGGGCGTTTCCAGCAGCGCCGCGCTGACATACGCGCGGTACGCCTTGTAGCCGCCGTCGAGCTGCACCGACGGCCAGCCGATCTTGGCCAGGATCAGCGCCATCGAGCCGCTGCGGTTGCCGCCACGCCAGCAATACACCAGCGGCCGCCATTCCTTGGGCTTGTCCAGCCACAGCGTTTCGATATGGCGCGCGATGTTCTTGGCCACCAGCGCCGCGCCGACCTTCTTGGCCTCGAAGGCGTTGATCTGCTTGTACATGGTGCCCACCCGCACGCGCTCCGGGTCGCTCAGGACCGGGCAGTTGATGGCGCCGGGAAGATGGTCGAGGGCGAACTCGGACTCGCTGCGCGCGTCGATGATGCAGTCGAACTGGTCGAGCTGCGGCAGCAGCGAAGCAAAATTCTCCAGGGCGGGATATTTCATCGGGATTTCACCAGTGCGAGGAAATGAGGCCAGATGTTCGCCAGGATGACCGGATGGGCCTGGGCGTTCGGATGCAGGCGGTCGGGCTGGAACAGCGCCGGCTTGTCGGCCACGCCGTCGAGCATGAACGGCACCAGCGGCGCCTTGTACTGGGTCGACAGCGACTTGTACATACCGAAGAAACGCTCGGTGTAATCGCGCCCGTAGTTGGGCGGAATGCGCATGCCGACCAGCAGCACGCGCGCCTTGTTCTTCTGCGCCAGCTCGATCATGGTGCGCATATTGGTTTCGGCGGCCGGCACCGGCAGGCCGCGCAGGCCGTCGTTGGCGCCCAGTTCGATGACCACGATGTCCGGCTTGTGCTGCGTGAGCAGGGCCGGCAGGCGCGCGCGGCCGCCGCTGGTGGTTTCGCCGCTGATGCTGGCGTTGACGATGGCGGCGTCGATTTTTTCAGCCTTGAGTTTCTGCTCCAGCAGCGCGACCCAGCCGGCGCCGCGGCTCAGGCCATACTCGGCGGAGAGACTATCGCCCAGCACAAGCACGGTTTTTGGTGCAGAATAGGCGCTCGCCGAGGCGGCCAGCATCAGCAGCCCGCAAACAGACCATTTTTTGAGATAAACAAGCATGCGTGACATTCCTGACTCTTCCAATCGTTACGTAAGTGACCATGCAAAGGCGCCGGCGGCGATCGAGGTGATCGGCCTGTCGAAACGGGTGGCCGACGCCAGCGGCGAGCTCACCATTTTGCACAGTGTGGATTTTACAGTGCAACCGGCCGAGACGCTCGCGATCGTGGGCGCGTCCGGTTCGGGCAAGTCGACCTTGCTTGGGCTGCTTGCCGGCCTGGACACGCCATCGTCCGGCAAGGTGATCCTCGCCGGCGACGATATCTTCGCGCTCGATGAAGATGGCCGCGCCAGCCTGCGCAAGGCCAAGCTGGGCTTCGTATTCCAGTCGTTCCAGTTGCTGGCGCACTTGAATGCGCTGGAAAACGTCATGTTGCCGATGGAATTGCGCGGCGAAAGCGACGCCAAGGAAAAGGCGGCGGCGATGCTGGGACGGGTAGGGCTGTCGAGCCGCCTGAAGCATTATCCGAAATTTTTGTCGGGCGGCGAGCAGCAGCGCGTGGCCCTGGCGCGCGCGTTCGTTACCGAGCCGCCGCTGCTGTTCGCCGACGAGCCGACCGGCAGCCTCGATGCGGCCACCGGCGAGGCGGTGATTCAGCTGATGTTCGAATTGAACCGCGAACGCGGGTCGACCCTGGTGCTGGTCACGCACGATCCGTCGATTGCGGCGCGTTGTGGACGGACGATTACGATTGCGGGTGGGCGGTTGGTTTAGGTCTAGCGGTTTCCGTTAGCCACCGAACCATAATCCGTCGTTCCCGCGCAGGAAGTCGTTTCTGCCAATAGCAGGAACGACGGAGCAAGGTGTAGCGAATTGACGAAACGGTGCCTCAGCGCGCCAGCGCATTGAGCACCGCGCGCGCCGCCACCGGCAACTCGCCCGCCGTCAAGCCAATCGGCCCGCTCCCTTGCGCCACCAGCCGGTCGGCCGCCGCGCCATGCACCCACACCGCGCCGAGCGCCGCCTCCCACGCCTGCCACCCTTGCGCCAGCAAACTGCCGCAGATCCCCGCCAGCACGTCACCGCTGCCCGCCGTCGCCAATCCCGCGTTCCCGGTCGGATTGATCACCGCCGCCCCACTGGCATTCGCAATCACGCTGCCCGATCCCTTGAGCACCACCACCGCATTCAAACGCGATGCCAGTTCGCGCGCCGCGGCCAGCCGGTCGCCCTGAACAACGCCGCTGGTCACGCCCAGCAGCCGCGCCGCCTCCAGCGGATGCGGCGTCAGGATCGCCGGCGCCACGCGCTGCGCCAGCCGTCCCTGCAAGTCCGGACTGGCCGCGAGCAGGTTAAGCGCATCGGCATCGAGCACCAGCGGCGCCGTGCCTTCGAGCGCCTTGAACAGCACCCGCATGGCGGTGACCGAGTCGCCCATGCCCGGCCCGATCACGAGCGTGCCTTCGCCGCTGTCGAACTCCTGGGCGTCGCGCATCATGATTTCGGGCTGGCCGCCATCGACCGCAGCCACCGGGTCGATGGCGGCCACAAACACCCGCCCGGCCCCGCAAAACAGGGCCCCGCGCGCCGCCAGCAGGGGCGCGCCACCCATGCCTTTGGCGCCGCCGACCACGGCCACATCGCCAAAGCTGCCTTTATGGCTGTTATGCCGGCGCGGCGCGAGGTGGCGCGCAAACAGCGCCGGCTCGTTCAGGCGCGCCCCGGCTGGCGGCCGCTGGCCCGGATCGATGCCGAGCGGCGCCACCTGCACCTGGCCGGCGTAGTCGCGTCCTTCATACGTATGCAGCCCGGGCTTGTCGGCGATGAAGGTAATCGTGCGCGTGGCGTGGATCGCAACGCCGTCCGGGCCGATCACGGCGCCGGTATCGGCATCGAGCCCGCTCGGTACATCGAGCGCCAGCACCGGCCGTCCGAGTGCATTGATGGTCTCGACCAGCGAACGCATCTCGCCAGCCAGCGGGCGCGCCAGGCCGATGCCGAACAGGCCATCGACGATCAGGCCCCAGTCGCGCCCCAGCGGCAGGGTATCGACAAAGTGCGCCTTGCTGGCGCGCGCGCGGGCCAGCGCCTGCGCTGTTTCGGGCGAGGGCGCCGCCGCGCCGGGAAGATGCAGTACCGTGACATCGGCGTCAAGATCGGTGTTGGCACCGGCCAGGTTGGCCGCCACTTCGAGCGCGTCGCCGCCATTGTTGCCCGGGCCAGCCAGCACCAGCACCTTGCGCCGGGCCAGCATGTCGCGCGCGGCGCCGGTGGCCGCTTCGCCGGCGCGCTGCATCAGCGTGCCGGCCGGCAGGGCCGCTGCCATGGTCTGTTCGATACTGCGGATTTCGGCCACGTTGTACAGTGATTTCATCATAACTCCGTTGCAAAGGCACCAATATTGTGCCAATTTCAATGCGCTGCGACTAAAATTTCGGGTTGGGCACTACAATATGCGCCATTCCAAACACATTTAAGGACGGCACATGGATTGGCAATTCTGGATCGATCGCGGCGGCACATTTACCGACATCGTGGCGCGTCAGCCCGACGGCAGCCTGGTGACCCATAAATTGTTGTCCGAAAATCCGGAGCAATACAGCGATGCAGCCGTCGCCGGCATCCGCCACCTGCTTGGCCTGCGGGCCGGCGATCCGATACCGGTCGAGGCTATCGAGGCGGTCAAGATGGGCACCACTGTCGCCACCAACGCACTGCTCGAACGCAAGGGCGAGCGCACGGCGCTGGCCATCACGCGTGGCTTTCGCGACGCGCTGCGCATAGCGTATCAGAACCGGCCGAAATTGTTCGATCGTCATATCGTGCTGCCGGAACTGCTGTACAGCCACGTGGTGGAAATCGATGAACGCATGGGCGCCCACGGCGACGTGCTCACCCCACTCGACGACGACGCCACCCGCGCCGCCCTGCAAACAGCCTATGACGACGGCGCCCGTTCGCTGGCAATCGTCTTCATGCACGGCTACCGCTACACCACGCACGAAGCGGCGGCCGCGCGCATCGCCCGCGCCATCGGCTACACCCAGGTCTCGGTCTCGCACGAAGTGAGCCCGATGATGAAACTGGTTGCACGCGGCGACACCACCGTCGTTGACGCCTACCTCTCGCCGATCCTGCGCCGCTACGTCGACCAGGTGGCCGCCGAGATGCCCACCGTGAACCTGCAGTTCATGCAGTCGAACGGCGGCCTCACCGACGCCCGTGCCTTCCAGGGCAAGGACAGCATCTTGTCCGGACCGGCCGGCGGCATCGTCGGCATGGCGCGCGCCAGCCAGTTGGCCGGCTTCGACAAGGTGATCGGCTTCGACATGGGCGGCACCTCGACCGACGTATCGCACTTTTCGGGCGAATTCGAGCGCGTGTTCGAGACCCAAGTCGCGGGCGTGCGCATGCGCGCGCCGATGATGAGCATTCACACCGTGGCCGCCGGCGGCGGCTCGCTCCTGCATTTCGACGGCAGCCGCTATCGTGTCGGCCCGGACAGCGCCGGCGCCAATCCGGGGCCGGCCAGCTACCGGCGCGGCGGACCGCTCGCGGTCACCGATTGCAACGTCATGCTGGGCAAAATCCAGCCCGCGCATTTCCCGCGCCTGTTCGGCCCCGATGCCAACCAGCCGCTCGACCCGGAGCGCGTGCGCGCGCTGTTCCTCGCGCTGGCGCAGAAGATTGGCGCCGCCACCGGCGCCACGCCGGCACCGGAGCAGGTGGCCGAAGGCTTCATCCAGATCGCGGTCGGGAACATGGCCAACGCGATCAAGCAGATCTCGGTGCAGCGCGGCCACGACGTGACCGACTATGCACTCACCAGTTTCGGCGGCGCCGGCGGCCAGCACGCCTGCCTGGTGGCCGACGCCCTCGGCATGAAGACGGTGTTCGTGCACTCGCTGGCCGGCGTGCTGTCGGCCTACGGCATGGGCCTGGCCGACCAGCGCTCCATGCGCGAGCGCGCGGTCGAACTGCGCCTGGCCGACACCACCCCCGATATGCTGGCCGGCTATCTGCACGCCCTCGGCGAAGGCCTGACCCGCGAACTCACGCATCAGGGCGTGGCCGCTTCGCGCATCCGCCTGGTGCGCCGCGTTCACCTGCGCTACGAAGGCACCGATTCGGCCATCATCGTCCTGTTCGATAATCCCGATCGCATGAAGAACCAGTTCGAGGCGGCCTACAAGAAGCGCTTCTCGTTCCTGATGCCGTCGAAGGCGATGGTGGTCGAGGCGGTCTCGGTCGAAGCCATCGGCGCATCCGACGCGCCGGCCGAGAACCTGGCCGTGCTGCCCACGCGCGAGGCACCGCTCAAGGCGCGCGAGACGGTGCGCATGTTCGGCGCCGACTCGTGGCACAACACGGGCTTGTACAAGCGGGCCGACATGCGCCCGGGCGACGTGATCAAGGGCCCGGCCATCGTCGCCGAAGACAACGCCACCACCGTGGTGGAACTGGGCTGGCAGGCGAAAGTCACGCCGCACAACCACCTGGTGCTGACCCGGATCGAAGCGCTGCCCGCGCGGCGCGCCATCGGCACCACGGCCGATCCGGTGATGCTGGAGATCTTCAATAATTTGTTCATGTCGATTGCCGAGCAAATGGGGCTGCGCCTGCAGAACACCGCGTACTCGGTGAACATCAAGGAGCGGCTGGACTTCAGCTGCGCGATTTTTGATGCCGCCGGCAACCTGATCGCCAATGCGCCGCACATGCCGGTGCATCTGGGCTCGATGGGCGAATCGATCAAGACCGTCATGACCGAAAACGCCGGCAAGATGCGTCCGGGCGATGTCTTCATGCTCAACGACCCGTACCACGGCGGCACCCATCTGCCCGATGTGACGGTCATTACGCCGGTGTTCGATGAGGCGGGCGCCGCGATCCTGTTTTACGTCGGCTCGCGCGGTCACCACGCCGACATCGGCGGCACCACGCCAGGGTCGATGCCGCCGGACTCGGTGTTCATCGAGCAGGAAGGCGTATTGATCGATAACTTCAAGCTGGTCGACGGCGCCGATGGCTTGCTGCGCGACGCGGAAGCCCGCGCTCTCTTGTCCGGCGCGCGCTACCCGGCGCGCAATCCCGACCAGAACATGGCCGACCTGCGCGCGCAGGTGGCGGCCAACCAGAAGGGTGTGGACGAACTGCGCAAGATGGTCGCGCACTTCGGGCTGGCCGTCGTGCAGGCTTACATGGGGCACGTGCAGGACAACGCCGAAGAAGCGGTGCGGCGCGTGATCACGGCGCTCAAGGACGGCGACTTCACCACCGACCTCGATAACGGCGCCCGGATCCAGGTTGCCATTCGGGTCGACCAAGCCACCCGCAGCGCGACGATTGACTTCAGCGGCACCTCGCCGCAGCTGGCCAACAACTTCAACGCGCCGTCGGCGGTGTGCATGGCGGCGGTGCTGTATGTGTTCCGCACGCTGGTGGATGATGAAATTCCGCTCAACGCTGGCTGCCTGAAACCGCTGAAGGTGATCATTCCGCCGGGCTCGATGCTCAATCCGCACTATCCGGCGTCGGTCGTATCGGGGAACGTGGAAACGTCGACCTGCATCACCAACACGCTGTACGGCGCGCTCGGTGTCATGGCCGCCTCGCAGGGCACGATGAACAATTTCACGTTCGGGAACGCCAAATACCAGTATTACGAAACCATTTCGGGCGGCTCCGGCGCCGGCGAGGGCTACAACGGCACCGACGTGGTCCAGACCAACATGACCAATTCGCGCCTGACCGACCCGGAAATCCTGGAATTCCGTTTCCCGGTGCGGCTGGAAAGCTATGAGATCCGGCCCGGTTCGGGCGGGGCAGGGCGCTGGCACGGCGGTAACGGCGGGGTGCGCAAGGTGCGCTTCCTGGAGCCGATGACGGCGGCGATCCTGTCGAATAACCGTATCCATGCGCCGTTCGGCATGGCTGGCGGCAGCCCGGGCGCATGCGGAGTGAACAGCGTGGTGCGGGCCGACGGCAGCGTCGAGCTGCTCGCGCATATCGGCAAAACCGAGATGGCGGCAGGCGACCTGTTCGTGATCGAAACGCCGGGTGGAGGCGGATTTGGAGATTCGTGCTCCAAAAATTTGTGAAATTGGCTACACTTATGGATTGGTACACAATTTAGTGTCAGATCAATAAGGGTTGCATTTTGGAATCACATGAGCAAAACGGCCCTCGGCGGGTAGAACCGAGCCTGCTGCCGGAAAACGAGCCGGCACCTGCTGCGCCGCCAGTACCTCCCGAGCCGGCGCCGCCTGCCCCGGCGCCTGCGGACCCGGATGGTCCGCCGGTGTTGTTGGGTATCGCGCCGCAGGAGAGGGCGCCCGCGGGCGACTGGATCGGCGCGGCGGTGGCCTGGGGCGGCAGTGTGGCTGCCCTGGCGGCGCTCGTCGGCGCCGGGTTCTGGTTCTATTCGGAACGCAAGGTCGACAATGCCATGCATGCCGTGGCGATGAGCGCGAAGGTCGATGCCACGGCGTCGGCCAAGCCAGTGGTCAAGACGCCGCCGGCCGCTGCGGTTCCTCCGACAGTCCCCGAACCGGTACCCGACAATACGTCGCCGCCGCCGGGCCGCATCACGCCCGCGCCGGAACCGGTGCCGCCGCTGGTCGTCTTGCCGCCCGAGCCGGAAAAACCAGCCGCGCCGGTTGTCAAGCAGCCGGTTGAGCCTGCACCCGCGCCGAAACCTGCGCATCCGCCTGCTGCCGCGGTGGTGAAAAAGGCGATGCCGGCCAAGCCAGACGTCAAGGCCAAGCCGCCTGCGGTCGTTTTGAAAAAGCCGGTGGTCAAGCCGAAGGCGCCTGTCGCTTCTGCCAAGCCGGTCGCAAAGAAGAACGCACCGCCGGTGGTGGCGAAAGCGGGCGCGAAGAAGAAGCCGGCTGCCGTGGCGCCTGTCAAACCTGGCCTCAAGGCCAAGGTGGCGCCGAAACCGGTAACAAAGCCTGCAACCAAGCCGGGGACCAAGCCGGCGGCGAAAGCCAAACCTGCGCCCGCCAAGACAAGCGCAAGGCAGGAGCCGCCGTTCAAGCTGCACACGCCCGCCAACGCCAAGCCGTGCAAGAGCGGGGCGCTGGCACGCGAGTGCTGAACCCTCGTTCCAGGTGATGCATTTGCCGCTGGTCTGGTGGCGCGGTAGCAGGAACTACGTCGAAATGCCGTACTTGCGCTGGGCGCTGTGGTAATCCTCGGTCAGGCCCGGAAGCAGGGGATTGGCCGGGTCGATCTTGCGGATGGCGTCGATCTGGGTGTTGCATGTCTCGGCCAGCGGATGATCCCAGCCCAGGTCTTCGAGCTGGCGCAGGATCGCCTTGGCCAGCGCCACCATGACCTGCACGTTCTTCGGCGCCATGTGCTGGGCTTCGAGCAGGGTCTGCACCGCGCCTTTCACGTCGCCCATATTGCCTTTTTCGGCGGCCAGGTCGAGCAGTTCCTGCACCTGGGTCATCAGGCGCGAGTTCATGCCTTCGGCCAGATCGGGCCGGCCGGCCTTGACGAACACGCTCATCGCATCCTGCATCGACACGTCGCTGTCGACGTCGTTCATGACCGTCAGCATGACTTCCGCCGCAGCATTGTCGAGCCGGTTCGACAGGCAGGTGCGCGCCAGGTCGATCTTGAGCTCGCTCGACAAGCCCTTCGACAGCCGCACCGCCGCCACCGCCGCATTGAGTTCCGTCACTGCGGCCGAGGTATTGCCGGCCGACTCATGCAGCAGCGCCACCGAAATGGACTTGCAGGCATCGATGGCGGCATTGCCGCGCAGGGACTTTTCCATGTCGCGGATGACGCTGCCGGCCTGGTTGGTGTCGCCTTTCTTGAGCAGGGTCTTGACCAGCTTGACGTGGTCTTCCGGGTCGCGAAATTCCGAGTATTTGGAGCGCGATACCACCTGTTTGAACGATTTTTCCGCCACCACCACGTCGCCCGCTTCCAGCGCCACCTCGCCCAGGCGGCGCAGGCGGCGCACCATGTGCGGCGAAATCGCCACCGCTTCTTCCAGGATCTTCTGGGCGCGATAGGCGGCGCCGTTCATTTCGTGGCACTTGGCCAGCAGATCGTAGGCGGCCATGAACTTGGGGTTGTCTTCGATGAGCTTTGTGACAACGTTCTCGGCTTCTTCAATCTTGTCTTGCGCGAACAGCACGCGCGCCAGGCCCAGGCTGGCCCAGCCGATCGGCTTGCTGGCCAGGATGCCGCTGTAGATATCCTCGGCCTGCGGCAGTTCGTCGAGCGCCACATGCATGTCGGCGCGCAGCCTTGCAAAATCGGCCACATAGCGCGGGTGATTCGCTTCTCCGGTCGCGGCCGACCTGATCGCCTCGCGCAGATTGCCCTGGGCGATCAGGTTGTAGGTCGGCAGGAACACAGCGCGGCGCTCGATGGCGCGGTTGATGCGCTGGCTGAGCATGTCCACCGTGAACGGCTTGAGGATGTAGTCGGTCGGGGTCAGTTCGGCGGCGCTGACCACCTTGCTATAAACACCCTCCGAGGTAATCATGATGAAAATGGTCGACAGCCCGATCAGCTTGTGATGGCGCATGTCTTCCAGCAGCTGCTGGCCATCCTGGCCGTTGTCGCTGCCCCCACCGCCGTCGAGGTCGTATTCGCACAGGATCAGGTCGTAGCTGCGCTTGCCGACCTGTTTGATCGCCGTGCTGGCGTTGACGGCAAATTCGATTTTCGTGATGCTGGACTGCACCAGCATGTTCTGCAGGCTGCCGCGCATGCCCGGGTTCGGGTCGATTACCAATACGGACAAGTTGCTGTTATCTTGCATCTTTTCACTCTCGTGCCCCCATGAACGGGGTTTCAGCACTATTAACGGTTCGTGCGGGAAACTCTTGAAACCCTACGATACGCTAATGTTCCCGCTGGCGGCAACAGGCACACGAGGCGGTGAGGCGAATACGCCGCGCTGTCGGGGTAGCAACACGGTATAATGTCGGCCTAAAGGATTTCAGCCTTACCCAGATTAGTGCCTTCATTACCTTTAACCCCGCAGCCTCGCTGCATCAACCACCTTCCAACCATGTTGATACTACCGGGTTCCAATGCCCTGTCCGTATTTCGCAGCCAACGCCTCCTGAGCCAATTGCAAGCTGTCGCCCCGGCGATTACGGCGGTCCAGGCGCGTTTTTATCACTTTATCGATACCAGCGCGGCGCTGTCGGCGGACGACACGTCGCGCCTGTCCGCGATGCTGACCTACGGCGAACCTGCCGCGGAAAATCCGCGCGAAGGCGTGACGGAAGAATTCTTCGTCATCCCGCGCCTGGGTACCATCTCGCCATGGGCATCGAAAGCGACCGACATCGCGCACAACTGCGGCATGGCGCATGTGCACCGGATCGAGCGGGGGATTGCATTTTCGGTCAGCCTGAAAACGGGCATCCTGGGCAGCAGCATCGGCGCGGCCAAGAAGCTCTCCGACGCGCAAACCGACGCGGTGGCTGGCCTGCTGCACGACCGCATGACCGAAAGCGTGCTGCGCAACGCCGACCAGGCCTCAAGCCTGTTCCGCGAACTCGAAGCGCGGCCGCTGGAGTCGGTGGATGTTATCGGCGCCGGCAAGCACGCTTTGGAAAAAGCCAACACCGAACTTGGCCTGGCCCTGTCCGACGATGAAATCGACTACCTGTTCGACGCGTTCACGAAGGCCGGGCGCAACCCGACCGACGTCGAACTGATGATGTTCGCGCAGGCGAACAGCGAGCATTGCCGCCACAAGATTTTCAACGCCGACTGGATCGTCGACGGGGTGGCGCAGGACAAATCGCTGTTCCAGATGATCAAGAACACGCACCAGCTGCAGCCGAAAGGCACGATCGTCGCCTACAGCGACAATTCGTCGATCATGGAAGGGGCGAGCGTCATGCGCTTCTATCCGCGTGGCGCAGGGCACGAATACGCCCCGTCGACGGAACTGACGCACACCCTGATGAAGGTCGAAACGCACAATCACCCGACCGCGATTTCGCCGTTCCCCGGCGCCTCCACCGGCGCGGGCGGCGAAATCCGCGACGAAGGCGCGACCGGCCGCGGGGCCAAGCCGAAGGCTGGCCTGACCGGCTTCACGGTGTCGAACCTGATGATCCCGGACGCCGTGCGTCCATGGGAGAACGCGGCCAACGTCAACCAGCCGTTCGGCGAGCGCGCGCAAGCGGCCGTCTACGGCAAGCCTGACCGCATCGCCTCGCCGCTGCAGATCATGATCGAAGGCCCGCTCGGCGGGGCCGCGTTCAGCAACGAGTTTGGCCGTCCGGTCCTGGGCGGCTACTTCCGCACCTACGAACAGAATGTCGGCGCCTTGAGCGCGGGCATGCCCGACGCGGTGTTCGGCTACCACAAGCCGATCATGATCGCCGGCGGCATCGGCAATATCTCCGGGCAGCACACGCACAAGAACGACATCCCGGTCGGCAGCCTGCTGATTCAGCTCGGCGGCCCGGGCATGCGCATCGGGATGGGCGGCAGCGCCGCGTCCTCGATGGCGACCGGCACCAACACGGCCGACCTGGATTTCGACTCGGTCCAGCGCGGCAATCCCGAAATGGAACGGCGCGCGCAGGAAGTGATCAACGCGTGCTGGCAGATGGGCGCCGACAATCCGATCATCTCGATCCACGACGTGGGCGCGGGCGGGCTGTCGAACGCTTTCCCGGAGATCACCAACGACGCCAAGCGCGGCGCGATTTTCGACCTGCGCAAGGTGCCGCTCGAAGAAAGCGGCATGGCGCCGAAAGAGATCTGGTCCAACGAATCGCAGGAACGCTACGTGCTGGCGATTGCTCCAGAGAGCCTGGCGCTGTTCGCCGCCATGTGCGAGCGTGAGCGCTGCCTGTTCGCCGCCGTCGGCGTAGCCACCGAAGAGCGCCAGCTCAAGCTGATCGACCCGGAACTGGGCAACTCGCCGGTCGACATGCCGATGGACGTCTTGCTCGGCAAGCCGCCCAAGATGCTGCGCGAGGTCACGCACGTTCACAATGCATTCCCCGCAATCGACCTGACCGGCCTCGATCTGCTTGACGTCGCCAGGCGCGTGCTGCTGCTGCCCGCGGTGGCCGACAAATCGTTCCTGATTACCATCGGCGACCGTACGGTCGGCGGCACCACGGTGCGCGACCAGATGGTCGGCCCGTGGCAGGTTCCGGTGGCCGATTGCGCCGTTACCGCCATGAGCTTCGAAGGCTACCTTGGCGAAGCGATGGCAATGGGCGAACGCACCCCGCTGGCGGTGATTGACGCCGCAGCGTCGGGCCGCATGGCGGTCGGCGAAGCGGTGACCAACATTGCCGCCGCGCCGATCCGCGATATCTCCGACATCAAGCTGTCGGCTAACTGGATGGCCGCCTGCGGGCAGCCGGGTCAGGATGCCGCGCTGTTCGACACCGTCAAGGCGGTCGGCATGGAACTGTGCCCGGCCCTGGGAATCAGTATCCCGGTCGGCAAGGATTCGCTGTCGATGCGCACCACCTGGCGCGATGAAGACGCCGCAAAGGCGGTCACGTCGCCGGTATCGCTGATCGTCTCCTCGTTCGCACCGGTCTACGACGTGCGCCGTTCGCTCACGCCGCAGATCAGGCAGGATGCCGGCGAGACTGCGCTGATCCTGATCGATCTGGGACGCGGCAAGAACCGCCTCGGCGCCTCGGCGTTGTCGCTGGTGACCCAGCAGCTCGGCAACGACACGCCGGACGTCGACAGCGCGGACGACCTGAAAGGCTTCTTCGCGGCGATCCAGCAATTGAACGCCGACGACAAGCTGCTCGCTTACCACGACCGTTCCGATGGCGGCCTGTTCGCCACCTTGTGCGAGATGGCGTTCGCGGGCCGCAGCGGCCTGTCGGTCAACCTCGACATCCTCACGCTCGAAGCCGGCCATGGCGCCGACTGGGGCGACGCCAAGAACTGGGCGGGCCAGGTGGCCGAGCGCCGCAACGAGCAAACCCTGCGTGCCTTGTTCAGCGAAGAACTGGGCGCCGTGATCCAGGTGCGTTCGGACGAAAAGTCGCTTGTGATGAACGTGCTGCGCGAGCACAATCTGGGCGCGTGCAGCCATATCATCGGCAAGCCGAACGAGCGTGGCGTGATCGAATTCACGCGCGACGCCAAGGTGATCTACACCGAAGCGCGCAGCGCGCTGCACCGCGTGTGGAGCGAAACGAGCTGGCGCATCGCGCGCCTGCGCGACAATCCTGCGTGCGCCGATGCCGAGTACGAGCGCCTGCTGGACGAAACCGATCCTGGCATTACGCCGAAGCTGACGTTCGACCCGAGCGAGAATATCGCCGCGCCGTTCGTGGCGACGGGCGTGCGGCCGCGCGTGGCGATCCTGCGCGAGCAGGGCGTGAACTCGCATATCGAGACCGCGTGGGTGATGCACCAGGCCGGATTTGCGGCGGTCGACGTTCACATGAGCGACCTGATTGCCGGCCGCGCCAAGCTGGACGACTTCCAGGGCATCATCGCCGTCGGTGGCTTCTCGTACGGCGACGTGCTCGGTGCCGGCGAGGGCTGGGCCAAGACGATTCTGTTCAACGCCCAGCTGGCGGACCAGTTCGCGCGCTTCTTCAACCGTGCCGACACGTTCGGACTGGGCGTGTGCAACGGTTGCCAGATGATGAGCAACCTGAAATCGATCATTCCTGGCGCGCATGCGTGGCCGAAGTTCACGCGCAATAAATCGGAGCAGTTCGAGGCGCGCTTTGCGATGGTCGAGGTGCTCGATTCGCCGTCGATCTTCTTCAGCGGCATGGCGGGCACGCAGGCGGCGATTGCGATCGCGCACGGCGAAGGGTTTGCCGACTTCTCGCAGACGGGCGATATCGGCGCGGTGGTCAAGGCGATGCGCTTTGTCGACAATCGTGGCGCGGCCACCGAGGCGTATCCGTTCAACCCGAATGGTTCGCCCGAGGGGCTGACGTCGGTGACGACGGCGGATGGGCGCTTCAGCGTGCTGATGCCGCACGCCGAGCGCGTGTTCCGCTCGGTGCAGCAGTCGTGGCATCCGGAAGCATGGGGCGAGGATTCGCCGTGGATGCGCATGTTCCGCAATGCGCGCAAGTGGGTCGGCTAAGTTAAGCTAAACGCAGAACGCAAAAGGCAAACCGCAAAACGAGCCGCAACTCTCAAGACCGTCATTCCTGGCACTGCCAGAAATGACTTCCCGCGCAGGCGGGAATCCAAGGCCACTACGAAAGCGACGGTGCGTTCGATTCCCGTCCGTGCGGAATGGCGGTTTTGCAGTTAACTTGACTCGCTCGAGAACGCGGCCTTTTGGTCGAAAACCTGTCAACTGGAGCCTCCAGATGAACATAACAATTGAAGAAATCGACAGCGCGTCGATGCGCCTGATCGGCTACACCCCGCAACCGAGTTTCGTCGTCCACTTCCGCAGTGCCGCCTTCAGCGGCATTGCCCGGCTGGTACCGGCGCTCGAACGCGCCGAGGACTGCTTGGGCATGGAATTCGGCGTCGAGATCACCCAGGGTTCGGTCACGCAATTTGGCGTGCTCGATCAAGCGGCAATGAACGCCGTGGAAGCGCTGGACACACCGGGATCATTCAAGGTCACCGGCATGCTCGAAAGCCAATCGGCGCACAGCGACCCGAGCGCACAACGCCATGCGTTCATCATGGCCGGCGAAGCCTGTTTCTGTTTATCGGAAGAAGAAATGGGGGGCTTGTGGCCCGAACCGGGCGGCACGGTCGCCTTTGTTGCGCACGACGTGACGCTCTGGGACGAGGCGCTTTAAGGGGGGGGCACGCCGGAACCGCCGAAAATTCAGTCACCCCAAATCCAACCCTGCCAGGAGCGCATCCAGGTCGATCATCTTACCGCCGCTCCGGAACGTGTAGTGCCCATTCAGTAGGATGTGCCGCCAGGTCGCCGGCGATATCCTGGTAATTCCAATTGCGGACGCTTGACATCCTTGCCGGATGCCTTGACGGTGAAAGCGCGGCCGGAAGGTAGGTCATGGCAAGGCAAGGGAGAATCTGCTCAGTCATGTCGATCGCGCCGCAGGTCCAGGAACCTAACTCGACCTCTTCAACTATGACCCAACAAAGTATCCTCTTCTTTCTTTCTGGGTAAAATTCAAACGAGCCGAGTTTCGCGGCCTGCGGCTACCGGAAACCTAGCGTATCTTTAATTTCCCTTTCGTCAAACGCCCCCGATTTGGAGTGACGGAATTTTCGGCGGTTCCGGCTTGGAACCCCTTTAACAAGAGTAAGCGTCGCCCTGACACCGTCTTGAGCCGCCCGGCAATTCAAGCGATGCTGGCATCACACAAAATACCGGGACAAATCGGCACTAAGTGTACGAGTCAGCGACGCTGCCGAGATCAATAAAGAGTTGTTGATAGACGCCGGGGCAAATCGGCATCATATTTTGGGCCATCAATTTCGTCACTACTCAAATCCGCCAAGATTGTTCCAAGGCTCGGCAAATCCCCACGATCCCGATGCCTGGACGGGTCCCAGAGATGCGAACGAAGTATCGCGCGTGAGCACTGGAAAAACACCGCGTTGACTTTCACGACCAATACGGAAAGCGGCGATTTGCCGTCGATACTGAAGGTTGACAGCAAACCCGGATCGACTTGAATCGATGCTGCACCGTTGACCCGCAACGTTTCTCCAATCCCGGGTATCAAAAAGATGAGAGAGACCCGGGAATCATGCAGGACATTCCGCAGGCTGTCTATTCGATTGTTCCCGCGACGATCGGGAAGGAGCAAGGTTACTTCGTCGTGGACCCGGACAAAACCAGCGCGGTCACCTCGGGGAGACACATCCAGACCGTCCGATCCGCTTGTTGCCAGGAGGGCAAACGGCGCCGCCTCGATGAATTTTCGATAGTGCGGATGAATGTATGCCGCTTCTTTCTTTATCGACGCTGCGGCAGGCGTTCCGTAAATCCCTTCAAGCGCTGCGATATCCGAAACGATTTGGCTGTCAAGCTGGATCAAGCTCTACTCCCTATGCTGATTAATAAGCTCTTGCGGTCACAAGAGAACCTCCGGCGATGGCTCCTAACGGCTGCTTGGATATCCATTTTACCCGAGCACATCTTCAACTGGTAGCCATCGCGCGCGACTGCAGCCTGGGGCGGGGGACTGAGCGTGTGCCATTCAATTGAGAGAAGAACGTGGGGTGGATAAGCGTAGCGTCGTCTCAGCGCCGTCTTGAGCCGTCGAATTCTCCGATGATAGCGTCACACCGCTGGGAAACGGAGTGTTTTTAGGCAGGAGCCAGCTGCCCGGCGCAATGCCAGGGCGGGAACTCGTCAACACGGTTTGGCATTGATGTTGAACTCGCGGGCTAGACGCGACACTGAAGTCCCCTCAACGAGAGACTTCGCTACAACGGCACGCTTGAACCCGATGCTGTGCTGCCTGTAGGGGCCGCGCTCCGGGTGCGAAATGACTGGTTAAATTCTTGTGTCCATCATCGAAGTTGTGGACACAATTCAATTTGTGCCCGCACTCAATCATGCCGCCGGAGAATCAGGTAGAACAGACGTTGCTGGGAAGACGCTTACTAACAAGACGCGCTTCACAGCCGCGCAATGGTTCGCTCCACGCCGAACCATTTGCCAACCGCATTCCCTTATAGTCAGGTCTTCAGTTCACCGAGGACCATCATGACCATCGCCTGCTTTATCCGCTACGAAATCGACCCCTTCCAACGCGACGCTTTTCGCGAGTATGCCGAGAACTGGGGCCGCATCATTCCCCGCTGCGGCGGCAACCTGATCGGGTACTTCCTGCCGCTCGAAGGCACCAATTACGAAGCGTGGGGCCTGGTCGGATTCGACAGCCTCGCCGCCTACGAGGCCTACCGCGCGCGCCTGCGTCTCGACCCCGAGAGCCGCGCCAACTTCGCCATGGCGCAGGAAAAGCGCTTCATCCTGCGCGAAGAGCGCACCTTCACCGAGGTGGTCGAGAGCGCGTTCCAGCGGGCCGCGCAATGATCGCCGTGATCTTCGAGGTCATCCCGCACGAGGCGCAGCGCCAGGCCTACCTGGACGCCGCCGCGACACTGCGGCCTGAACTCGAACGGATGGATGGCTTCCTGTCGATCGAACGCTTCCAGAGCTTGACGGACGCCGGCAAGATCCTGTCGCTGTCGTTCTGGCGCGATGAGGAGGCGGTGCGCGCGTGGCGCAACCACGGCTTGCATCGGGAGACGCAGGAGCAGGGGCGCGCGTTCATCTTCGCCGATTACCGCTTGCGCGTGGCGGCCGTCATGCGCGACTACGGCATGGATGAGCGGGCGGAAGCGCCGGCCGATTCGCGTGCCCGGCATGACCAGCCGCCCTTGGCTTGAGGCCCCTGGTGTGCTTCGCGCGCACATGGGATGACATCGCCTCGCGCGGCATCCAGCGCTGTTACCGGACCTTGATGGCAACCTTGCCCTTGGCCCTGCCTGCTTCAACGTAATCGAGGGCGGCGTTCGTTTCTTCGAAGGGAAAAATGCGGTCGATCACGGCGCCGATCTTGCCGCCGTCGATCAGGCTGGCGATCTCGGCCAGCTGTTTGCCATCTGCGCGCATGAAGAGGAAGGAGTAGGTGACACCGAGCTTGCGCGCTTTCCTGCGTGCGCCGGCACTGAGCAGCGTCATCACCAGCTTCACAAACCACGGCAGCCCCAGTTCCGTGGCAAAATCCGGGTCCGGCGGTCCGGAGACGGAAATGAGCTTCCCGCCCGGTTTGAGCACGCGCAGCGATTTTTCCAGCGTAGCCGCATCCTGGCTGTTGAGCACAACATCGTCGTCGCGCACGACCGGTTTCGCCACCTCGGCGCTGCGCAGCGCGCCTTCTTTGAATACGCTTCCAGGATAAATGCTTTCATGATCAGGCTGCTTCGAGGCGCAGGTCTTTGCGGATGCCGGCATCGACCAGGCTGGCGGGAGCGAATCTGCGCAGCAAACGCATGCGGCCGGCAAGGGTGCCGGAAGCGTAGCGCAGCTTCGGGTGCGCCGCTGTTGCCGCCTGCAAGACGGTCTCCGCCACGACGTCCGGCCCCTGCGCCGTGCGCAGCACCTCTTTCACGCGCGCGTTCAAGGCGGCGCGCAGCGCGCCATACATGGCAAGCGGCAGATCGGGCTCGAGCGAGTTGGTGTCGAACGATGTCTTGATATAGCCCGGCTCGATCACCGACACGCGGATGCCGAGGGTGCGCAGCTCATGATCGAGCGATTCCGAATAGCCGGCGACAGCGTGCTTGCTAGCCGAATACAGGGCCATGTAGGGCATCGGCAGGAAACCGAGCACCGAGCCGATATTCAGGATACGGCCGCTGCCTTGCTGGCGCATGTGGGGTAGGACGGCGCGCGTCATGCGCACCATGCCGAAGAAGTTGGTGTCGAAGATGGCGCGCGCCTGCTCGATCGAGCTTTCCTCGGCGGCGGCCGGCGCCACGCCGAAGCCGGCGTTGTTGACCAGGAGGTCGATGCGGCCATGGCGGCGCAGCACTTCCGCAATCGCGGCCTCGACCGAGTCGTCGCTCGTCACGTCGAGCGTCAGCATGCCCACCGCGCCGTGCGCGCGCGGCGAGGCGGCGCGGGTGGTGCCGTAGACGGTGTAGCCGCCCTGCGCGAGACGCTGCGCGGTCGATTCGCCGATACCGGAGGAGGCCCCGGTGACCAATGCAATTTTGTTGTTCATAGTGTTATTCCATTCCGTGGCGGGGACAAATCTGCGGCAAGATATGATGATCATCATATTCTGGATTTAAGAAAGTAGCGCGACGAGGCGCCGTGTTCAATTGCTGGCAGGGTCCAGGGTGTGTTTCGCGTTGTGAAGAAAGCTGTCGGCCAGTTTAGAATCGTCGACGGCGCGCGCCAGCATCAGGCTGCCGATCAGGGTGGCAAGCGTGGTGACTGCCTGCTCGTGCACGCCGGGCTGGCCCCAATCGGGCGACTGGCGCGCGATGACATCGATCATGGCTTTGATGTGCTGGGTGGCGGCGCGGCGCACTTCCGGCGCCTGGCGCGGCATCTCCGAGCACAGGGCCGCCACCGGACAGCCGAATTCGATGGTGGCAAGGTGCTGCGGCGACAGGTAAGCGTCGATCAGCGCCTGCAAGCCCTGACCCGGGGATGCAGCGGCGGCAATGCGCGCCGATGCGGCCACGGCCTCGGCACCGGCCCGGTCGGCCGCCTCGGCCAGCAAGGCGTCGCGCGAGGCAAAGTGGGCGTAAAAGCCACCGTGGGTCAGGCCCGCTTCTTTCATGATGTCGGCCACGCCCGTGCCGGCGTATCCGCTACGCCGGATCGCCCGCGAGGCGACCTCGACGATGCGTTCGTGGGTGGCTTCCTTGCGGCTTGACGCGCTGCGTTTTGTTTTTGGACTTTGCATGATGGTCATCATATACCAATTTTTGCCCACGCGCAGAAGAGATCTCGTCAAGCGCACCGCCAGGGAAATCTCCCAGTCGTGGTTCGGGTAAGCTGGGCTCGATGGACCGAAACGACGCGTTGGCTGTACAGTGGACAGATTGTTTGGCGGGCTGGCGTTCGAGACATCGTCATCCAGTCACGCTGCTTGGTACCAAGCCCATAGGAAGCCATGGGGGCGGCAAGTCGCAGTTGCCTTGGATGACCCGCTTCGGCGGTCCGCATCGCGTGTGAGACTGGAATAGACGAAAAAAAAGCGCATCCGAGGATGCGCTCTTGTAGCGGATCGACCGGGCTTACTTGATCGTCGCTTTTTTCATCAGATCTTCGCGGAACTGCTGCAGCTTGCGCTGTTGCAGTGATTCGGCGACTTGCTGCTTGATTTCTTCCAGTGGCGGAACCTTGGTTGCACGGGAATCTTCCAGCTTGATGACGTGGAAGCCGTACTGCGTCTTGACCGGGGTATCGGTGATCGCGCCTTTTTGCAGGGCGACCATGGCCTTCGAGAACTCAGGTACGTAGTTATTCGGGCTCGCCCAGTCCAGATCGCCGCCGTTGGCTGCCGAGCCGTCTTTCGAGGAGGCCTTGGCCAGCTCTTCAAACTTGCTGCCGGTTTTCAGCTTGGCGATGAGCGCCTTGGCTTCTTCTTCGGTTGGCACCAGGATGTGCTTGGCGTGGTATTCCTTGTCGCCGACCGTGGATTTGTACTTGTCGTACTCGGCCTTGATCTCGGCATCCTTGACAGGGTTCTTCTTGACGTAGTCGGCCAGCATCGCGTTGATGATGATGCTCTGGCGCGCGTTCTCGAGCGCGGACTTGACTTCAGGACGCATGCCGAAGCCTTGTTTGTCAGCTTCCTGGATCATGACTTCACGGCCGATCAGGTCTTTCTTGATCGCTTCGCGCAGTTGCGGGGAATCGGTCTGCTTGCCTTGAGCAACGACTTGCTTGACGATCTGATCGACCCTGGCGGCTGGAATGGCTTTGCCGTTGACGGTAGCAATAGGAGCACTACTCGGAGCACTACTCGGAGCACTAGTTTTTTGCGCGAACGCAGGCGCGGTGGCCAGCGCGAGGATGGCTAACAACAGGCGGGCAGGCTTCAACATCATTATTTTAGATCCTATAAATTACAAAAGTATGCGGCTGGACGGATCATACCGCCAATCTCGCCCAGCGAGCGCCGGCGCACGTGTGCGCCGGCCCTACGATCTTACTTGATCGCCGCTTTCTTGATCATTTCTTCCTGATAGGCTTGCAGTTTCTTTTGCTGCAGCGAATCGGCAATTTGTGGCTTCACTTCGTCGAACGTCGGCAGTTTGGCTGCGCGCGTATCGTCGAGCTTGATGACGTGGAAGCCGGCTGGCGTTTGCACCGGGTTCTCGCCGACCTGGCCTTTTTGCAGGCTGACGAAGGCGTCGCTGAATGGTTTCGGGAACGACGATGGCAGCGCCCAGTCCAGATCGCCACCGCTGTTGGCGGTGCCGGTATCCTTGGAGGTCTTGGCCAGGTCTTCAAACTTGGCGCCGCCCTTCAGCTTGGCGATGATGGCCTTGGCGTCGGCTTCGTTCTCGGCCAGGATGTGGCGCACATGGTATTCCTTGTCGCCGGCCTGCGCCTTGTAGCGCTCGTATTCGGCCTTGATGTCGGCGTCGCTGACGGCGTTCTTGCTCACATAGTCACGCACCAGTGCGTTGATGACGATGGTCTGGCGCGCGCTGTCGAGCTGCTGCTTGACGGTGGCGTCTTTCTCGAAACCCTTTTTCAGGGCTTCCTGCATCATGACTTCGCGGGCGATCAGGTCTTTCTTGACCATCTCGCGCAGTTCCGGGGAATCCGCCTGCTGGCCTTGGGCAACAACTTGCTTGACGACTGCATCGACACGCGCCAAAGGAATGGGCTTGCCGTTGACAACGGCGGCATTCTGCGCAAAGGCAGGCATGGCGGCAACGGCGATCAGTGCTAACAGCAAGCGGGCTGGCTTAAAGGTCATTATTCAATCCTGTTTGAAAAAGTTACTCGGACAAAGGTTAGATTAGTTTTTTTACTTTACGTTCAATTGTCGGACATATTTCTTAACGCGCTCTGAAGGCGCAATGATCACAGCTCGGACGGCGCCAGCGCAGTGATGGCAAGTGCATGGATTTCATTGTGCATCATATCGTGCACGGAATCATACACGAGTCGATGTCGCATGACGAGTCTGAGCCCCTCGAAACGCGCCGAGACGATCTTGAGGCGGAAGTGGCTGCCTCCTGAAGCGGCCCCGGCGTGGCCTGCATGCAGGGCCGATTCGTCGGTCAGTTCGAGCACGCTCGGTTCGAGCGCGGTCGTGAGAAGCGCGCGGATGCGCTCGGGACGGGTAGCCATGGTCATGCCTGTTCCTCCGCTTCGATGTACTTCGACAGCATCAGCGTCTGCACGATGATGAAGACGAACAGCAGGCCATTGATGCCGAACAGCTTGAAGCTGACCCAGGCGCTGGTGTTGCCCTTGAAAATGACAAACGCGGCCAGCAGGTTGACCAGCCCGAGCGCGAAGAAGAACACCATCCATGACAGGCCCACGTTCTTCCACACCGGCTCGGGCAGCTTGATCTGCGCTTCCATCGCCTGGCGCATCAGGTTCTTGCCGAAGCCGAACTGCGCCACGCCCATGGCGAACGCGAAGACCCAGTAGATGATGGTCGGCTTCCACTTGATGAAGGTGTCGTCGTGGAAGTAGATCGTCATGCCGCCGAAGAAGGTGATGATGAGAAAGGACACCCACAGCATGGCGTCGATCTTGCGGCCGCGCAGCTTGAGGTAGACCAGCTGAAAGGTGGTGGCGACGATCGCGACCACCGTGGCGATCATGATCGGCGCCTGGTCCGGCTTGATGCTCCCTCCGGCAACGAGTCCGCCCAGATAGGTGGTGGCGATGGCGAACGATGCCTGCTGATATACCTCGGCGAGCTTGAAGACGCCGAAGAACAGCAAAATGGGGAAAAAGTCGAACAGAAGTTTCATGTTGTTATTGGTGGTTCAAGTTGGGTCGAAACGCAGTGAAGCGGAATTAATGCAATAGCGTAATCCGGTCGGCGGCGGGCCGTCCGGAAACACATGGCCGAGATGCGCGTCGCAGACCGCGCAAATGATCTCGGTGCGCAGCATACCATGCGTGCGGTCGGTTTTTTCGATCACATTGGCCGGGTCGAGCGCCTTGAAGTAGCTCGGCCAGCCGCAGCCGGAATCGAATTTGGTGTCGGAGGCGAACAGCGGCGTGTTGCAGCACACGCAGGTGTAGATGCCGTGCTCGTGGTGGTCCCAGAACTTGCCGGTGAAGGCGCGTTCGGTGGCCGCGTGGCGCGTGACCTCGTATTCCATCGGGTCGAGCATGGCACGCCATTCGGCGTCGGTTTTGGTGACTTTATCGGACATGGCAGCTTCTTTCAGGATGAACAGCTCACTTCGAGGTGGCTCGCCCAGTCGGGCGGCAACGCTGCGTAGTGCTCGTTGTGGGGTTGCTCGTCGAATGGATGCTCCAGCACGGCAAGCAGCCGCGCCACTTCGGAGAAATCCTTGTTTTGCGCTTTTTCGATGGCAACCTGGGCCAGGTAATTGCGCAATACAAACTTTGGGTTGACACGGTCCATTGCAAGCTTGCGCTGCGCGTCAACGCTCGCTTCGGCCCGCAGGCGGGCGCGGTAACGGGCCGCCCAGGCGTCGAAGTCCTCGCGTACATAAAACATGTCGCGCAGGGGGCTGTCCTGCGCCGGGTCGCCGGCCACCGGGTCGCCGGCCGCCGGGTCGCCGGCCTGCAGCGTGCCCAGCTTGCGGAAAAACTGGGTGAAGTCGACATGGCTGTCGTTCATCAGCGTAAACATGGCGTCGAACAGCTGCGCGTCGTCGTCCTGCGTCGTGGTCAGGCCCAGCTTGGCGCGCAGCAATTCGTCGAACTTGCTGGCGAAGGCCGGCTGGTAGAGCGCCAGCGCATCCTGCGCTTCCTCGACGCTGCCGATCAGCGGCAGCAGGGCCTGCGCCAGGGCGTAGCAGTTCCAGTGGCCCACCTCGGGCTGGTTGGCGTAGGAATAGCGCCCCTGCTGGTCGGTGTGATTGCAGATATGCTGGGCATCGAAGGCTTCCATGAAGCCGAACGGGCCGTAGTCGAGCGTCAGGCCGAGGATCGACATATTGTCGGTGTTCATGACGCCATGCATGAAGCCGACCCCTTGCCAGTGCGCAATCATGTGTGCCGTGCGGCGGGTGACTTCCTGCAGCAGGGCCTGGTAGGGATTCGGCGCGCCGCTCAGTTCCGGGTAGAAGGTGGCGATGACGTAGTCAGCCAGGATGCGCAGTTCTTCCGGCTTGTCGCGCGAAGACCAGTGCTCGAACGAGCCGAAGCGCACGAAACTTGGCGCCATGCGCGTGACCACGGCCGCGCTCTCGACCGTTTCGCGAAAGATACCCTGGTCGGACCCGGTGACGACGAGGGCGCGCGTGGTCGGGATGCCGAGCGCGGCCATTGCTTCGGAGCACAGGAATTCGCGGATCGACGAGCGCAGCACGGCGCGCCCGTCGCCCATGCGCGAGTAGGGGGTTTTGCCGGCGCCCTTGAGTTGCAGCTCCATCGGGCCCTGGGTACCGGCGAGCTGGCCGAGCAGGATGGCGCGGCCGTCGCCGAGCTGGCCGGCCCAGACGCCGAACTGGTGTCCGGAATAGACTGCCGCGAGCGGTTTGGCGCGCGGCGGCACGTGGTTGCCGGTAAAGGTGGCGACGAAGTCATCGTGCGCCAGCAAGGCCGGGTCGAGCCCGACAAGCGCGGCCGCGCGCGCGCTGGCGGCGACGAAGTAGGGCGCTGGCAGCGGCGTCGGCATGAGCCGGGTGTAGAAAGCGGGAGGCAATTCAGCAAAGGAATTGTCCAGTGGCAAGTCATCGACGTTAATAGCTGATCCAGTCGCGGTAGTGGGTGAAAACAATAGCGGAATTCTACCGTACCGTCCATTTTTTGGCCGGGCCCACACGCGCCGGCAAGCGGTCTGGGCAAGCGTGGGGCAGTGGACCGGTTGGTCTGGATGCGCTGCACCATCGAAATTGATTGACTGTTTTAGCACGGTCGTACGAAACTAAGTCAACGGTTGCCGCAGTGCGGCCGCAACGTAATGACAGGAGTATTGATGACGTCTTACCCGATGAGCCCACTGATGGGGCAAATGATGGACCAGCCATTGCTCATCTCCAGCATTATCGAATTCGCGGCAAGGCATTACGGCAGCACCGAAATCGTTTCACGGCGGGTCGAAGGCGACTTGCACCGCTACACCTACCGCGACTGTCACCAGCGCGCGCGCCAGATGGCCAATGTGCTCACCGGCCTGGGCGTCAAGCTCGGCGACCGGGTCGCCACCCTGGCCTGGAACGGCTACCGCCACATGGAACTGTATTATGCGGTGTCCGGATCGGGCGCCGTGCTGCATACGATCAACCCGCGCCTGCACCCGGAACAGATCGCCTACATCACCAATCACGCCGAAGACCAGTACCTGTACTTCGACCTGACCTTCCTGCCGCTGATCGAAGCCGTGGCCGCCCACTGCACCACCGTCAAGGCCTTCATCCTGATGGCCGGGCGCGAGCACATGCCGGCCGAGACCAAGATCGCGCAACTGCTGTGCTATGAAGATCTCATTTCAAGCAGCTCGGACGATTACCAGTGGCCGCTGTTCGACGAGAATTCGGCCGCTTCGCTGTGCTATACGTCGGGCACCACGGGCAACCCCAAGGGAGCGCTCTACTCGCATCGTTCCACCGTGCTGCACGCGTATGGTTCGGCGATGCCGAACGCGCTCAACGTGTCCTCGGCCGACACCGTGCTGCCGGTCGTACCGATGTTCCACGTCAATGCCTGGGGCTTGCCGTACTCGGTGCTGCTGTCGGGCGCCAAGATGGTGTATCCGGGCGCGGCGCTGGACGGCAAGTCGCTGTACGAGCTGTTCGAGGCTGAAAAAGTCACTTTCTCGGCCGGCGTGCCGACGGTCTGGCTGGGCCTGATCAACCATGCGCTCCAGAACCAGCTGCAGTTCAGTACCTTCCGGCGCACGGTGATTGGCGGCTCGGCTTGTCCGCCCGCGATGATGGACACGCTGATCGACAAGTTCAATGTCGAGGTCATCCATGCCTGGGGCATGACGGAAATGTCGCCGCTGGGCACGGCCGGTGGCTTGCAGACCAAGCACCTGGCGTTGCCGAAGGATGCGCAGCGCAAGATCTTGCAAAAGCAGGGCCACGCGGTGTACGGCGTCGACATGAAGATCGTCGACGACGCCGGCACCGAATTGCCGTGGGATGGCAGCACCTACGGTCACTTGCTGGTCAAGGGGCCATGGATTATCAAGAGCTATTTCAAGAATGAAGGCGGCGACGTGCTGCAGGATGGCTGGTTCCCGACCGGCGACGTGGCCACCATCGATGCCGACGGCTACATGCAGATTACCGACCGCAGCAAGGACGTGATCAAGTCCGGTGGGGAATGGATCGGCACGATCGACCTGGAGAATATTGCCATGTCGCATCCGTCGGTGCTGCAGGCGGCGTGTATCGGCATCGCGCATCCAAAATGGGATGAACGTCCGCTGTTATTGGTGGTCAAACGACCAGGCATGGAAGTGACGCGCGAGGAGATACTGGCGTTTTTTGAAGGCAAGATCGCCAAATTCTGGATGCCGGATGATGTGGTGTTCATCGATGCACTGCCGATGGGGGCGACGGGCAAGATTCAAAAGAACAAGCTGCGCGATCAGTTCAAGGCGCATCAGTTGCCGGTGGGTTGAGCCGCCGTCAGTACGCAGGCAGCTTACTCGAGCCTGTGAACTAGCGCTGACCTAAGAACCATCGCCCCCGCGCAGGCGGGGGCCTAAGTTACTACGACATGTCGCAGGTTGGGAACCGACTTGGGCCCCCGCCTTGCGCGGGGGCGACGGTTTTGAGGGTAGGGTCTGTAATACCATTTACATTTAACAAGAGGTTTCAAGCACCAGATGGGCAGCACTCGCTGCAAGGGCATCAGACCCGCATAGACAATAGAGAAGGATGGAGACGCATGATCAAGACTATTCGCCCGTTGACACTGGCTGTTTCGTTTGCATTGCTGTCGGCTTCGGCCCAGGCTGAAACAGTGAAGATTGCCTACATCGACCCTCTATCGGGCCCCTTCGCGCCGGTCGGGCAGAACCAGCTCAAAAGCTTCCAGCTGATCGCCGACATGGCCACCCAGCAAAAGTGGGCCGGCGAGCACAAGGTCGAGGTGGTCGGCTTCGACAACAAGGCCAGTCCACAGGAATCCCTCACCCTGCTCAAGACCGTCATCGACCAGGGCTACCGCTACATCACCCAGGGCAGCGGCTCCGGCGTCGGCCTGGCCCTGCTCGACGCGATCAACAAGCACAACGAGCGCAATCCGGGCAAGGAAGTCGTGTTCCTGAACTATGCGGCCATCGATCCCGACATGACCAACAGCAAGTGCAGCTTCTGGCACTTCCGTTTCGACGCCAATTCCGACATGAAAATGGAGGCGCTGACTTCCTACATGGCCCCCAACAAGGACATCAAGAGCGTCTACATCATCGGCCAGAACTATGCCTTCGGCCAGGCCGTCAGCCGTGCCGCCAAGGAATACCTGAAACGCAAGCGTCCTGACATCAAGATCGCCGGTGACGACCTGCACCCGATCGCCCAGGTCAAGGATTTCTCGCCCTACATTGCCAAGATCAAGGCTTCCGGCGCCGATACCGTCATCACCGGCAACTGGGGCGCCGACCTGGCACTGCTGATCCGCGCCGCCAAGGATGCCGACCTCAAGGCCAATTTCTACACCTACTACGGCGTCACCACGGGCGTGCCCACCGCCATGGGCGCAGCCGGCGCCGACCGCGTCAAGATCGTCGGCAACTGGATGGTCAACAACGACAAATTCCTCGGCAAGGACATCGTCGAAGCGTTCAAGAAGAAATACAACGACGATTACTACGCGGCCCAGACCCACAGCGCCATCGGCATACTGTCCCAGGCCATCAAGACCGCCAAGACCACCGACCCGGTGAAAGTGGCGTTCGCCATGGAAGGCGCCAAGTTCAACAGCATCAACGGCGAAGTCATCATGAACAAGGCCGACCACCAGCTGCAACAGCCGCTGTACATCGGCACCTGGACCAAGACCAACGGCAAAGACATCAAGTACGACCAGGAAAATACCGGCTACGGCTGGCGAATGGACAAGAAGATCGACGCCTACCTGGCGAACCAGCCGACTTCCTGCCAGATGAAGCGGCCAGGGGCGTAACGCCACGGCCGCGGGGCGCGCCGTCCGGCCACAAGCCGGCCGGCCCTCTCCCGGGCGGCCCCTACCCGGGCGGCCCCTACCCGGGCGGCCCCTACCCGGGCGGCATGTCCGAGCAACACTGTAGGGTGGGCGGGCCCGCTGTGGCGCGCGTGTCCACCACCTTTGCGTTTCCGACCACGGTGGGTCCTGCACGCCCACTGCAACCTGCAGACACCTATGGAATTCACACTGTTCACCCTGCTGAACGGGATCAGTTACGGACTGCTGCTGTTCATGCTCTCGTCCGGACTGACCCTGATCTTCAGCATGATGGGCGTGCTCAACTTTGCGCACGCCAGTTTTTACATGCTCGGCGCCTACATCGCCTACACCATCAGCAGCGTGCTCGGATTCTGGCCTGCGCTGGTGCTCGCGCCCGTCGCGGTCGGGCTGATCGGCGCGCTGGTCGAGCGCTACGGCCTGCGTCCCCTGCATAAGTACGGCCACATTCCCGAACTGCTCTTTACCTTCGGCCTGTCCTTCCTGGTCGTCGAGCTGGTCCAGCTGATATGGGGCAGGGCGGCGGTGCCGTATCCGATTCCGAAGGAGCTCGACGGACCGCTGTTCACCCTCTTCTCAACCAGTTTTCCGATCTACCGCGGCTTCATGATGCTGGTCGCGCTGTCGATGCTGGCCGGGATTTACCTGGTGCTCACGCGCACCCGGGTCGGGCTGGTGATCCAGGCGGCGCTCAGCCATCCGGATGCGGTCGAGGCGCTCGGCCACAACGTGCCGCGCATTTTCATGTGGGTGTTCGGTGGCGGTTGCGCACTGGCCGGGCTGGCGGGCGTAATTGGCGGCAATGCTTTCGTGACCGAACCGGGTATGGCCGCCACGGTCGGCAGCATCATCTTCGTGGTGGTCGTGGTCGGCGGCATGGGCTCGCTGGCCGGAGCCTTTTATGCCTCGATCCTGATCGGCGTGCTGCAAACCTTCGCCGTGGCGCTAGATTACTCGCTGATGACCTTACTGAACGGCATCGGCGCCAACATCACCATGGACACGCCCGGCTACGAGGTACTGAAGCTGACTATTTCGCAAAGCGCGGCCATCCTGCCGTTCCTGCTGCTGGTCCTGATCCTGATTTTCCGGCCGAAGGGCTTGATGGGGACACGCGAATGAGGCTCACCTACACTCCCCTGAACCTCGGGCGCTACCTCGTGTGGGGCGGCTTTGCGCTGATCCTGGTGCTGGCCCCGCTGATCTTTACCAAGGGCGCGGCGCTGTCGATCCTGTCCCAGATCGGCACGGTGATGATTTTCGGCCTGTCCTACAATATGCTGCTGGGGCAAGGCGGCATGCTGTCGTTCGGCCACGCCGTCTATTCCGGGCTGGGCGCCTTCTTTGCCATCCACGCGATGAACAGTACCGGCATTGGCGCGCTGGTGCCGACCTCGCTCATTCCGCTGGTGGGCGGCGTGGCGGGCATGGGCTTCGGCGTGCTGTTCGGTTACGTGACCACCAAGAAATCCGGCACCACCTTCGCCATGATCACCCTGGGCCTGGTGGAACTGGTGTTTGCCAGCTCGCTGATGTTTCCCGGCTTTTTTGGCGGCGAGGGCGGCATCACCACCAACCGGGTGCGCGGTGAAGCCTTCCTGGGCATCACGTACGGGCCGCAGGTGCAGGTGTATTACCTGATCGCCGCGTGGCTGTTCGTCACTACGGTGGCCATGTTCGCGTTCACGCAAACGCCGCTCGGGCGCATGGCCAATGCCGTGCGCGACAATCCCGAACGCGTCGAATTCATCGGCTACGACACGCAATGGGTGCGCTACCTGACGCTGATCCTGTCGGCGTTTTTCGCCGGCATTTCGGGCGGGCTGTCGGCGATCAACTTCGAGATTGTCAGCGCCGAGAATGTCAGCGCCATCCGTTCGGGCAGCATCCTGCTGTTCGTGTTCATCGGCGGGATTGGCTTTTTCTTCGGTCCCTTGCTCGGCACCATCGTCGGCATCTTCTTTTCCGTGATGCTGTCTGACTTCACGCCAGCGTGGCAACTGTATCTGGGCCTGTTCTTCATTCTGCTGGTGCGCTACGCCCCGGCCGGACTGGCCAGCCTGATCCTGATGCTGCTGCGGGTCGCCAGCGCGCGCAAGTTCGCGCGCATCTGGAAGCCGCTGCTGGCGGTGGGAGCGTGCGTGCTGGTCGCTCTGGCGGGCATGGTGATGGGCACCGAAATGCTCTACCACCTGACCCTGGACGCCGCCAACGGCAGCGTCATGACCCGTTTCGGACAGGAGATCGATACCAAATCGGCCGGACCGTGGCTGGTGGCAGGCGCGCTGCTGGTCGCTGGCATTGTGGGCTACCGGCGCTTCCAGCCGGGATATTACGCAGTCTGGAGTGACGTTAATGCGGAAATCGTGGCACAACAGCGCGGAGGTGTTGCATGACGACGGCCGCACTTGAACTGAAAGACGTGCGCAAGAGTTTCGGGCGTTCCGAAATCATCCGCGGCGCCAGCCTGACCGTGCAAAAAGGCGAACGCTGCGCCGTGATCGGCCCGAACGGCGCCGGTAAATCGACCTTGTTCAATCTGGTATCGGGCCGGTTCGATATTTCGTCGGGCGATATTTGCCTCAACGGGAACAGCATCAGCGGCTTGCGCCCGTTCGAGATCAATCGGCTCGGTTTATCGCGCAGTTTCCAGATCAGCAATCTGTTCGAGCGGCTGTCGGTGTATGAAAACCTGCGCTGCGCGGTATTGTGGTCGCTCGGGTATAAACACTCGTTCTGGCAGCGTTTGAATGGCTTGCGCGACGCTCATGAACGCGCGGAAGAGGTATTGGAGCAGATCGGCATGCAGCGCCAGCGCAAGGTATTGGCCGGCGTGCTGACCTATGCCGAACAGCGCGCGCTGGAGATTGGCATCACCATTGCCGGCGGCGCCGATGTGATTCTGCTCGACGAGCCGACCGCCGGCATGAGCCGTTCGGAATCGGATGCGGCGGTGGAGTTGATCCGCAAGGTCACCGTGGGCAAGTCGCTGGTGATGGTGGAGCACGATATGAGCGTGGTGTTCGGGCTGGCCGATAAGATCGCGGTGCTGGTGTATGGGGAGGTGATCGCCTGCGATACGCCGGCCAATATCCGCTCGAATGCCGCCGTGCAGGCGGCCTATCTGGGCCACGAAGGCAGCGAGGATGCCGCATGAGCGCCATTCTGGAGATTAAAAACCTGCATGCGTTTTACGGCAAGGGCCATATTCTGCACGGGGTCGATCTGCAGATCGGCAAAGGCGAGATTGTCAGCCTGCTGGGCCGTAATGGCGTGGGGCGCTCGACCCTGGTCAAGGCGGTGATGGGGCAGGTCAATGCCACCGGCTCGGTGCTGTTCAAGGGGGAGGAAGTGCTGGGATTGAAGGCATTCCAGATTGCGCACAAGGGTTTGGCGTATGTGCCGGAGAACCGCGATATTTTTCCGACCCTGACGGTGGAACAGAATCTGATTCTGGGGCAGAAGAAGACCGGCGTGGCGGGAAGATGGTCGCTCGACGATATGTACAACATGTTCCCGCGCCTGCTGGAACGGCGCACCGTCGCGGCCGGGTTTCTGTCGGGCGGGGAGCAGCAGATGCTCACCTTGTGCCGCAGCTTGATGGGCGATCCGGATCTGATCATGATCGACGAGCCGACCGAGGGCCTGGCACCGAAAATCGTGGCGCTGGTGGCGCAGTATTTATTGGCGTTGAAGGAGAAGGGGATTTCGGTGCTGCTGGTGGAGCAGAAACTGGCCATTGCGCTGGAGATTTCGCAGCGGGTGTATGTGATGGGGCATGGGGCGATCGTGTTCGAGGGGACGCCGCAGGAGTTGAGGGCGGATGCGGGGGTACGCAAGGAGTGGTTGGAGGTGTAAGCGGATAATCGGCGGAACTTGGGTTCCCGCCGGCCCGGGAAGTCGGTTCCGGCAATGCCGGAGACGACGGTTTTTTGGCTGCTAAAAGTAGATTCGTCGTTCCCGCGCCAAGGCGGCACTCGGCGGGAACCCAAGTTCCTGACGCTACCCCTATCATCACAAAAAATAATACGACCGTTCTATTATGATGTATAGTCGAAGACTGCTGAACCCACTAACAAAGGAAGAGACATGAGCGCCGAATACCTGGTCAATGGCAGCGTTGCCGTCATCACACTGAACAATCCACCGGTCAACGGACTGGGTCTTGAGACGCGGACCGCCGCGGTCGCCGGCATTCGCCGCGCGCTGGCGGACGACGCCGTCAAGGCAATCGTCATCACCGGCGCCGGCAAGGCGTTTTCCGGTGGCGCCGACATCAAGGAATTCAATTCGCCCAAGGCCCTCACCGAACCGTCCCTGCACTCGCTGATCCAGGTCGCCGAAAGCTCGACCAAACCGGTCGTGGCCGCCATTCACACGGTCTGCATGGGCGGCGGCCTCGAACTGGCGCTGGGCTGCAACTACCGCGTCGCCATGCCCGGCGCCCAAATCGCGCTGCCGGAAGTCAAGCTCGGCCTGCTGCCGGGCGCCGGCGGCACCCAGCGCCTGCCGCGCGTGGTCGGCCTTGAAATGGCCCTGAACATGATCGTCTCCGGCACCCCTGTGCCATCGGAAAAATTCGCCGGCACCGCGCTGTTCGACGAAGTGTTTGCCTCCGACGCCAACCTGATCGACTCGGCCGTGGCCTTCGCCAGCAAAGTCGCCGATGTGCGTCCGCTGCCGCGCGTGCGCGACCGCAAGGTGAACTATCCGAACCACGAAGCTTTCCTGCAATTTTCGCGTAATACGGTCAAGGCCATGTCGGGCGCATTCCCGGCGCCGATGGAATGCGTTGAAACCGTGGCCGCGTCAGTCACCAAAAAGTTCGAAGACGGCATCAAGTTCGAGCGCGAGCGCTTCCTGCACCTGATCCAGACGCCGGAATCGAAGTCGCTGCGCCACGCGTTCTTCGCTGAGCGCCTCGCCAGCAAGATTCCGGATGTGCCAGCCGACACGCCGACCCGCGAGATCAAGCAGGCCGCCATTATCGGCGCCGGCACCATGGGCGGCGGCATCGCCATGAACTTCGTCAACGCCGGCATTCCCGTCATCCTGCTCGAAACCAAGCAGGAAGCGCTGGACAAGGGCATTGCCACGATCCGTAAGAACTACGAAAACACGATGAAAAAGGGCAAGCTCACGCCCGAGAAATTCGAACAGCGCGTCGCCCTCATCAGCGGCACCCTCAATTACGCCGACATCGCCCAGGCCGACATCGTCGTCGAAGCCGTGTTCGAAGACATGGGCGTGAAGGAATCGGTCTTCCGCCAGCTCGACGCGGTGATGAAGCCGGGCGCGATCCTGGCGTCGAACACCTCGACCCTGGACGTAAACAAGATCGCCGACTTCACCAGCCGCCCGCAGGATGTGGTCGGTACCCACTTCTTCAGCCCCGCCAACGTGATGAAGCTGCTGGAAATCGTGCGCGGCGCCAAGACTGGCAAGGATGTGCTTGCCACCACCCTGGCGCTGTCGAAAAAACTGCGCAAGACCGGCGTGGTGTCGGGCGTGTGCGATGGCTTCATCGGCAACCGCATGATCGAGCAGTACAGCCGCCAGGCCGGCTTCCTGCTGGAAGAAGGCTGCCTGCCGGAACAGGTTGATAAAGCTGTCGAGAAATTCGGTTTTGCGATGGGTCCGTTCCGCATGGGCGACCTGGCAGGCAACGATATCGGCTGGTACATCCGCAAGCGCCGCTATGTCGAGTCGCCTGAAATCACCTACTCGAAAACCGCCGACCTGCTGTGCGAAATGGGCCGCTACGGCCAGAAAACCAGCTCGGGCTGGTACGACTACAAGGCCGGCGACCGCAAGGCGTATGCCTCGAAGGACGTCAACGACATGATCGTCAAGCACTCGGCCGACATCGGCGTCGAGCGCCGCAAGATCAGCGATGAGGAAATCGTCGAGCGTCTGGTGTATTCGCTGGTCAACGAAGGCGCGCTCATCCTGGAAGAAGGCATCGCCATGCGCGCTTCCGACATTGACATGGTCTACCTGACGGGCTACGGCTTCCCTGTGTTCCGCGGCGGTCCGATGTTCTATGCCGATACGGTCGGCCTGGCCAATGTGCTCATGGCGATGGAAAAGTACGCCAAGGGCCGTCACGGCAACGCCTGGACGCCAGCCCCGCTGATGGTGCGCCTGGCCGCCGACGGCAAGGGTTTCAACAGCTGATACACGCGGTACCGCAACGATAAAAGGCAGCACCCGGATTGCCGGGGCTGCCTTTTTTATTGCCCATGGGGCTTGCATTCAATGTTTTAGTCCATTATATTGGACGAATGGATACATTAAAAGATGATACAGGCGCTGCCATCGCCCGCCGGCTACGCTTGGAGCGCGATGCGCGTGGCTGGTCGCTGGCCGATCTGGCGGCCCGTTCCGGCGTTGCCAAGGCCACGATCAGCAAGATCGAACGCGAAGAGACCAGTCCCACGGCGGTCATCCTGGTGCGGCTGGCGGGCGCCTTCGACCTGACGCTCGCCGGCCTGCTGCTGCGCGCGGAGGGCCATGACGACGCTGGCCGCGTCATGCGCGCGGCGCAGCAGCCCTTGTGGCGCGATCCGGACAGCGGCTACGTACGCCGGCAAGTCTACGCGCGCCCCGATCACCCCGTGGAAATCGTGCAGGTCGCCATGCCGCCCGGCCAACGCGTGGTGTTGCCGGCGTCGTCGTACGCGCATATCCGTCAGGCGATCTGGGTGCAGGCGGGGCCGCTGACGGTGGTGGAGGGCGGCGAACAACACCGCCTGGAGGCCGGCGACTGCCTCGGCTTCGGGCCGCCGTCCGAGGTGACGATTGCCAATGACGGGGCAGATACCTGCCGTTACCTGGTCGTTCTTTCAAGGAGCTGATCGCATGTCGACCATTCAAATTCGTCCGCTGGGGGCCGCCCCGGCACTGATCGAGACCCTCGCGGGGCTGCTGGCGGAGGTTGTCGCCCAAGGCGGTTCGGTCGGCTTCATGGACCCGCTAGACCTCTCGGAAGCGCGCGCCTTCTGGGAACGCGCGTTGCAAGCGGCGGCGGATGGCCAGCGCATCGTGTTCGGCGCTTTTGAGGCTGATCAACTTGTAGCGACGGTCAGCCTGCTGCTCGACTGCCCGCCCAACCAGCCGCACCGCGCGGAAATCGCAAAGATGATGACCTTGCCGCGCTGCCGTGGACGCGGCATCGCGGCGGCTTTGCTCCAAGCTGCCGAGGCTGCTGCGGTGGCACGCGGCAAAACCCTGCTGGTGCTCGATACCGCCAGCGAGGGCGGCGCTGCCGGGCTCTACGCCAAACATGGCTTCACCCTGGCCGGCGAGATTCCAGACTACGCGCTCAAGCCCCAAGGCGGCCTGACGGGCACGCTGTTGTACTGGAAGCGGATCGGGGTTTAAGAGCGCCTAACAAAACATCTCGACGTACCTCCAACAGATGAGTGAGCAGGCAAGCAAAAGAAAGGCTTGGGTGGATGTCGGCTCGCCGTTCATAACGGATGCGCAGTCTGCGAAAACGGTGCGGCCACCCCAGGGTGCGTTCAACGACCCAGCGCCATTGGCCAAGCTTTTCGTGTGACTCGACGCCGTAGCGTGCGATCCGTGCCGAGATCCCTCGCCGGCGCAGCGAGGCCCGATGCGCTCTTGAAGCGTACGCTCGATCAGCATGTAGCTGACCTGGACGTTTGCCCGCGCGGCCTGATAGCCCTTTAACTGCTGGGATTGATTCTACGAAAGGGATGAGCAGGCGCGAATCATGGACCTGAGCGCCTGTGATTCGGGCTGCTAGGGTAGTCCACGCTGATCTACCAGTAAATGGTGTTTGCAGCCGAGTTTGCCGCGGTCAGTCGGGTTCCGGCCAGTATGCTCGCCGCCAGCCGGTGCCGGCACGCTAGCTGCGTCAATGCAGGCTCGATCCCACATGATCTGGTCAAACTCTCGGAGTCGACGCAGGACCGCCTCGCGGACGCTCTGCCAAACACCCGCTTGCATCCAGTCGTGAAGGCGACGCCAGCACGTCATGCCGCTGCCGCACCCAAGCTCACGCGGCAGGTACTCCCAAGGTATTCCGTTCTGAGGACAAACAAGATTCCCGGTAGGGCTGCACGAATCGTTGATTCGCGGTCGCCCACCTTCCGGCGATCTATGGTGACTTGGAAGATGAGCTTCTATAAGCGACCAAAGGTCTTCGCGACGAAGTGCTTGGGCCATGGCATCAGTCCGGCTGCGAACACGGCCGTTATTTTAACGGCCGGACTGCGGCCGCGTACGTCGGCTTCCGGACTGTCGCGGGCGGCTGCTTCCGCCCTATTGCGTTGAAAAACTCCACTCGAGCTCGCGATCTTAACCGCTTATCACTGTCTAACAGGTCTCAAAGAGGGAGGCTGAGATGATGGGGCGTCAGACAACGAAGCGAGAGCTATTTGTTGTGCTCAGCCTAGAGGAATATGTTCCCGAAGACCATCTGCTGAGAGCAGTGGACCGGTACCTCGACCTGAGCGAGTTTCGGCTGTCCCTGGCCGATTCGTCTAGCCATACTGGTCGACCGTCGATTGATCCCGAACTCATGGCGCGCATGCTGATCATTGGGTACTGCTATGGAATCCGGTCCGAACGTAGATTTTGCGAGGAAGTAAGCATGAACCTGGCGTACCGTTGGTTTTGTCGGCTCGGCTTAAAAT
>NZ_JAVCWL010000015.1:0-175531 GCF_030846505.1 Massilia pseudoviolaceinigra | reverse complement strand
TCGCCAACGCGCGTTTGTGCGGGTTCTTGCTGGTAGAGAATCGCCGCATCATCGCCAAGGTATCGGGCGAACCGAGCAGTTGGAGTGCGCTGATGGCTTTCAAGCTCGCACCGCTTTCCCATGCTTGCAGGGCGGTGCCGGTCAGGCTTTTCAGGGATGCTTGCTTTACAGCGGTCTTTTTCATGATTACCGATCTGATTGATGAATCGGTCCAGTATAAGACCCGCGGCGGGCAGTTAATTGGTGCGCTCAGGGGGCGTCGAACCCCCAATGCCTTGCGGCGCCAGATTTTAAGTCTGGTGTGTCTGCCATTTCCACCACGAGCGCGGTGCAGGTCCCGGTTGCCTGCCGGGGTAGTGCGCGTCAAACTTTCGGAGCGAACCACGGCTTGCGCGTGCCGGGCTGATATCCGGAACCCGCACACGGTGTTCGCCACGAACCCTATCCGGGAACTATGGGAATGCCACGTGCGGGCGACACGTGCCTTGAATGGACCCACCTGCAGGGAACGAACCTGCGACCTCGACGTTCGTAGCGTTGCGCTCTTACGTCTGATAAGGTGAGAATAATGGGGTGGCGTACCGGGTTCGAACCGGTGGCCCTTGGAATCACAATCCAAAGCTCTGCCAACTGAGCTAACGTCACCATTGAAAAAGAACCGCGCGGTCATACGCGGCAAACTGGCAGTGGATGCAGGAGTCGAACCTGCGACAACTTGAGTCAAAGTCAAGTGCTCTACCAGCTGAGCTAATCCACAATTGAAACTGGCTCCCCAAGCAGGACTCGAACCTGCATAACCCTGTCGGGCCTCCAACGCATTAACAGTGCGTCCGCTTACCAGTTAGCGTATCGGGGAAAAAGGAATACGCGCCGCCTGAAACCGGCGCATGAATGATGGTGGGTGACCAGGGATTCGAACCCCGTATGTCGGAGACGGCGGAGTTACAGTCCGCTGCAGTCGCCAATGCTGCTCGTCACCCAAGGCTTGATCGGCCATTCCACAAAGCCTCTCGGCGTGACTCGCCCCTGGCAGGGCCATGCGCTGTCTGAAAGCGCTTTGTGGAATGGCGCGGGATGGAAGATTCGAACTTCCGGCCTCAACCCGTCAAGGTTGCGCTCTGCGATTGAGCTATTCCCGCACCGTTCCACCCGCACTGGTATCGCACGTGAGGGTGCGATACCGATACAGGCGGAACCGTTTAATACCTGTCCAAATTGTGAAAGAACCTGCGTCTGGTCCGGGTTGTCCGGGGACGGCCTCAAACTGAAAGGGCTTGACTGCGTGTTGCGGTACTGCGGTTAAACCTCCGGCCAAAACAAAAAGGGCCCGGAGTCCTTGCGGAACATCCGAGCCCTTGAGCTTGACCTGCCGGTCAGCCGGGGAGGGGTGAGCCTCCGCGGCTAGGGGTTGCCCCCTCGGATGTTGTTCGTATGTTCCCAATTCACGCCGCAAAATGCGGGCCACTGGTGATGTTGATGGTAGTACGGCGCTGGCAAAGGACGGCGTGCATCAAGCGCGGCGGCGAGGGTACGGTAACCCTTGAGCCCGGCGGCGCCGGCGCCTTGCAGGGCGGCCAGAACAGCAACTTGCAACGACGCCAACAGACTGCTGGCAAGCAGCGACAGGCCGCGCGCTGGGCGCTGCGTCGTCATCTGTTGTTGCGTCGTTGTTTTCACGGTAAATCCCTGTGGTCGTTGCTGCGGTTGGTGCTCTTGCTGAGCCAGTGAATGCATTCTGACATGCACAAAATCGGAAAGCAAGCAAATATCGAAAATAATTTGCATCAGATGCAAATAAATGGCGCTGCTTGGGTTTTTTTGCAACAGATGAAAACGGGGTGAGCGGCAAAAGAGTATGATGACGCCTGTCGTAGTGAGGTACGGCGAACCCATGCAAACACTAAAACCATCCCCCCTATCCACGCCCCTTCAGGGGCCACAGCGCAAAGCCGTCCTGCGGGTCCAGGTTTTGATGGCTGAACACGACATCCGTTTCGTCACAGAGCTGTGGAAACGCCTGACGGCCATGGGCGTGGAGATTTCCCATTCCCAGCTCACGCGCGTGGTCAACAACAGCACCAAGTCCCTGAGCATCGATCTGCTCGAGGGACTGGCCAGCCTGTTCGACTGTCCGGTATCGGCGCTGTTCAAGGACGGCTAGGGCGATTGCCGCTGCCGTCCTTGCCTTGGCTTACGGCGCGTAGGTCGCCTTGACGCTCAGCGTGTTGTAGGCCGAGTAGGCATACACGCCCACGTAGTAGCGGCCCGCCGCTGGCGCATTGATGGAGCAGTTTTCAACGCTGCTTGGCCCGTCCGACTTGCAGTTGTAGCTGGCCGTGGTCGGGGTGCCGCTCAGTTTGACGAACATGTCGGCGTCGCCATTGGCGCCGTTGAGGGCGAACGCGACCTGGGTTTTGCCCGCCGGAACGTCAATCGTGTAGTACTGCCAGCTGCCTGCGGCCGCGCCCTGGCCGGTCAGGGCCACGCCGTTGCCCAGCACCGGATAGCCGCCGCCCGCGCCCGCCAGCGTCCCCTTCATCGCGTAGTGCCCCAGCGACGAGTAGTTCGAGAAGCCGTTGGCCGGGGTACCCTCGGCGCCGCCGCGCACCACCAGGCGGTAGCTGCCGGCCGGCAGCGACAGGTTGGTGAACTGGGCCGAACGGTTGACGCCCAGGTTGCTGCGCGACACCACCGCGCCCGCCGCGTTGAGAATGCTGGCGTCGACATCGAGCATGCGCAGGTATTCGAGCGGGTCGATGCGCAGGTTCAGGGTGGTGGTGCCGGTGGTGGTGAAGGTGAAGGTATCGGTATCGGTGTTGCGTTCGATCTGGCCGAAGTTGCGGGTCGGATCGATGGCGCCGCCCGTGCCCAGCGTGAGCGCGCGCGTGCTCGGGATATCGTCGGCCATGTACGGCACCGCCTCGTCCACGGTCATGATGCGCAGGTCATCCTCGAAATTGCTGGCCGTCGTGTACTCGCCGCGGCTCCACGTGAACAGCTGGTTGGCCCAGCCGCCGCCCATCCAGTAGTTGCCCATGATCGGCCCCCACTGGTAGGCGGCGATGCCCTCGAAATACTCGCCGCCGCTGCCGCCGCGGTCGTGGTTCATGCCCATCTGGTGCCCGACTTCGTGGGCGCCGGTCATGCCGATGCCGTAGCCATAGTCGAACCCGGACGATGGATTGCGGTACAGCGTGCCGGCGGCGGTGGTGCCGAAGGAGCGCAGCGGCGCGAACGAGCGGCCATCCTGGTTGATGAAGTTGATGATGCCGGTGCGCAGCAAGTTGGTGGTGCGCGCGGCGTCGTACACGGCGCGGCTGGTGGTCACGTTCAGGTTGAGCATCGAATACTGGTCGGCGATCGATTGCCAGGCGCGGTACATGTTTTCCTTGGTCACGCCGTTCAGGGGCGTGCTGCCGTTCATGACCGCCGTGATGTTGAGGTAAAACACGTAAGGGCTGCCCGGTTTGCTCTGCAGCTGCGTCACGTCTTCATTCTGGTACGGGCCGATGTGGCGCGCCTGGCGCAACGCCATCGGGCTGTAGACCGGATGCGAGACCGCCATCGCCAGCATGGCCGCGCTGCGTTTGTCGCGGAACTCCGGATCGAAGTCGGGCACGATCTTGGTGATCGGCACTTCCGTCAGCCATACCTTGCCGGCGCTGTCGGTGGTGTATTCGTAGGCCTTGCGCGTGTCGTACTTGAGCAGGTAGCCGTACACGGCCCTTTTGTTCCCTTTGAGCACGAACACCGAATCGGGCGTGTCGACCGCGGTACCAGTGATCGACACCACGCCATTCTTGTTGGCGTAGTCGCGGATATGGGCGGCCACGGTATTGCCGCGCATCGATTGCACTTGCATGCTGCGGCCGTTGGCGTGTTGTGCGGCAAAACCGCTCAACACCGCGTCGACGCTGCCGATCTCCATGCCGGGCGCGGGGCGTTCCCGTTGTGCGCTGGCGCTATCGGTTTGGGCGGTGGCGCCGGCAGCGAAGGCTGCGGCCATGAGCAGGAACAGGGTTTGCTTGGATTTCATTCAGTCTCCGGATTCATCGTTTTTTATCGATCTTTGCTTCCCGCCCAGGCAGACGGTGAAGTTGTCGGCGAGCTATCAATTCCGACGGCAGAACGTTACCATATGAGCAAGAGTATGTATGTATCCAATCGGCACATTTTCTTCATGGCCGAGTCTGGCTCCTTTCACTCTTTGTGGCCAAATCTTCTTGATGTAAATACTCAAATTTCCGGCTATTACGGCATAAAAACGTAGTTACTTCCGTGCTTATTCGGTAGATGGGCTGTATTTCCGTTTGTTTTCATGCGCAGTGGGTAGCCTGGTTTCCTTGGGTGCCAGCTGACGACTGGCAAACGATGATATACACTACTTAACATTGAACAACTTTCGAGGCGCAACATGGGCCGCAATCCGAACGACGTCGCGGTAACCCATGTTCCAGGTGTCATTGCCGATGAAACAGGCAAGGGCGTGCGCGCGGCGAGCGCGGTTGCCGAGCGGCCCCAGGCGCCGCAACCGAGCGCGTTCGGCATCTGGAAAAAGCGCATTCCCGAAGATGGCGTGCGCTACCAGCACAGGTTGCGCGACGAATGGTAAAAGCGCTGTTCGATACCAACATCCTGATCGACTATCTGAACGGCATCCCGGAAGCGGAACTGGCCTGCGATCACTATGTTGACAAGGCCATCAGCGTGGTGACGTGGATGGAAATCATGGAAGGCGTCGACGAAGACGAGGACGAGCGCCTGCTGGTCGAAGCCTTCCTGGGCCAGTTCGAGCTGGTGCCGATCGACCACCGGGTGGCATTGGAAGCGTCGCGCGTGCGCGAGGCGCATGCCATGCGCCTGCCGGACGCCGTGATCCAGGCCACCGCCAACCTGTCCGGACGCGTGCTGATCACGCGCGACACCCGCGATTTCGTGCCCGGCGACACAGTCCTGGTACCCTACATCCTCGCTCCCGGCGACGACGCCTAGGCGCACCCCTCGGGGCCCGCGCTGCGGCCCCATCGGAGCAATGTCCGGCCCCCCGCTTCGGGCACCCCTCGGGGCGCCACAGCGGCCGCCGGCGGGGCGCTATTCTTCTCGTTCTCCCGAGAAATCGATATAGAATATTAGAACGTCCCAGACCGGCCAGCAGGCCGGCGCACGGTCATCCAGCCAATCATTTCACGTTGCAAACGATAGGGAAGTCATGTCAGTTACCAGAACCAAGACCCACGCCGGCGCCGCCGTGGTGTCCGCACTATTACTGCTGGGCGCCGTCGGCGGTTGCGGCAAGACCGAAACGTCGGCGTCGCTGCTGGCCGACGCCAAACAGTTCATCCAGAAGGGTGACAGCAAGGCGGCCGTGATCCAGCTGAAAAATGCGCTGGTGAAAAACCCGGCGGACGCCGACGCGCGCCTGACCCTGGGCCTGTTGTATATCGACACAGGCGACGCCGTCTCGGCCGAAAAGGAATTGCGCAAGGCCCTGGAGCTGGGCGTGCCCAAGGACAAGGTCGTCCCCGCGCTGGCGAATGCCCTGATGCAGCAGCAGCAATACCAGAAAGTGCTCGACCTGGCCGCCGATGCGGGCAGCGACGCCGACATGCTGGCCCTGCGCGCCGACGCCAACGCCGGCCTCGGCCGCGCCGACCAGGCCAGGGAATTGTATGCCCAGGCTCTGGTGGCGAAACCGGGCCATGTGTCCGCGCTGATCGGATCGGCCCGCCAAGCCCTGGCGCGCAAGGACCTGGAGGAAGCGAACCGTCTGGCCGACGAGGTCGTCGCCAGCAACCCGAACGACGCGACCGCCTGGATGTTCAAGGGCGACATGCTGCGCGCCCAGGCCAAGGCTGCACCGGCCCTGGCCGCCTACGACCAGGTCTTGAAGCTCAAGCCGAACCACCGCTCGGCCCACGTCGAGCGCGCCTTCGTCGAAATCGCGGAAGGCAAGTTCGATGCCGCCAGGGCCGACCTCGAAGCGGCCCGCAAGCTCACCCCCAACGCGCTGATGGTGGCCTACGCCCAGGCGCTGCTCGACTTCACCCAGGGCAAGCACGCGGCCGCCAAGGATGCGCTGCAAAAGATCCTGCGCGTGGCGCCCGAGCACATGCCGAGCGTGCTGATGGCCGGCGCGGTCGAGCATGCGCTCGGCTCGATGCCGCAAGCCGAACAGCACCTGCGCAAATACCTGGCCGCCATGCCCGAGCACCGCTATGCGCGCAAGCTGATGGTGAGCACCCTGCTGAAAATGGGCCAGACCACCGAAGCGCTGACCCAGCTCACGCCGATGCTCGAGTCCGGCAAGGATGACGTGCAATTGCTGGCGCTGGCCGGCGAGGCCTACATGCAGGCGCGCGACTACGGCAAGGCCACCGCCTATTTCGAGCAGGCCAGCACCCTGGCGCCGAACGCGGCCGGGCTGCGCACCTCGCTGGCGCTGGGCAAGCTGGCCACCGGCGACAATGCGCGCGCCGTCAGCGAACTCGAACAGTCGACCAAGCTCGACACCAAGTCGCCCAAGGCGGCGGTGCTGCTGGTGATGACCGAACTGCGCATGAAGCGCTACGACAAGGCGCTGGCCGCGGCCAAGGCGCTCGAAGCGACCCAGCCGGCCGACCCGATGGTGCACAACCTCAAGGGCGGCGTGTACCTGGGCATGAACGACATGGTCAACGCCCGCGCCAGCTTCGACAAGGCACTCTCGCTCAAGGCCGACTATTTCCCGGCCGCCGCCAACCTGGCGCAACTGGCCCTGCGCGAGAAAAAGCCGGACCTGGCGAAACAGCAGCTGGTCAGTTTCCTGGAAAAGGACAAGAAGAATGTCGAAGCCTATTACGCCCTGACCAAGCTGGCCCTGGCACAAGGGCGCAACGATGAAGCGAACCAGTGGCTGGAAAAAGCCAGCAGCGAAAATCCGGAAGCGGTCGGCCCGGCCCGCACCCTGGGCGCGCACTACCTGGCGATCGGCCAGAAGCAAAAGGCGCTGACCCTGGCGCGCAAGTTCCAGGTCGCCAATCCGAAAAACCTCGATTTGCTCGACCTGCTGGGCCAGGCGCAGATCGCCAATGACGACCTGCCGGGCGCGCTCGATACCTACGGCAAGCTGGCCGGCGCCGCGCCGAAATCGGCGATGGCGCATTTCCGCCTGGCGACCGTGCACGCGCAGATGAAGAACCTGAACGCCACCGCCGAGGACTTGAAAAAGGCGCTGGCGCTGCAGCCCGACTTTGTCGATGCCCAGGTGGCCCAGGCCGAGCTGGCCGCGCGCGCCGGCAAGGTCGACGATGCGCTGGCGATTGCGCGCCAGATCCAGAAGCAGCGTCCGAAGGAAGCGCTCGGCTACCAGGTGGAAGGCAACCTGACGATGGGGCAGGGCAAGGCGGCGCAAGCGGTGGCCTCGTTCGAGAAAGCGTTCGCGCTGGCGCCGTCGAGCGCCAACCTGATCAAGCTGCATGCGGCCATGCGCCAGTCCGGCAAAGGCAAGGAAGCCGATGCGCGCCTGGCCAAGGCGGTGGCCGAGCACCCGAATGACGTGGCGCTGGCGCTGTATGTGGCCGAGAACGACCTTTCCAACAAGCGCTACAAGGCAGCCATCGCCGGGCTTGAAGGGGTGCTCAAGGAGGCGCCGGCGAATGTCGCGGCGCTGAACAACCTGGCCTGGGCTTACCAGCAGGAAAAAGATCCGCGCGCGCTGAAAACCGCCGAAAAGGCGTTCGAGCTGGGCGGCAGCAGCGCGGCCGTGACCGATACCCTGGGCTGGATGCTGGTCGAGCAGGGCGACGCCAAGCGCGGCCTGACCCTGCTGCAAAAGGCGGTCGCGCTGGCGCCGGAAGCGGCCGACATCCGCTTCCACCTGGCGGCCGGACTGGCGAAAACGGGCGACAAGGCCGGTGCCAAACGCGAACTGGAGCGGGTACTGGCCAGCAAGAACTTCGCGCAGATGGAGGAGGCCAAGGCGCTGGCCAAGACGCTGTAAGGGGTTACGGCGCGGCTCGCAGTCCTCCGGGAGACCTGTGGGCCACACCTTGAAAACCGTCATTCCCGCCTGCGCGGGAATGACGGTTTTTGTTGTTTTGAGAGAAATAAATTCCGCAAGAAGATTCCAGACTGCATCAATCGCATCCATCGCGATGATGGTCACATGGCTGTTGCATATTTGCGAAGAAAAAGTTTAATTGTCTCCCTGCATGTTGCCGGCGATGTTAGGATAGCTCAGTTAGCAATATGTTACTGAATTCGCAGCTTGGACAATATCTTCGGGATCATAGTCGATGGATCAGTTTCCCAATATGGTTGAAACAACTCGTTTCAATTTTCCCGCGCCCGATGCTGGCAACCTGGGTAGTCATTGCGTTTTTGTCGAAGATTATTCTGATAACATCTCCGAAATGACGATCAATACAAGAAGCTTCGGGATCCGCGTTGCCGATACCGAAGAAGGGCGTAACCGCGCTAGCATGCTCATCAATAAGATGTATGCCTGGCGCGGTTATGCCGGTACTCATCGGCTTGAGGATAATCCCAACCAGATCACCCTGTCGGCCTTCGACCAGGGCGAAGTCATCGGCACAGTCACACTCGGCGTCGACTCCCCGGTCGGCATCCTGGCCGACGAGGTCTTCAAGGACCATATCGACGCCTTCCGCGCGCGCGGCGCCAAGGTGTGCGAGATCAGCAAACTGGCGTTCGACCCCACCGTCCGCTCCAAGTTCGCGCTCGGCTCGCTGTTTCATATCCTGTACATCTATGCGCACCATATTTACCGGTGCACGGATGCATTTATCGAGATCAATCCGCGCCACCGGCGCTATTATGAGCACATGCTCGGTTTTCGCACCCAGAGCGGGGTGAGGATCAATCCGCGCGTTGACGCACCTGCCCATCTGCTCTGGCTCAGCCTCGATTTCATGGGCGCCGAGATCGAGCGCCTCGGCGGCGTGCACGACGATGCGGGTACCGAACGCTCGCTCTACCCGTATTTTTTCTCGAAGCGCGAGGAAGCCGGCATCGCCGACCGCCTGCTGTCGATCGGCTAGACGCCGGTCCGGCGAAGCGGCACCGGCTTACCGGCATGCCCGCGGCGCTTCATTCACGCAATCGGCGGGAAGCGTGACCACGCCACCGCCTGTAACAACAGGATCGTCATGTCAACGCAAGCGCATTCCCTGGCCGCCGCCGCCCTCGCCACCGCCATTATGCTCGGTGCATTAAGCGGGTGCGGCAAAACCGAAACGCCGGCAGCCCTGCTGGCCGAGGCCAAACAGTTCCAGCAGAAGGGCGACCATGTGTCGGCCCTGATCCAGCTCAAGAACGCGGTCGCCCAAAATCCCACCGACCCCGAGGCGCGCCTGACGCTGGGCGAAACCTATAACAAGCTCGGCGACGCCGTCTCGGCCGAAAAGGAAGTGCGCAAGGCCATGGAGCTGGGCATGGCGCCGCAACGCACCTTGCCCGAGCTGCTGCTTGCGCAACTGCTCCAGGGACAATTCCAGAAAGTCATCGACGCCACCGCCGACAATGCCTATACGGCCGACGTCAAGGTGGTCAGCCAGCGCGGCGCCGCGTTCTACCAGCTCGGCAAGCGGGCCGAGGCGGCCGAAGCGTTCGAGCGCGCCCTCAAGCTCGATCCCGGCTACCCGGTCGCGCTGATGGGCCTGGCCAACGTCGCCCTGGCCAATGAAGACAAGGTTGGCGCCGCCCGCTATGTCGAACTGGCCGTGACGAAAAACCCCAAGGATATCCAGAGCTGGCTGTTCAAGGGCGACTACGAGCGCGTTGCGGGTAATCCGGCAGCCGCCCTGGCTGCCTACGACCAGGTGCTGGCGCTCGACCCCAACAGCGCTTCGGGCCACCTGCAGAAAGCTTACCTGTTCATCGCCGAACGGCGCTATGACGAGGCGGCCGTGTCGCTGGCCGCCGCCAAGAAAAATGCGCCGAAGAACCTGATGGTCAGCTACGCCAGCGCCATGCTCGCCTTCACCCAGGGCAAGCACGCGGCCGCCCTCGACTCGCTGCAGCAAGTGCTGCGCGTGGCGCCCGACCACATGCCCTCGGTGCTGCTGGCCGGCGCCGTGCAGTTCACCCTCAAATCGCTGCCGCAGGCCGAGCAGCACCTCAAAAAATACCACGAAGCCCATCCCGAGAGCGACTACGCGCGCAAGCTGCTGGCCTCGACCCGCATTGCCGCCGGCGACCCCAAGGGCGCCATCGCGGTCCTCGCGCCGGTCGTGGGCGCCTCCCAGGATGCCCAGCTGCTGGCCATTGCCGGCAAGGCGTATACGGATCACCGCGAGTTCGGCAAGGCCACCGAGCTGCTCGAGCGCGCCAGCGCGCTCGAGCCGAAAAAGGCGCAGCTGCGCACCGCCCTGGGCTTGAGCAAGCTCGAACAGGGCGAGCAAGCGCGCGCCCTGAGCGAACTGGAACTGGCCAGCACCCTCGACCAGACCACCAGCCACGCCGGCACCACCCTGGCCATGACGGCGCTGCGCCTGAACCAGTTCGACAAGGCGCTCGCCGCGCTGGCGCCGCTCGAAGCGCGCACCCCGAACGACCCGATGATCCAGAACCTCAAGGGATTGGCGCTGCTGGGCAAGAAAGACCTGGCCGCGGCCCGCGCCGCCTTTGAAAAGGCGCTCGCCCTGCATCCCGATTTCTTTCCGGCGGTCGACAACCTGGCGCGCATGGACATGCAGGCCAAGAACCTGGACGCCACGCGCCAGCGCTACGAAGCCTTTGTGGCCAAGTATCCCAACAACGTCGAAGCGCTCACCGCGCTCGGCGCCATGGCGGTGGCCCAGCGCCGCCTGGCCGAAGCCGGCACCCTGCTCGAACGTGCCAATGCGGTCGACCCGGCCGCGGTCGGTCCGGCCATCGTGCTGGCCGGCCACTACGTGCGCATGGGCGCCGCCGACAAAGCCTTGATCCTGATGCGCAAGCTGCTGGTGGCCAATCCCGACAACCCGGCCGTGCTCGACCAGCTCGGCCAGCTGCAGGTCGCCACCGGCGACAATGGCAGCGCCATGGAAACCTTCACCAAGCTGACAGTGGCCGCGCCGCAGTCGGCCGAAGCCCATTTCCGCCTCGGCTCGGCCCACGCCGCCATGAACAACCTGCCCTCGGCCAGCGCCTCGCTCAAGCGCGCCCTGGTGCTGCAGCCCGATTATCTCGACGCCCAGCTGGCGCTGGCCAGCGCCCACCTGCGCCAGCAACAGTTCAACGATGCGCTCGGCGTGGCGCGCGCCATGCAGAAGCGGCATCCGAAACTGCCGGTCGGTTATGTGGCCGAAGCCGACGTGCTGTTGGTGCAGAACAAAATCGGCGCCGCCATCCCCTTGTACGATAAAGCGTTTGCTTTGGGCAACAATGCTGAGCTCTTGATCAAGCTGTATGAAGCGCTTCGCATCGGCGGCAAGGCCAAGGAAGCCGATGCACGGGTGCAACAATGGCGTGCCGCCCACCCGGATGACGTCAAGGTGCCGGGTTACCTTGGAGAGCAGTATATTTCCAATAAAAAATATCAATTAGCAATAACGGAATTTGAAGCCATACTGAAGAAGTCGCCTGGCTATCCGAGCGCGCTGAACAATCTGGCGGTGGCCTACGAACTGGCGGGCGATGCGCGTGCCCTGCCGACCGCCGAACTGGCCTTCAAGGCGCTGCCCGGCAGCGCGGCGGTGATGGATACCCTGGGCTGGCTGCTGGTGCAACAAGGCGACCTGGCGCGCGGCTTGCCGCTGCTGCGCGACGCCAGCGCCCGCCTGCCGGGCGTGCCCGAGATCCGCCTGCACCTGGCCCGTGCGCTGATCTTGGCCAAGGAGAAGGAGGCGGCGCGCAAGGAACTGGAAGTATTGTTGGAGAAGCACAAGCAATTTCCGCAATTGGAGGAGGCGCGGGGCTTGCTGAAAAAATTATAAAGCGGGCACGACGGCGAGTCGCAGCCCACCGGGCGCCTTTTTCGGCGGCACCATGTGCCGGGCCGGCGCCGCGCCACAGGGAGTTTTCACATGAATGCAGGGCACGATGCAGTGGAAGCGATGGGCCAGGAGCAGGCCCATCTTGAGTCGTCTTACCTGGTGCGGGGCGAGGAGGAGGATCACGGCCGGCTGATCGGCAGCTTCACCGACAACGACCGTACCTTCGGGATCCGCCTGGCCGATACCGACCAGGGGCGCAATTCGGCCAGCCTGTTGATCAGTAAAATGTACGCCACGCGCGGCTACAACGTGGCGCGCATGGAACGCGACCCCAACCGCATCACCCTGTCGGCCTCCGACAAGGGTAGCCTGATCGGCACCGTGACCCTGGGGCTCGATTCCGAGCGCGGCATCCTGGCCGACGAGATTTTCCGCGACCATGTCGACGCCTTCCGCGCGCGCGGCGCGCGCCTGTGCGAAATCACCAAGCTGGCGTTCGACCCCCAGGTCAAATCCAAGGCGGCGCTGGCGGCCCTGTTCCACACCCTGTTCATCTACGCGCGCCACATTCACGGCCGCACCGACGTGCTGATCGAAGTCAATCCGCGCCACCGGCGCTTTTACCAGACCATGCTCGGTTTCGTCGACCAGGCCGAGCTGCGCCACAATACCCGGGTCGATGCGCCCGCTTACCTGATGTGGCTCAGCGTCGAGCACATGGCGCAGCAGATCGCGCTCCTGGGCGGCACCAGCAGCAATCCCGGCACCGAACGCTCGCTGTATCCGTATTTTTTCTCGCCGCGCGAGGAAGAGGGCATCGCCAACCGCCTGATCAAGCTCGGCTAGGAGGCGGCCTGGGACTTGGCGCGGCCGGCTGGGCATCGTAGCGCCCCGGCGCGATGATGCCGTCCGGGTCGAGCCGGGTCTTGAGCGAATGGATGAGGGCCCAGTAGTGCGGGTCGCGCCGCACGATGGCGGCCATCATGTCGGCGCGCGCCCGGTACACTTCCAGTCCCATCGCGTGGATCTTGTCGAGCATGCGGTCGGCGCAGAAATGGGCGCGCTTGACCCCTTCCAGGTTGCTGCGGTCGAACAGCAGGTTGATCACCGCCACCAGCGAGGTCGGGGTTTCGATATTGATGGTGATGTACAGGGTGTCGTGATAATGGCGCGCCGCCGTCTTTTTCATTTCATCGATGAACTTGGCCACGAAGGCCCCGTCCAGCGGCAGCGCCGGGTTAATGAACAGCAAACCGCAGTTCGACTGGTCGAGCTGGGCCGCGTTCAGGTCGGTGCGCCCGAATTTCCACAGTAAATTATCGATCGCCGCGTCGGTCGGCACTCCCAGCGCCAGCGTGTGCAGGGGGCGGATGGCCGAGATCGCGGCCGCGTTCGCGCGCGCGACCGGAATGAAGCGCAGCTTGTGCGCCACCGCATAGGCGGTGTCGAGCAGCTGGTGGGTGATCGGGCGCACCTGCGCCAGGCCCTTCATGCGTTTGCGGATCTCGGCCAGGTTGGCCTTGACCTGGGCGCGGGTCCCCGTGATGGCGCCCAGGCTGGCCCATTCGCCCGGGGCGATCAGGTCCATCACGCTTTCCGCTTCGCCAAAGGCGCGCTCGGGCGTGTACGCGCATTCCTGTTCCAGGTAGCGCGTCACCCCGTAGGCCAGGGTGGCGTGGGTGCGCGCGCGGTTGGCGATGTGGGTGACCGATTCGATCAAGCCTTCGCGCTTGCAATTGGCCAGTTCGTCGATAAAGGCCGGCAAATCCTCTTCGCGCCGCAGCGACAGCGACAGCGCCACCTGCCTGGGACGCTTGGGCACGAGGCGAAAGCAGGCGCTGACGACGATGCCGAAATTACTCTGGAAGAAAAGCCCGTCGAGCATCGGCCCCAGCCCGTAAGGATTGCTGGTGCCCAGCGGCGAGCGCTTCAGGCGCCGGAACCCGGTGCGCAGCAGCTTGCCGTTGCCGCACACCACGGCCAGCCCGAACAGGTCTTCCTTGCGCGGTCCGAAATAGCCGACCCCGCGGTCGAGCGCATTGCCGATGATGCTGGTGGCGCGCGCCGAACCGGTGACGTTGAAGGTCAGGTTCGGGTGGTGCTCTTCGAGGAAGTCGTATAGCGCGCCCTGCGTGACGCCCGGCCCGATCACGGCCACCGGCAGCACCCGGCCGTTGCGCTTGTCGACCGTCATGCGGATCGAGTTGAGCGCGCCGAGGTCGACCAGCAGGCTGCCGGCCATGGTCGGCGACTTGCCGCCGTAACCGAAATTGAGGCCCGTCGAGAACGGATACAGGGGCGTGCCGTTTTCGCGCGCAGCGCGCACCAGCTTGATCACGGCGCGCACGCTGGCCGGGCGCACCTGGCCGCGCACATCGGTCGCGCGGCCGGTGATGTTATTGCTCGGGTGCTCGCTCTGGGTGTAGGCCATGGTTCTATTATCGCTTAAAAGCACCTGCCGAAATGCAAACGACCCGGGCGCTTGACGCGCCCGGGTCGTTCATCGACACACTGCGCGCACCGGCCTGGCCAGCCCGGCGCGCGCATCGGTCTTACTTGGCAGCCTTGCGGCGCGAAGCGGCACCCAGGGCCAGCAGGCCCAGGCCGATCAGGACCATGCTGCCTGGTTCAGGCACGGCAACAACTTCCGAAGCGATCGAGTTCGATGCCTGGTTGATGGTCAGCTTGTAGGTACGGCCGCCGGTCAGGGTCACCAGGTTCGACAGGATCGTGCCCGAGCTTTCCTTGATCGAGTTTTGCGAAATGTCGCTCGAGGTCACGCCGTCGTTGATCTCGGCCGGGCTCCAGTTCATGATCGTGGTCGATACATTGCCGATCACTTCCTGCAGCGACAGCGTCCAGCTGATCGTGCCCAGCGAGGAACCGCTCACGCCATTGATCGCATTGACGAACGCGGCCAGATAGGCGTTGTAGCCGAGCGCGAATTTCGCTTGCAGTGTATTGCCGGCCGTGAAGGTGGTCACCGCGGTCGCGGAGTTGGCGATGGTCGCGTTCGCGCTGCCGGCGTTACCTGGCGACATCACGGACGAATCGGCACGGGTCAGGCCGTTGGCGCCCGTCACGCCCAGCGCGGTGCCGGCGATGTACATGTCACCCATGGCGTAGTTGCCGTTCGGTGCAGGAATGTGGGCCGTGAAGTTGTTTTCCATGCCGCCCGGGTAGTTACCTGCTGGCATAGCAGCGCAGGAAGGACCCGCGCAACGGTTCTTGACGTCGACCGTGCCACCGATGGTGGTGCTGAAAATGTTGCCCAGGCCGGCGCCGGTACCTTGCGCATTGTTGAAGTTCGAATTCGCGGTACCGGTGCGGTTTTCGTTCTGGATCACGATGCCGTTGGTCACTGGCGCGTTGTTCGCGTTCAGGATGATCAGGCCGGTGATGGCCAGGTCGGCCATGCCCATGGTCGCTGCCGATACTGGGGCGACGACGAACGCTGCGGAAACGGCTGCTGCAGCGAGGTATTTTGTCAGTTTCATATGTACTTCTCCCGGATTATGTTTGTTGTTCCTACGTGCCTCTGTGTAAGCAGGACTCGTGCCAGATAATGATCTTTGTTTTAAATCAAAGACTTAACAACTATTTTATGGCCGCTGCATGAGGGGGTGTAAGGAAAACCGACATATCGAACGCGCATCAATCTTTACGTGGAGAAATAAAAGCCTTATGAAACAGATGTCTTGCTAATAATATCGGTGGCATGCGCAGCCAGTTTCCACGGATATACAGCAAAAAGCGCGCGCCGGCGCTCCAGCGGTCGCCGCAGCTGGGGTGGTTCGGCAGCAGGGCGCGCAGGAACAGGCTGTCCATCAGGGCCAGCAGCGGCGCGCCGGGTCCGGCCGGGCGCGCGGCGGCCAGGGCCGATTCCGGCACCGGCGTGTGCAGCAGACGCGCACAGTAGCGCAGGGCATAGAACAGGGGACGGCCCAGTTCCAGTTCGGCGGCGCGCGCCGGCAGCGTTTCCCAGAATCCGGGCGTGGCGCCCAGGCCCATGAGCAGGCGGTGCAGGTCGAGCAGGTCGCGCAGGCCGTGGTCGAATTCGCCGTCGTAGAACAGGTGTACGGCGCTGTGCAGCACCATGTCGGCCGGAGCCAGCACCTGCACTGGCGCCTGACCCGGTACGGCTTTCCCTTCCGGCGCCAGGGCCACGGCGGCGGCGCGCAGCCTGGCCGGGTCGGGCCGCAGGCGCGCCGTTTCCGGCAGGATCGCGTGGTGCACATCGATTACGCTGGCGCGCCGCGCATGCTTCATCGGCGGCAATTCGTGCATCCAGGTGCGGTAATAGCGCTGGTCGTAGGCATCCTGCGCCACCGTGGTCCAGCCGTGCAGCATCAGCGCCGCTTCGACCTGGGCCAGCTGGGCCTTGGGCACCAGGATATCGATGTCGGAAAACAGCCGTCCGCGCGCCGCCGCCAGGCGCGCCATGGCGTAGGCGCCGCCCTTGAGCAGGATCAGCGGCACGCCGGTGGCAGCCAGCGCCGCGCCGATCTGCGCCACTTCGAAGCGCACCGCGTTCGCGTGGCGTTCGGCATGCACCCCGGCCCAGTCGAGGTGGCGCCTGGCCTGGGGAGGAATCGCGCCGGCCGCGCCGTGTTCGTCCAGCAAGCCGTGCAGGCTCGCTTCCAGGCGCGCGCTGGCGGCCTGGCGCAGCAGCAAGTCCCACTCGGCCAGTGTCAGGGTGGCGCCGCGCGCGGGCTGGCGCAGCAGTTGCAGCAGCAGCGGTACGGCGCTCGCGGGAACGCGGCCGGCTTGCCCTTCGGTGGGCATCACGGCGTGCCCGCGAGCTGCTCGAACACGGCGACCGCCTCGTCCAGCGCACTGTAGGTGAAATCGATGCAGCGCGACTGCCCGACCAGAGCGCCCAGGGTGGCGAAGCCGCGCGCACCCAGCACGCTGTAGTTAAAGCCGTTCTCGGCCACGCGCATGAAGGCGCGCGCGGCCGGCACCTCCAGCAGCGTGGTGGCCGCCCCCGCCGCATATTTCGGAAACACGATCCAGCCCGGGCGCGCCAGTTCCCCCGCGCGGACGATGCTGTCGGCCGGCGCCTTCAGGTGCGCCACCGTGCCCTTGGTGGTGTCGGGTACGGGGCGGCTGATCACGGCATCCGGCTGGTAGTGCCGCATCACCTCGATCGAGGCGTTTTTCAGGCTGATCGGGCGCGGCAGCGGTGCCAGCAAACCGTCGTCGGGCCGCACCAGCGCCAGTTCGTCCGACAGCAGGCGCCAGCCGCGGCTGACCAGGGCCGCGCACAGGGTGCTCTTGCCGGAGCCGGGCGGGGCCGGCAGGATGGCGGCGCGCCCATGCTTTTCGACCACGGCCGCGTGCAAGATCAGGTAGCCGTGGGCGCGGCTCGACACGCACCAGTTCATGCCCCATTCGAACATGGGAAACGCTTGCGCGGCCGGCAGCGGCAGGAAGGGCACCATGCCATCGTAGACGAAGCGCGCCAGCGGCTTGTACCAGCGCCGCAGCGATGGCGGCGGCGCGACGTCGACATGGAAGTCGGCAAAGCCATTGTTTTCCAGCAGGGGATAGTCGCCGTACAGCAGGTGCAAGCCATCGGCCACGCTGGCAAACGGGCTGTGCACGCGGGTGACGAAGGCGCCGGTCTGCAGGTCGATGCTGCCGTCGCGCAGGCGGCGGCCCAGTTCGGCGCGGCTGAGCGCGCTCAGGGTCGTCATGGATGCGCGGCGATCAGGGAAATGCCCGCCAGCTGCTCGAGCAATGCCAGGAGCGCGGGTTCGGCCTCGTCCCCGGCATCGAGGGCCAGGCGCAGGGCGCCCAGGTCGGCCGCACCGCCCTTCACGGCCAGCAGCACCGCCAGCGCGTCGGCGTCGAGCAGATGGGTGTCGCCGCTGAGGTCGTTAAACAGGACCGCTTCCTGGTCCCAGCTGTGGTACCGCAGGGATTGGCCGGGAAGGACGTGCCAGGAAAGAGCGTGCGGCATGAGGTCGGAAAGGCGGGCGCGCAAGGCGCCATCGCCGTGCAGGCTACTGATGGAAGGTGGTTTTCAGGTAAGCGACGATGTCGTCGCCATACCATTTGATGCCGGCCGTCGGTGCGTAATAGCCCAGCTTGCCGCCACCGGTACTCTGGTATTCGCGCCAGATGTTGCGCAACTGCGTTTCGGTCAGCACGGTCGAGCGCTTGGTCTGGATGTTCAGGTAGGCGGCGACCACATGGCTGGCCACATTGTGCGGATCGAGGTCTTCGCTCTTGAACGGGCCCTTGCCGCTGTTGCCGCCGTTTCTCTTGCCATTGGTCTTGAGCACGTCGACCAGGGCCAGCTCGCCCAGCGCGGCCTGGCCGGGGTTGACCGGGAAGATATCCTTGAAGTGGCGCGTGGACGTCGGCGTCGATGGCCAGCCCGCCGGATTGTTGGCGTAAAAGCCCGGCGAATTGCCGCCGCAGGTCAGGGGATTGTCGGGCCGGTGGCTCGATTGCAGGCCGTTCGACAGCGAGCCGGACGGGGATGCGCAGGTGGTGGCGGCCATGCCGGGCTGGCTGGCCAAGGTCATCAGGACCCCGGACACGCCCACGCCGGCGCGCGTGAAGCGGCGCCGCGCATTGCCCGACGCTGACAAGCCCGCTTGCGGCTGGGCTGGTTCGCCGCTGGGGCGGTCCTGTTGCTGATTGATAGTCACGTCAGTTTCCTCGAATTGAAAGGCATCGTCAGGCGATGCCCAGTCAGGCGTGCACGATACGGAGCAATCTATGCAATTTTCGTACCAATGACGCATCGCGCCATAAAAATCTGATCTAGATCAAAGGCTTGGCGGCAGAGCGTACCTATGGCCCGGCCATTGAGCGGCCCGGCCTGTAAAAAAACCCGACATCCTGTCTTTTGCGCAAGTATTCCACGACTTGGGCCCGTTGTCGACCAGCTTTGGAAGAAGGCGTGGAAGCGCGCTTAAAAGAAGCTTTCCGGAATCACCAGCACGTCGCCCGGCCGCATGTAGATATTCGCCGAAATATCGCCCTGCTTGATCAGGTCGTTCAAGCGCACGGCCAGCTTTTCCGACTTGCCGTCGACCTTGCGGATGACGATGGCTTTGTTGCCCGAGGCAAACTCCGTGACGCCGCCGACCGCGATCAGCACATCCATCAGCGACATGTCGCGCCGGTAAGCCAGTGCTTGCGGACGGGCCGCCTGGCCGATCACGCGGATCTGTTCGCTGTAATTGCCGACGAAACTGGTCACGATCACCGTCACCACCGGTTGCTGGATGTACTTTTCCAGCGCTTTTTCGATATCGCGCGCCAGGGTGGTCGAGGTTTTTCCGCTGGCCTGCAAGTCTTCCACCAGCGGGGTGGTGATCTTGCCGTCCGGACGCACCGGCACCGAGGTCGACACTTCCGGATTGCGCCACACCACGATGTTGACGCTGTCGCCCGGGCCGATCAGGTATTCATGGGCGGTGGCCGGCAGCGGATCGGGTACCACGGTCGAGACCGGGGAAGCGCAGCCGCCCAGCAACAGGGCGGTCAGCGCCAGTGCGCTGCCGGCTAGCCATTTCATCGTATGCGATTTGAACGTGTTCACCTGATTTTCCTTTATGCGGACGGCGCCGGTATTGAAGTACTGTAATGCAATTTTAATTACAACAGTTTCTATTTTAGCATGAAGTTTTTCAAGCGAAAGGACAGGCGCTATTTTTGTCCTGGCGGTGTTGTTTGTTGTAACAGGGCGCGTACATGGCTGACCGGGATCGCATAACTGATCCCGCTCGGGTTGGTGATCGCATTTTCCTTCAAGCCCTTGACGAACACCATATTGAGCACCGCCAGCACATGGCCGGTCTCGGGATCGTAGACCGGGCTGCCACTGTTGCCGGGATAGGCCGTGCCGTCGAGCTGGTAGATGGGGGAGGGTGCGCGCGCCAGTTGCGTGATCGCCCGCGCATCGAGCTTGCGCGAACTGACCGAGGGCATCACCAGCGGGGTGATGGCCGACAGCATGGCGCGGTGGGTCACCGGATGCAAGCCGAGCACCATGCCGAGCGGGAAACCGGTAAACGCCAGCGCCTGGCCTTCCTCGATACCGGCGCCGTCGCCCAGGCGCAGGGCCGGCATGGGCGCTCCCGCCAGGCGCAAGTGGGCCAGGTCGTGCAGGCGGTCGAGCGCGGCCAGCTTGGCCGGCCGGAAATCGACCTTGTCGCCGCGCGCGATGACGATGCCGAGCGTTTCATTGCGCTCGCTGTCGAGCGTCTCGGGAATGCCGTGCGCATTGGTGACCACGCTCAGGCCGTCGCCGGTGACGAAACCGGTGGCCACGAACACGATCGCCGGACTGCGGGTGGGCTGATAAGTGCCGATTCCAACCACGGAGGGCTTGACCGACTGGATCACTTGGCCGAAGCTGGCGGCCCCGGCCGGAATATTCAGCAGCAGCGACCACCCGGTCGCCGCCGCGAGGGTCTTGCAGAGGTACAAAAGAGGGGAAGTAGCCATGCGCCGACAGTACCCGATTGGCGAGCGCGCAACAACTAGTTTCATTCGCGCAAAGCACGCCACCATGGTCACTTCGCCACTGTTGTAAATTCAGCTTTGCGGGCACGGTTTTCCTCCTTTTTTACGGGGCGATGTGCGAAACTCTTTGCGAGGGGCAACAGGATTAGTCGACTTGTCATGGAATACACGAGTGGTGCCGTAAACAATTGTTGAATGCATACTTTCGTTAGCGAATTTACTATCAGCAAGCAACGGATTTCCTGTATCATATGATTATTAATCAATGCCTTGGAGCAATTCATTGGTAAGCTCCCTGAGCTGCCGCAACGAATTGCTTTTTGTGCATCCGACAACACTTTGGCTGGCGCTTTGCGGCACCGGGCGTGCCGCGTCCGTGTGCAGAGCTGCCGGCCTGGGCCACCCTTTTATGGCGAGATTGACGAGATGGCAGAACTGCAGGCCCTACTGACGAACTTCCTGAAAGCGATCTGGAAATACCGCTGGTATGCGGTCGTCATTTCCTGGATCGTGGCCCTGGTCGGCTGGGCAGTCGTGTACCGTCTCCCCAATGAATACCAGGCGTCGGCGCGCGTGTACGTCGACACCCAGAGCATCCTGCAGCCGCTGCTGGCGGGCATGACCAGCGTGCCGAACGTGGACCAGCAGGTGGCCTTCATGCGCCGCACCCTGATCAGCCGTCCGAACGTCGAGCGCGTCATGCGCATGGTCGACCTCGACATCAAGGCGTCCACCCCCAAGGAAAACGAAAAGCTGGTCGACGACCTGATGGCGCAGATCAGCATCGGCGGCACCGAGCGCGACGACATCTACACGATCTCGTACAAGAATTCCAATCCCAAGCTGGGCAAGGATATCGTGCAGTCGCTGCTGACCATTTTCGTCGAAGGCAGTTTCGGCGGCAAGAAGCAGGATTCCGAAAAAGCCGTGCAGTTCATCGACGACCAGATCAAGAATTACGAAGAAAAGCTGGTCCAGGCCGAAAACGCGCTCAAGGAATTCAAGATCAAGCACCTGGGCATGCTGCCGCGCGGCGGCGGGGGCGACTTTACCGCCAACATGACCCAGATCGAAGACTTGCTCAACCAGGCGCGCCTGGAACTGACCGAAGCCGAGCAGGCGCGCAACGCCATCAAGCGCCAGATCGCCGGCGAGGAACCGGCACCGCTGACCGCTCCGGAAGCATCAAGCGTCGCCAATCCCGAGCTCGACGCCCGCATCGCCGCCCTCAACAAGAACCTGGACAGCCTGCGCATGCAGTACACCGATGCCCATCCGGACATCGTGTCGGCGCGCCGCCTGATCGCCCAGCTGGAAGCGCGCAAGCTCGAAGAAGCCAAGCGCAACAAGCGCAACAACGACCCCGGCGCCAACTACAGCCCCATGCTGCAGCAAATGAACGTGGCCCTGTCGGTGGAAGAAGCGCGGGTGGCCTCGCTCAAGGCCCGCGTGGCCGAATACGGATCGCGCGCGGCGCGCCTGCGCTCGCAGAGCACCAACGCGCCCGAAGTCGAGGCCCAGCTGGCCCAGCTCAACCGCGATTACCTGATCAACAAAGAGAACTACGAAAAACTGGTCGGACGGCGCGAAGCGGCCAAGCTGTCCGGCGACCTGAGTTCGGCCACCGACATGCTGACCTTCCGTGTGATCGACCCGCCGACCGTGCCGTCGACCCCGTCGGGACCGAACCGCCACCGCCTGTTCTCGTTCGTGTTCGCCGCCGCGCTGCTGGCCGGCCTGGGCGTGGCCCTCCTGATGAGCCAACTGCGCCCGACCTTCATGAGCCAGGGCACCCTGCGCGACGTCACCGGCATTCCTATCCTGGGCAGTATCAGCATGAACTGGACCAACGAACAGAAGGTCATGCGCACCAAGCGCCTGTACGCCTTCGGCGCGGCGGTGATCGTCCTGTTCGGCGCCTACGGCGGCGTGATGGCGGCCCTATTTGTACGACCGCTGCTCTGATGCGGCCTTCACTGGAGAGAACAGCGTGAGCATTATCGAAAAAGCGGCCAGCCGCATCGAAAACAAGAAGGGCGAGGCGCAGGGCGCGTTGGCCGGCGCCGCGCGCCAGGCCGACAGCCTGCCGCCAGCGCCGCCTGCCGCCGTGCCGGACGCTGTGACGACGGCGACTGCGGCCACGCCAGCGCCGGCAGCGGCGCCCCTGCACGCGCCGCGCCGCACCACCAACCATGTCGAACTCGATCTGGAACGCATGCACGGCATCGGCCTGGTGACGGCCGCCGGCGGGCGCACCACCCTGGTCGAGGACTTCCGCATCATCAAGCGGCCCTTGCTCAAGCGCGCTTTCGCGGCGCGCGCGCCCGGCGACAAACCGGGCAACCTGATCATGGTCACCAGTTCCCTGCCGGGTGAAGGCAAGACCTTTTGCTCGATCAACCTGGCCATGAGCATCGCCATGGAACTCGATCACACGGTGCTGCTGATCGACGCCGACGTCGCCCGTCCCTCGGTGCTGCGCACGCTCGGCCTGCCGGCCCACCGCGGCCTGATGGACCTTCTGCTCGACGATAAGCTCGATATGTCGGATGTCATGCTGCGCACGAACGTCAACACCCTGAGTATCCTGCCGGCCGGCAGCAACAACCCGCGCGCCACCGAACTGCTGGCCAGCCAGGCCATGAGCACCTTCGTCTACGAAATCGCCAACCGCTACCCCGACCGTGTCGTCATTTTCGATTCGCCGCCGCTGCTGCTCACCAGCGAAGCGCACGTACTGGCCAGCCACATGGGCCAGATCGCGCTGGTGGTCGAAGCCGAGGGTACGACCCAGCACGCGGTCAAGGAATCGCTGCGCCAGCTGGAAGGCTGCAGCAATGTGAACCTGATCTACAACAAGACGCGCGAATTCCCCGGTACCGAGACGTATGACTACCACTATGGCTAAGCGTGCGTCCGGACGGCGCCGCGCCGCGGTCGTTCCCGTGGCGCTGGCGGCCCTGCTGGCCGCGCCGCTAGGGCGCGCCGCCTGGAAGTTCACGCCCACGCTCGACCTGCGCGAGACGTTCACCGACAACGTGGCGCTGACCCGCGCCGACCAGGCCAAAAGCCGCTTCGTGACCGAACTCACGCCCGGCTTCACCTTGCTTAACAAAGGCCCGCGCCTGAAACTGTCGGCCAACTACCAGCTGCACTACTACGCCTTCGACGACGACGATGTGGAAGGCGTGCGCCACGCCCAGTCGCAATTGCGGACGGCGGCCAGGGCCACCGTCATCGACGACCTGCTGTTTGTCGACGCCGACGGCGCCATCGGCCAGCAAGCCGTGTCGGCCTTCGGCCCGCAGGTCAACAGCAACGGCTACGCCACGGCCAACCGCGCCAACGTCAAGACCTGGCGCATCAGCCCTTACATGCTGCAGCGCTTCGGCAGCACGGCCACGGCGGCGCTGCGCTACACCCACGATTCGGTCGACGCCGGGCGCATCGGCTTTGGCGACAGCACCAGCGATGTGCTGATGATGAACCTGAACAGCGGGCGCACCTTCCGCCGCGTCGGCTGGGGCGTGCAGTACAGCCAGCAGCGCGTGGACGACAGCATCGCGCCCAAGTCGAACGTCAAGATGGTCAACGCGAATGGACGCTACCGCCTCGGCCAGGAATTGAACCTGACCGCCAGCGCCGGCTACGACGAATATGATTACCAGTCCGGCGGCGAGCCGACAAAAGGCCGCTTCTGGCAGGGCGGCATAGAGTGGACCCCGACTTCGCGCACCAGCCTCGTGGCCGGCGCCGGCAAGCGTTACTACGGCAATACCTACAACCTGCAGGCGCTGCACCGCAGCCGCCGCTCGGTCTGGAGCATCAACTACAGCGATTCGGTGACCACCACCCGTTCGCAGCTGCTGCTGCCGGCCACCATCGACACGGCCTCGATGCTGGACCGCCTGTTCACCGCGCAGATTCCCGACCCGGTGGCGCGCGCGCAGGCGGTCGACGCCTACATCCGCGCCACCGGCTTGCCGGTCGCGCTGGCCGACAGCATCAACTACTTCAGCAACCGCTACATCCTGCAGAAGCAGTTCCAGGCTTCGGTGGCGCTCAACACGGCGCGCACCACCCTGATCCTGAGCGCGTTCGATAACCGGCGCGAAGGCCTGTCGCTGATCCAGACCGACAGCCTGCTCACCGGTCCGGCCAGCGCCCGCATCAACGACGACACCACCCAGCGCGGCGGCAGCGCGCTGTGGAACATGCGCCTGACCTCGCGCAGCGGGATCAATGCATCGTGGACCACCTCGCGCACGCAGTCGCATGCCACCGGCTTGTCGAGTAAGAATGCAGCCTTGCGGCTGGCCGTGACGCGCCAGTTTTCGCCCAAAGTGCGGGGCGCTTTCGAAGCGCGCCGCGTGTCCGGTACCACGACCGACCAGGTCGCGTCGTACCGCGAGAACGCCTTGTCGGCCTCTCTGTCCTTACAGTTCTAGCGGAATCGAGTCAGCGATGTATGAAACCTATTATGGGCTGAGCGACAAGCCCTTCCGGCTGCGGCCGGACCCCCATTTTTTCTTTGCCAGCAAAGGCCACAAGCGCGCCATGGCGTACCTCGAGTACGGCCTGTCGCATGGCGAAGGCTTTATCGTCATCACCGGTGAAGTTGGCGCCGGCAAGACCACGCTGGTGCGCAACCTGTTCAAGCAAATGCCGTCCGAGCAGATCGTCGCCGCCCACATCGTCAACACCCATCTCGATGCCGACGACACCCTGCGCACCGTGGTCGCCGCCTTCGGGCTGCCGTATGAAAACGCCAGCAAGACCGCGCTGCTCGAGCGTCTCGAACAGTTCCTGCTCGCCTGCGACCAGGAAGGCAAACGCGCCTTGCTGGTGGTCGACGAAGCGCAGAACCTGACCCCGCGCGCGGTCGAGGAACTGCGCATGCTGTCGAACTTCCAGACCGACGACAAGTCCTTGCTGCAAACCTTCTTGCTGGGCCAGCCGGAGTTCCGCACCATCCTGCACAGCGCCGGCATGCAGCAGCTGCGCCAGCGCATCACGGCCAGCTATCACCTCGGTCCCATGGACGGCCCGGAAACCCAGGCCTACGTCGAACACCGCCTGCATACGGTCGGCTGGAAGGACGATCCCTCGTTCTCCCCCGGCGCGCACGCGGCCATCTACGACTACAGCGGCGGCATCCCGAGGAAGACCAACGCCCTGTGCGACCGCTTGCTGCTGATGGGCTACCTGGAAGAGATGCACTCCTTCACCGAAGCCGATGTGAATGAAGTGGTGCGCGACATCCGCCAGGAATACGAACTGCCGCCTGAAGCGCTGCGCGAGCAGGCTGCCGCCGCCCTGCGCGGCGTGGCCTCGATCGGCACGCTGGATAACCCGGGCTACCTCGACGAACGCATTCTCAAGATGGAAAAATCGATGGCCTCGGTGCTGTCGATCCTCAAGAAAGTCGTCAGTACCCTGCCGGCGCTTTCGCACCACGCGCAGGATCACCACCCATCGGACCATCACGAATGAACGACCGCCTGCATCCAGCCGCCATGCCGCGCGCGCTCGGCCAACCGATCCGCAATGCGATGACGATCGACGTCGAGGACTACTTCCAGGTGTCGGCGTTCGCGCCCATCATCGCGCGCGAGTCCTGGCCCGCGCGCGAATGCCGGGTTGAAGCGAACATCGAACGCATCCTGGCGATCCTGGCCGACGGCGGCGTGCATGCCACCTTTTTCACGCTCGGCTGGATCGCCGAACGCTATCCCGACATGGTGCGCCGCATCGTCGCCGGCGGCCACGAACTGGCCAGCCACGGCTACGGCCACCTGCGCGCCTCCGACCAGACCCGCGCCGAATTCGCCGACGACGTCGGGCGCAGCAAGGCCCTGCTGGAAGACATCGGCGGCCAGCGCGTGCTCGGCTATCGCGCGCCGAGTTTTTCGATCGGCACGGCCAACCTGTGGGCGCTCGACGTGCTGCACGATGCCGGCTACAGCTACAGCTCCAGCATCTATCCGATCGCCCACGACCACTACGGCATGCCGGACGCGCCGCGCTTCGCGTTCTACCCGAACGGGCCCGATGGCCTGCTCGAAGTGCCGATCACCACCGCCATGCTGGGCCAGCGCAAGCTGCCGGCCGGCGGCGGCGGTTATTTCCGCCTGCTGCCTTACAGCCTGTCGCGCTGGATGATGCGGCGCGTGAACAGCGACGACGGCCAGCCGGCGATCTTCTACTTCCACCCGTGGGAGCTCGATCCCGGCCAGCCGCGCCCCGAAGGCGCCAGCCTGAAAACCCGTTTCCGCCATTACGTCAACCTGCAACGCATGGAAGGGCGCATCAAGCTGCTCACGCGCGATTTTGCCTGGGACCGCATGGACCGCATATTCTTAGGGACTAAATGAGTTCGATTACCGACGCTGTGCAGGACCGCCCGACTACCAGCAGCGGCGCTGGCGCCACCGTGCATCTGTTGCGCGCCGGCGACGCACGCGCCATGGCGCGCTGGGATGCCTTCGTGGCCGCCTGTCCGGAAGCGACCTTCTTCCACCGCGCCGGCTGGCAAACCATCATCGACCGTGTGTACGGCCACAAGACCTGGTTCTACTACGTGGAGCAGGATGGCCAGATCGTCGGCGTGCTGCCGCTGGCCGAGATCAAGAGCCGCCTGTTCGGCCATTCGCTCGGCTCCCTGCCGTTCTGCGTGCTCGGCGGCGTGGCCGCCACGTCGGATGTCGCCCGTCCGCTGCTCGACGCCGCCGCCGACAAGCTGGCCGCTTCGCTCAAGGTCGGCCATCTGGAATACCGCAACCTGCTGCCGGCGCACGCGGGCGACCCGGCCTGGCACCAGAAGGAGCTGTACGTCACCTTCCGCAAGGCGATTACCGCCGACGACGACGAGAACATGAACGCCATCCCGCGCAAGCAGCGCGCCATGGTGCGCAAGGGGATCAAGTGCGGCCTCAGCGCCGAAATCGACCAGGGCGTGGACCGCTTCTTCATCGCCTACGCCACCAGCGTGCACCGTCTCGGCACGCCGGTGTTCCCGAAAAAGTACTTCGCGGTGATCAAGGAAGTCTTCGGTGAAGAATGCGAAATCCGCATCATCGTCAAGGATGGCGCGATCGTGGCCGGAGTGCTGAGCTTTTACTTCCGCGACGAAGTGCTGCCTTACTACGGCGGCGGCATGCCGGCCGCGCGCGAATTCGCGGGCAACGACTTCATGTACTGGAACCTGATGCAGGCCGCAGCCGCGCGCGGCGCGCGCATCTTCGACTTCGGCCGCAGCAAGCTCGGTACCGGCGCCTTCGACTTCAAGAAGAACTGGGGCTTTTCGCCCACGCCGCTGGCCTACGAATACCGCCTGTACGAGTCGACCGAACTGCCCGACAACAACCCGCTCAATCCCAAGTACCAGCTGTTCATCAAGCTGTGGAAAAAGATGCCGCTGGCGCTGGCCAATGTCCTGGGCCCGCACATCGTCAAGAGCCTGGGCTGAGCGTGGACGACCTGCTGCTGCTGATCCACCGGATTCCCTACCCGCCCAACAAGGGCGACAAGATCCGTTCGTATCATCTGCTCAAGCACCTGGCGCGCCACTACAAGGTGCACCTGGCCACGTTCGTCGACGACGCCGACGACTGGCAGCACCTGCCGCGCGTGCAGGCCCTGTGCGCGTCGAGCCACTTCGCCCGGCTCGACCCGACCATGGCGCGCGTGCGCAGCCTGGGCGCGCTGCTGGCCAACCGCTCGCTCTCGCTCGATTACTACCGCGACAAGGGTTTGCGCGACTGGGTCGCCAGCACCATGGCGGCCAACAGGATCGATCGCATCCTGGTGTTTTCCTCGCCCATGGCGCAGTATGCCGAGCCGTATCCGCAGGCGCGCCGGGTGGTCGACTTTTGCGACGTGGATTCGGACAAATGGCGCCAGTACGCCGCGCAGAAATCCGGGCCCATGAGCATGCTGTACGCGCACGAAGCGCGCCAGCTGCTGCGCTACGAGCGCAAGGTGGCGCTTGACAGCGCGGCCGCGCTGTTCGTTTCGGCGCCGGAAGCGGCGCTGTTTCGCCAGCTCGCGCCCGAAAGCGCCGAGCGCACCGGTTTTTTCAATAACGGCGTCGATACCGATTACTTCACGCCGCACGCCGATTATCCGAATCCCTTCATCGCCGGCCAGCAGGCGCTGGTGTTTTGCGGCGCCATGGATTACTGGCCGAACGTGGACGCGGTGACCTGGTTCGCGCGCGAGATTTTCCCGGCCGTGCTGGCGCGCCATCCGGCGGCGCAATTCGTCATCGTCGGCGCGCGTCCCTCGCCCGACGTGCTGCAACTGGCCGCGCTGCCCGGCGTCACCGTCACCGGCACCGTGCCCGATGTGCGCCCGTACGTCGCGCATGCGGCCCTGTGCGTGGCGCCGCTGCGCATCGCGCGCGGCATCCAGAACAAGGTGCTCGAAGCGATGTCGATGGCCAAAACGGTGGTGGTGTCGCCGCAGGCGCTCGAAGGCATCGCCGCCGAGCCGGGGCGCGACCTGCTGCTTGCCGCGGACGCGCCGCAGTTTGTTGCCGCCATCGGCCAGGCCCTGGACGCGCCACGCCCCGACATGGGCCGCGCCGCGCGCCACGCCGTCGAAACCCAGTATGGCTGGTCCAGCAACCTGGCGCCGGTTGTCTCCCTGTTAGAACACATGTCCGTCGAAAGCGCATAGTGGAACAAGGCATTACCCTCAACCCGGCGCGCCCGGCCCAGTCGTATTTGCTGCAGTCGCTCCTGATCGGCGCCGTGCTGCTGTTTCCCTTCCTCGCCTACTTCGAGACGGCGGCGTCGATTGTCAACATCTGGGACAGTTCCGGCACCTTTGCGCACGGCTATGTGATCCTGCCGATCAGCCTCTGGCTGATCTGGGGCCGGCGCGATGCGCTGCGCGCCATGCCGGTGCAGCCGTGGTGGCCCGCGCTTGTGCTGCTGGCTGGTTGCGGCGCCGCCTGGCTGCTCGGCGAAATGGGCGAAGTACAGATCGTGCGCCACTACGCCTTTGTGGCTATGCTGCCTTTGAGCGCGCTGGCGATCCTCGGTATGCCGATCGCGCGCAGCCTGGCCTTTCCGCTGGCGTTCATGCTGTTCGCGGTGCCCTTCGGCGATGTGTTCATCGAACCCCTGATCGGCATGACCGCCAACTTCACGGTCGATGCCCTGATCGCCACCGGCATTCCGGTTTTCCGCGAAGGGAACAACTTCAGTATCCCGACCGGCAACTGGTCGGTGGTGGAAGCCTGCAGCGGCGTGCGCTACCTGATTTCGTCGGTGACGCTCGGCTGCCTGTACGCCTACCTGACCTACCGCACCACCTGGCGCCGCGCGCTGTTCATCGCCGCCTCGATCATCGTGCCAATCTTCGCCAACGGCGCGCGCGCCTACCTGATCGTGATGATCGGCCACCTGAGCGGCATGACCCTGGCAGTCGGCTTCGATCACCTGATTTACGGCTGGGTGTTCTTCGGCTTCGTGATGTTCCTGCTGTTCTGGATCGGCGCCATCTGGCGCGAAGATACCGCGCCCGCCGCCGATGCGGCGGCAGCACCGGCCGTGCCGGACGCGCCGCCGGCGCCGCTGAACAAGCTGCTGCCAGCCGCGCTGGCGATCGTCGCCTGCGTCGGCATCTGGCCCGCTTATCACTACTACCTGGAAAAGACCGAGCCGGCAGCGGCGCCCGTGGTACTGACCGAAGTGGCTACCCGTGCGCCGCGCGGCCCCGCCTTTGTCGACTGGACCCCGGCCTTCCCGACAGCGAGCGCCGAACTGCAGCAGTTCCATGCGCAGGATGGCGTGGGCGTCGGCGTCAAGCTGCTGTACTACCGCAAGCCGCCCAAAGGCACCAAGCTCATTACCACCACCAACCGCCTCTCGCCGGTTGAAGATCCGGTCTGGCGCACCATCACCACCGTCGTGCGCGACGAGGCGATCGGCGAGCGCGGCCTGCGCCTGCGCGAGAGCAGCATGTCCGGCCCGGGCGGCAAGATGCTGGTGTGGCACTGGTACTGGATCGACGGCAGCACCACCAGCAACGACTACGTCGGCAAGCTGCTGCAGATCCGCCAGAAGCTGCTGCATGCCAGCGACGACGGCGCCGCCGTGATGATTTTCGCGCCCTACGATGAGAATCCGGAGCCGGCGCGGGTGGCGATGCGCGCCTTCCTCAAAGGCGACCTGGCCGCCATCGAGGCCGCGCTGGCCGCCAACACGAGGCCCAGATGACCGCGCAGGCGAACAACACAGCACCGCTCGTCGTCCACCTGATCTACCGGCTCGATTTCGGCGGCCTGGAGACCTTGCTCGTCGAGCGCATCAACCGCATGCCGGCCGCGCACTACCGCCATGCGGTGGTGTGCCTGACCGACTACACCGCGTTCGCCGACAAGATCACCAAGCCTGGCGTGGAGCTGTTCGCCCTGCACAAGCAGCCCGGCTTGTCGCCCGGTACCCACGCGGCGCTGTGGAAGCTGCTGCGCCGCCTGCGCCCGACCATCCTGCACACCTACAATCTGTCGGCGGTCGAGTACGCGCCGGCCGCCATGCTGGCCGGGGTCCCGGTGCGCATCAACGGGCTGCACGGACGTGACGCCGCCGACCCGCAAGGGCGCAACCGCAAGCACAACATGCTGCGCCGCCTGATGCTGCCGTTTTACGACTGCTGCTACGCCAATTCGGCCGACATGCTGGCCTGGAACCGCACGGTGATCGGCGTGGCCGAGAACAAGAGCCGCCTGCTGGCGAATGGCATCGACGCCGACAAGTTCAACCCGCAAGGCGGCGCGCTGCGCCAGTTCGGACCGGAGACGATTGTCATCGGCACCGTCGGCCGCATCCAGGATGTGAAGGACCATGCGACGCTCCTGCGCGCCTTTGTGCTGCTGCACGCGCGCCTGCCGCAGGTGCGCCTGGCGATTGTCGGCGGCGGCCCGCTGCTGGCGGCCCTGCGGGCACAGGCCGCACAGGCTGGCGTGGCCGATGCGGTCTGGCTGCCCGGCGCGCGCACAGACGTTGCCGATATTCTGCGCGGCTTCGATATTTTTGCGCTGTCGTCGATTGCCGAAGGCACGCCCGGTTCGGCATTGGAGGCGATGGCGAGCGGCCTGCCGGTGGTCGGCACCCGCGTCGGCGGCGTGCCGGAAGTGGTCGCCCATGGCGTGACGGGCGCGCTGGTGCCGCCGTCCGATCCGCTTGCCATGGCCGATGCGCTGGAGCGCTACGTGATGGACGCCGCACTGAGGATCGAACACGGCACCGCCGGCCGCGCACGGGTCGAGCGCCACTACAACATGGCGGCCATGGTGGCCGCTTACGAATCTTTGTACGACGCCTTGTGCGAACATAAAAAACAATTCAGGAAGAGTGCGAAATCATGTGTGGAATAGTCGGCATTTTTGATACCCGCGGTGCGCGCGAGATCGACCCGGCGCTGGTCAAGCGCATGAACGAAACCCAGCACCATCGCGGTCCGGACGAAGGCGACGTGTACACCGAGCCGGGCGTCGGCTTCGGCCACCGGCGCCTGTCGGTGATCGATATCCTGAGCGGCCAGCAGCCGATGTTCAATGCCGAAGGCAATGTCGGCGTGGTTTTCAACGGCGAAATCTACAACTACCCCGAGCTGACCGAGGAACTGCAAAAGCTCGGCTACGTGTTCCGTACCAAGAGCGACACCGAAACCATCGTGCACGCCTGGTCGGCCTGGGGCGAGGAGTGCGTGCAGCACTTTCGCGGCATGTTCGCCATCGCCGTGTGGGACCGCGTCAAGCAGACCATGTTCATGGCGCGCGACCGCCTCGGCGTCAAACCCTTTTACTACGCCGTGCTGCCGGACGGGATGTTCATCTTCGGCTCCGAGCTCAAGTCGCTGCGTGCCCACCCGGACCTGCCGCGTGCGATCGATCCGCGCGCCGTGGAAGACTATTTCGCCTACGGCTACGTGCCGGAACCGAAAACCATCTACAGCAGCGCCTTCAAGCTCTCGCCCGGCTTTTGCCTGACCGTGAAAATCGGCCAGCCGATCCCGCAGCCGCGCCAGTTCTGGGACGTGCCGTTCAAGCTGCACGGTGCCATGACCCAGAGCGACGCCGAGGGTGAGCTGGTGGTGCGCCTGCGCGAAGCGGTCAAGATCCGCCTCAAGGCCGAAGTGCCGCTGGGCGCCTTTTTGTCCGGTGGCGTCGATTCGAGCGCCATCGTGGCCATGATGGCCGGCCTGATGAAGGACCCGGTCAACACCTGCTCGATTGCCTTCAACGACAAGGCGTTCGACGAGTCGGAATACGCGGAACAGGTGGCGCGCCAGTACAAGACGCACCACCATACCGAAACGGTGGACACCGACGACTACGCGCTGCTCGACACCCTGGCCGACCTGTACGACGAGCCGTATGCCGACAGCTCCGCCATTCCGACCTACCGCGTGTGCCAGTTGGCGAGGAAGCGCGTGACGGTAGCCCTGTCGGGCGATGGCGGCGACGAAAACCTGGCCGGCTACCGCCGCTACCGCTACGCCATGGCCGAGGACAGCGTGCGTTCGCGCCTGCCGACCGGCCTGCGCAAGCTGGTTTTCGGCCCGCTCGGAAAATACTATCCCAAGGCCGACTGGGCGCCGCGCATGTTCCGCGCCAAGACCACCTTCGAGGCGCTCTCGCGCGATCTGGTCGAGGGTTACTTCCATGGCGTGTCGATCATGTCCGACGCCATGCGCGCGCAGTTGTTCACACCAAGCTTCCACAAGCAGTTGCAGGGCTACCGCGCAATCGACGTGATGCAGGGCCACGCCGCCAAGTCGCCAACCGACGATCCGCTGTCGATGATCCAGTACCTCGACATGAAAACCTACCTGCCGGGCGACATTCTCACCAAGGTCGATCGCGCCAGCATGGCGCATGCGCTCGAAGTGCGCGTGCCGCTGCTGGACCACAAGCTGGTGGAGTGGATTTCGGGCCTGCCGCCGGAAATGAAGCTGCGCGGCAGCGAAGGCAAGTACATCTTCAAGAAAAGCCTGGAGCAGTACCTGCCCAACGATATTTTGTACCGCAAGAAGATGGGCTTCGCGGTGCCGCTGGCGGGGTGGTTCCGCGGCCCGCTGCGCCAGCGCGTGCGCGATTCGCTGCTTGGCGAAACGCTCAAGGATACCGGCATCTTCAACATCGATTACCTGACCGAGATGGTCGAGCAGCACGAGTCGGGCCGGCGCGATTACAGCGCTCCGATCTGGACCCTGCTGATGTTTGAAGCCTTTTTGCGCAAAGAGCTGCTGGGAGCGGGAGCATGACGGTGGCCGGGGCTACACCGCCCGTGACGCCGTTGCGCATTCTCCATGTGCTGGACCACTCCATTCCGCTCCACAGCGGCTACACCTTCCGCACGCGCGCGATCCTGAACGAACAGCGCGCGCTGGGCTGGGACACCTTTCACGTCACCAGCCCCAAACAGGGCATGACACAGGCCGCCTTTGAGCACGTCGACGGCCTCGATTTCTTCCGCACGGCTGCGGCGGGCGGCCCGCTATCGCGCCTGCCGGTGTTCAACCAGATCGCCGTCATCGACGTGCTGGAAGACCGCCTGCTCAACGTCGCGCGCGAGGTCAAGCCCGACGTGCTGCACGCGCATTCGCCGGCGCTTAACGCGGTGGCCGCCCTGCGCGTGGGGCGCCGCCTCGGCATTCCGGTGGTGTATGAAATCCGCGCCTTCTGGGAAGACGCCGCCGTCGATCACGGCACCAGCCGCGAATGGGGCCTGCGCTACCGCATGACGCGCGCGCTGGAAACCTACGCGCTCAAACGCGTCGACGCCGCCACCACCATCTGCGAAGGCTTGCGCGCCGAGATCGTCGGGCGCGGCATCCCGGCCGGCAAAATCACCGTGATTCCGAACGCGGTCGATGTGGCCGACTTCAGCGTCGACGGTGCGCGCGACGAGTCGCTGGCCTTGCGCTTGCACCTCGACGGCAAGTCGGTACTCGGCTTCATCGGCTCGTTCTACGCCTACGAGGGCCTGGACGTGCTGCTGCGCGCGCTGCCGTCCATGCTGGCGGCGAACCCCGACATCCGCGTGCTGCTGGTCGGCGGCGGCCCGCAGGACGCGGCGCTCAAGGCGCTGGCCAAGCAGCTTGGCGTGGCCGATCAGGTGGTGTTCACCGGCCGCGTGCCGCACGACCAGGTGCAGCGCTACTACAACCTGGTCGACGTGCTGGTGTACCCGCGCCTGAAGATGCGCCTGACCGACCTGGTCACGCCGCTCAAACCGCTCGAAGCGATGGCCCAGGGCCGCTTGCTGGCCGCATCCGATGTGTGCGGCCACCGCGAACTGATCGACGACGGCCAGACCGGCATCCTGTTCGCCGCGGGCGATCCGGCCGCGCTGGCGCATAAGGTGCTGGCCCTCCTGGGCGCGCCGGAGCGCTGGGCCGCGCTGCGCGCCAACGGCCGCGCCTTCGTGGAGCGCGAACGCACCTGGACCGCCAGCGTGGCGCGCTACAAGGCGGTGTATGGCTCGCTCAAGCGCGCCGGCGACGAATGAAAATCCTGACCTTCACGACCCTGTTTCCGAACCTGGTCAGGCCGAACAACGCCATTTTTGTCGAGACGCGCCTGCGCCACCTGGTCGCCAGCGGCCAGGTGGAGGCGCGCGTGGTCGCACCGGTGCCCTGGTTTCCGTTCACGCACAAGCGGTTCGGCCAGTACGGCGACTTTGCGCGCGTGCCCGCCAGTGAAGAGCGCTTCGGCCTGCCGGTGCTGCACCCGCGTTATCCCGTCATCCCGAAGGTCGGCATGAACTTCGCGCCGGCGCTGCTGGCCAACGCGGCCAGGGCCACGGTGGGCCGCATGCTCGATGAAGGTTATGACTTCGACCTGATCGACGCCCACTATTTTTATCCCGATGGCGTGGCCGCGGTCAAGCTGGGCAAGCATTTCAACAAGCCGGTGGTGATCACCGCGCGCGGCTCGGACATCAGCCTGATTCCGAATTTCGCCAAACCGCGCAAGATGATCCAGTGGGCCGCCGCCAACGCCGCCGCCGTCATCACCGTGTGCGACGCGCTCAAGACGGAACTGGTGCAGCTGGGCGCCGACCCGGCCAGCATCACGCCGCTGCGCAACGGCGTCGACCTGCGGCGCTTCCATCAGGGCGACCGCGCCGGCTTGCGCCGCGAAATCGGGCTTGATGGCTTTACCCTGCTGTCGGTCGGCCACCTGGTTGAACTGAAGGGCCACGACCTGGCCATCGGCGCGCTGCCGCTGCTGCCCGGCGTGACCTTGCTGATCGCCGGCAGCGGCGTCGAACTGCCACGCCTGCAGGCATTGGCGCGCGAATTGAAGGTGGAGGAGCGCGTGCGCTTCCTCGGCGCCGTGCCGCAGCCCGAACTGCCGCGCTACTACGGCGCGGCCGACGCGCTGGTGCTGGCGTCGAGCCGCGAAGGCTGGGCCAATGTGCTGCTCGAATCGATGGCTTGCGGCACACCCGTGGTGGCCAGCCGCGTGTGGGGTACGCCGGAAGTGGTGGCCGCGCCGGCCGCCGGTGTGCTGATGCGCGAGCGCAGCCGCCAGGGCGTGGCCGATGCCGTGCAGGCGCTGCGCGCCGACTATCCGGATCACGACGACACGCGCCGCTACGCCGAGCAGTTCAGCTGGGACAGCACCACCGCCGGCCAGCTGCGCCTCTTTAACGCGATTGTGGGGAAGTAGCCATGCATAAGGCATCCACGCCGCTGGTGTCGGTCGTCATCCCCTGCTACAACGCGCAGCGCTACATCGGCGCGACCATCGCTTCGGTGCTGGCGCAAAAGGACGTGGCGCTGGAGGTCATCGTGGTCGACGACGGCTCGCGCGACGGCTCGGTGGCACTGGTGCGCACGGGCTTTCCGGCGGTGCGCATCATCGAACAGGCCAACGCCGGCGTGGCGGCCGCGCGCAATGCCGGCATCGCCGCCGCGCGCGGCGAGTGGATTGCCTTTATCGACGCCGACGACATCTGGCTGCCCGGTAAGCTGGCGGCCCAGCTGGCGCAGATCGCGCCGCTGCCCGATTGCCGCATGAGCTACACCGCCTGGAAGGTGTGGCCGAGCGACGTGCCGCAGCCGCCGCCCGACTACCTGGCGCGCCTGCAGGACGAGGCGATGGATAGCGCGCGCTGGGCCGGCGCGAGCGGCTGGATCTATCCGCAGCTGCTGCTCGACTGCGTGGTGTGGACCTCCACGGTGCTGATGCAGCGCACGCTCCTGGCGGAATTGAAGGGCTTCGACACCACCTTGCGCCTCGGCGAAGACTACGACCTGTGGCTGCGCGCCTCGCGCGTGACGCCGATTGACCGCGTGGCGCGGCCCTACGCCCTGTACCGCATTCACCCTGCCAGCATCACCAAGGCCACGCCCGCCGAAAACTACCGCGCGCGCGTGATCGGCCAGGCGCTGGGGCGCTGGGGCCTGGCCTCGCCGGACGGGCGCATCGGCGACGCGCAAGCGGTGCGGCGCATGCTGGCCAAAAGCTGGAGCGACTTCGCCGGGGCCCACCTGCAAGCGCGCAACCTGGGCCAGGCGCGGCGCGCCGGCTGGACCGCGCTGCGCACCGACCCCACTCACGTCCCGGCGTGGAAAGTGCTGGTCAAGACTGGCCTCAAGGCGCTGTCGCCATCAAAGGAAAAATCATGAGCCTGAACATAGGACTGGTAGCACGCTGCCTAAATACGGAACACATTCGCGGCATGGGCAAGTACGTGTACGAGTTGCTGAGCCACTCGAAGAACCATCCCGAGATGCACTGGCGCCTGTTCGGCGACGACGACCGCCATGGCATGGTCACGCCGCCCGGCGCCAACCTGGAAACCGACGTGTTCACCTTCCGCGGCGACCGTTTCCGCGCATGGGAGCAGGTCGGCCTGCCGCTGCGCCTGCGCAAACTCGATATCGACCTGCTGCATGCGACCGAAGGCGCCTTGTCGCTGTGGCAGCCGAAACCCACGGTGGTGACCTTGCACGATACGCTGGCCTGGGAAGAACGCCCCGATACGCTGGGCGCGCGCCTGTACTGGGACCACACGATTCCGGCGGCGCTGAAAAAGTGCGCGCACGTCATCACCATCAGCGAATGCTCGCGCACCGACATCCTGGCGCGCTGGCCTTGGCTGGAACCGAAGCTGACGGTGATCCCGCACGGGATCGACGAAGCCTACTTCACCAACGAGCAGAGTGCGATGCACGCGGAACTGGCGCGCCAGATCGGCAGCGCGCCCTACGCCGTCTACCTGGGCGGGCCGATGAAGCGCAAGCGAGCCGAGTGGGCGATGGAAGTGATCGCCGCCAGCCGCCACAAGGACCTGAAACTGGTCATCTGCGGGTTTGGGGCCGCCGCCCGCCGCACCGCCATGGCCGAACTGCCGGCGCATCTGCAGGGCCGCGTGCTGTTCGCCGAATTTTTGTCCGACGCCGAACTGCGCGCCCTGTACCGCGGCGCCCAGGCGGTGCTGTACCCGACCCTGTACGAAGGCTTCGGCTTTCCCGCGCTTGAAGCGCAGGCGGCCGGCGTACCGGTCATCTTCAGCGCGCTGGGCAGCCTCAAGGAATTGATTGGGCCGTTGGCCATGGTGGTTCCGCCGCACGACCTGGACGCCTGGGTGTCGGCGCTGGAGCGTGCCGGCAGCCTGGGCGAGCGGCGCGCGACTATGGTCGCCGCGGCAGCCGAGTGGGTGCGCAAGTTTGCCTGGTCCGAGAGTTTTGCCAGCCACCTGGCTGTGTACCGCAAAGTACGCGGCTGAACGATGAAGAAAGTGCTGGTCATCGCCTATTTGTATCCGCCGATTTTCAATTCGGGGACGCGCCGCAGCCTGGAGTTCGTCAACCATTTGCCGGACCATGGCTGGACGCCGACCGTGCTGACGGTCGACAGCCCGGACCCGAAGGATTGCGATGCCTCGCTTCTGGACGAAGTGCGCCCCGGCACCCGCATCGAGCGCGCGCCCTTGTGGACCCGCCACATGGCGCCCAGGATCGCGGCAAAATTCGCAAGCCTGATCGACCCGCAACGCCTCGCCGGCGCCATCGAGTGGCGTGTACGCCGTTTCTGGAACGTGCCGGACGAATGCGCCAGCTGGATTCCCATGGCGGTCGAACATGCCGTGCGGCTCCATGCGGCGCAACCCTTCGATGCCATTTACGCAACCGGCTGGCCGTGGTCTTCATTTCTGGTCGCCGAAAAGCTCAGCCGGCGCATCGGCGTGCCTTTCGTGATCGATTATCGCGACCTGTGGAAGCCGGCCGAGGTGGAGTGGGACAAGACCACCTGGCTGCAGCGGCGCCTGAACCCCGGCCTGGAACGGCGCGTGCTGCGCGCGGCGTCCGGCGTGATCGCCACCACTGAATCGTTCCTTGGCCTGCTGCCGCAGGAGCTGCTGCCGAAGAACCGCTTTTTTATTGCCAACGGCTTCGATGAAGACGACTTCCCGGCCGGCGCGCCGGCGCCTGCCGACGATCAGATACGCATCGTCTACACCGGCGTATGGCGGCCTGGCTACGGCCCGGACGACCTGTACGCGGCGGTGCGGCTGCTCAAGGAGCGTGGACTGCCATCGCTGGCGCGACTGAACATCGTGGTGGCTGGCTACGCGCCGGGCCCCGCGCGCGAGTACGGCATCGACGATATCGTCGAGGAGCGCGGGCGCGTGCAGCACGCCGAAGCGACCGCGCTGATGTCAGGCGCCAGCGTCCTGTACCTGCCGGTCTCGAAAGGCGTCTACGAGCACGCCAGCATGCCCGGCAAGCTGTTCGAATACCTGGGCAGCGGCCGGCCGATCCTGGCTTCGGCGCAGCCGGTCAGCGAAGTGGCCAAGACGCTCACCCAGGTCGGCGGCGCGCGCCGTGCCGACCCGGGCGACGTCGCGGCGCTGGCGGACATCCTGGCCAGCCTGTGCGAAAGCGGGCCAGGCGCGATCTTCTCGCCGCGCATTCCGAGCGAGCTGGCCATGTACACGCGCGCCAATCTGACCGGCAAACTGGCGCTCGCCCTCGACGCGATCGTCCGGCATCCACGGAGCGCCGCATGAGCACCGTGCGGCGCGCGATGGCGTTTTCGTTCCTGGAGAGTTATCTCGGCATCGCCCTGAACCTGGTTTCCTTCGTGCTGCTGGCGCGCCTGCTCACGCCCAAGCAGGTCGGCCTGTTTTCGGTCGCGCTGGCGATCATCAGCGTGACCCAGGTGATCCGCGATTTCGGTCTCGTGAACTTTTTGATCCAGAAGAAGGAGCTGACGAGCGAATACATCGCCAGCGCCTGGGGCTTGGCCCTGATCCTGGGCACCAGCCTGTTTTTGCTCATTCAACTGTGCGCGCCGCTGATCGGCGCCTTCTATCATGAAGAGAGCCTGACCACCATCGCCCGCATCGTGGCGCTCAACTTCCTGATCCTGCCCTTCAATTCGGTGTGCCTGGCCTTGCTGCGCAGGGAACTCAATTTCAAGACGGTGATGCGGATTAACCTGTCGGGAGCCGTGCTCTCGACCATTGCCACCTTGCTGATGGCGTGGCAGGGTGCCGGGGCGTATGCGCTCGCCTTTGGCGCCGTGTTGAACAACGCGATCATCGCAGCCGGCATCTGGCATGTGGGCGCGGCCGCGCGGCTGCTGCGTCCCGCGCTGACCAAGTGGCGCGAGATCATGAAGTTCGGCGGGCCGCTCACGGTCGCTAACGTCATCACCTCGATCACGATGGATATCAACGATCTGGCGGTCGGCAAGATCATGGGCTTTTCGGCCGTGGCCATTGCCAGCCGCGCGCAGGGCTTGATGAACCTGTTCCACCGCGACTTCATGGGCGCGGTGCGCAATGTGGCGTATCCGGCGTTCTCGAAAGCGGTGCGCAACGGCGACGCGCTCGAAGAAAAATACGTCGCCAGCGTCACCAACGTGACCGCGATAGCCTGGACCTTTTACGGCTTTGCGGCGCTGTTCCCGCTCGAAGTGCTGCGCCTGATGTTCGGACCGCAGTGGGACCAGTCGGCGCCGCTGGTGCCGTTTTTCTGCCTGGCCGGCGCCGCCAGTGCCATGATCAACCTGACGCCGACGGTGCTGCTGGCCGCCGGCCACTCGAAACTGGTGGCCACGGCCGAACTGGTGATCCAGCCGGTCAAGGCCATCGCCCTGTGCCTGGTGGTCTTCTATTACCGCAACCTGCAGTATTTCGCGATCGGCTTCATGGTCATGGCCGTGGTCAGCGTGCCGTACTGGTACGCGCTCAAGCAGCGCCGCCTGCCGACCGACTTTGGCGCATTGCTGCGCAATGTGGGCATGAACCTGATGCTCGCCGTGCTCAGTCTCGCACCGGCGCTGGCGCTGACCGTCTGGTTGCGTCCCGCCGGCCAGGCGCTCGGACACGCAGCCTTCTTTGCCTGCGCCGGCGCCACCTGTGTGGCCTGGCCGCTGCTGTTGTGGGCTTTCCGCCACCCGCTATACCGCGAGTTTCTCGCCATCGTCCAGGCGCGCCGCGCGCCGGCCGGCGCATGAGCGCGCACGCTGCTCATCCGGCCTACGTGCCCGCGCTGGACGGCTGGCGCGGCATGGCCATCGGCCTGCTGCTGGTCGGGCACTTCATGCCGCTGCCGGGGATTAACCTGGGGCGGGTCGGCGTGAGCCTGTTTTTCGTGCTGTCCGGGATGCTGATGGCGCGCCTGTTGTTTATCGACAAGGTGGCAATCGGCCATTTTTACCGGCGCCGTATCTCGCGCATTATTCCGGCCCATCTGGTGTTTATTATCCTCACCTCGCTTGCATGGCTGGCGCTCGGATTGCCGATCACGTTGTCAGAGATATTACCACCGTTGTTTTTCTTTAATAATTACGTATTAAGCAGCGCGGTTCAATTCGGCCATATCTGGTCCTTGTCGGTCGAGGAACACAGTTATATCGCCCTGTCGCTGGTGGCCATTGCGGTACGGGCCTGGCGCCGCACGCCATTGGTGATTCTCCTGGCGCTGGCGGCGGCCTGCGCGGCGACGATTATCTGGTACCAGCGCGCTTATCCGCCCGGACCGGAACTGTATGCGCACATGCTGCATACCGAAACGGCGGCCTATGGCATTGTGCTGTCGGCATTCTTTTGCGTGCTGTTTCACCGGCGCGGCGTGCCGTGCACGAATAGCGTGGTGGTGCCCCTGCTGCTCGGCGGCGGCGTGGTGCTGCACTGGTGGTCGGTGCCGCCCGCGATTGCCCAGGTCGTTGGGGTGGCCGCGTTCGCGCTGGCGGTTAACCTGCTGCCGCGCGCGGCCGCCGCGCTGCAGGCGCTGTTTGCCCTGCGCCCCTTGCGCCAGCTGGGCTTGTGGTCGTTTTCGCTGTACCTGTGGCAGCAGCCGTTTTATGCGGCCTGCCTGAAAAAGGCACTGCCGCTGCCGCTCGCGCTGGCGGGCGCGGCGGCGCTCGGTATCGCTTCCTACTACCTGATCGAAGGCCCCGCGCGCCGCTACCTGAACGCACGCTGGGCGCCCGTCCGTGCCGCATAATATTAAAACTTTATGAATACCGACAGCGCCTGTTAATATGCCGCCCGCCGCTCTGATAATGTCAGATCGCTTATGAAGTTAATCCACAGGTAATATTGGGCAGAGCTTCATTGTTATTCCCTAGCGGCAATGTAATGCTCATTGCCATTCAATCATCCCACGAAAATTTATATTGATAATTGGCGTTTTGTTTGTGAACGGTCATTTCGTGTTCAACAAATATGCAGGTAGAATGTCGTTTCCATGCCGCAACAAACGATATCATCGCCGCGCTATTGGGGTTGTTTAAAAAACGAGCGACACCGCGTTAATAGCTATTTTTTCATTGTTATTACGAAGAAACCATTATGACCGATCTGCAACGCCGTATTTTCCTCCGACGCTCAACGATGCTGGTCGCTTCCGGCGCGCTTACCGCTTGCGGTGGCGGCGGTGGTGGCGGTAATGGGGCCGCAGCCGCGCCCACCTCGACCGCCGCCAGCGGCGTGCAGACGCCGTCGTCCGGCCCGTTCGACCCCGGCACTCCGGCCACGCCGGAACCGGGCGCGCCGATTCCGAATGCGCGCTTTACCGTCATCAGCACCACCGGCCAGACGTCGGTGCCGTTCTGCCTGGGCTTTGCCTTTCGCCGCGGCGACCTGCCGGCGAGCCGCTCGATCGGCTCGGACAAGGGCGCCTTGCAGATCAACGTCAAGAATCTGTGGCCGGACGGTTCGGTCAAGTTCGCACTGCTGTCGGGCCAGGCCAGCCTGCCGACGGCGGCCGGCACCACCATCAACCTGGGCGTGGTCGCCTCCAGCGCCGGCGACGCCGCGATCGACACGGCGCGCCTGCGCAACAGCGGCGCGGCCGCCGAAGTGGGCTGCGGCGCGTTCGGCACCGCCACCTGGCAGGGCGCCGACTGGGACAGCCCGTTCAAGGTGTGGGTCAGCGGTCCGCTGATGTCGTCCTGGATTTACCGCAAGCCGGTCGGCAGCGACCCGCACCTGGTGGCCTGGCTGGAAGTGCGCATGTGGGCCAGCGGGGCGCTCGAAGTGCTGCCGTGGATCGAGAACGGCTACCTGCGCGTGGCCGCGCCATCGAACAAGGCCGCCACTTACACCTTCACCCTCAATGGCAGTGCGCGCATGTCGGCCGCCATCGATCTCAAACACCACCAGCGCACCCCGCTGATCAGCGGCACCGCCCTGTCTTACTGGGCCGGCGCCGATCCTGGCGTGGTACCGCGCCAGGACGCGGCCTATCTGCAGGCGACCGAACTGGTACCGTCGTACCAGGCGCGCCTCACCGCCGAATCGGCCGCCGTCAAGGCGCTGGTATCGAGCTACACGCCGCTCCAGGCGGGCAATTTCATCTACGACGGCGACAGCATGGCGTCGTCCGGCTACCAGGACCCGATTGGCCTGTTGCCGCAGCACGACGTGCTGTTCCTGGTGGCCGACGTGCCGGCCACGTACGCCGCCGTGGTGCGCAATGGTTTTTCGGCCGGGCGCTATGGTTTGCACTACCGCGACGAGAGCACCAACCGCCCGCTGCGCTTTTCCAGCTACCCGACCCTCAACATCCGCAGCGGCCATGGCTTCAAGGATACCGGCGGCTCCACCAACGCCCAGTACACCCCGGTAGCCACCGGCGGCAATCCGCCGAGCTGGGATGTGGCGCACAGCCCCTCGGTCGGTTTTGCCGCCTACCTGGTCACGGGCCGTTTCTACTTCATGGAGCAGGTGCAGTTCGCCGCCACCGCCAACTACCTTGGCAATGGCGACAACGCCGCGCTGCGCACCGGCAGCAAGGGCCTGGTGCAGACCGCCGTCGCCGCCTGGCAGACCCGCAGCTGCGCGTGGGACTGGCGCGCGCGCGTGCAGGCCCTGTGCGTCACGCCCGATGACGACAGCGCCCTGCGCGCCGAATTCATCGCCTCGGTCGAAGCCAATATCGAGCACTTCCACGGGCGCTACGTGGCCCAGACGAACAACCCGTTCGGCTGGATCAAGCCGGGCGAAGGCTACGACGGCACCATCCGGGTGGCCTCGCCGTGGCAGCAGGACTTCGTCACCGCGGCCTTCGGCTATTCGGTTTCGCTGGGTTTGCCGATTTCGCCCGCCGCCAGCACCAAGCTCGGTGCCTTCTTTGCCTGGAAGGCGCGCAGCGCGATCGGCCGGCTCGGTACCAAGGACGGCTTCTGGTACGTCAACGCGGTACCGTACACGATGGTCATTTCGCCGGTCGCCAAGCCCGATTACGATACCGGCGCCGGTCCCTGGTACAGCTCCGAGGCCGAGGTGTACAGCGCAACCTATGCCAAGCCGCCGGTCTGGCTGGGCAAGGTCGAAGGCACCCTGGCCGGCGAATACATGCCGGGCGAGCGTGCCTTGTGGGGCAACCTGGTGCCGGCGATTGCCTACGCGGTGCGCCACGGCGTGCCGGGCGCGCGCGAAGCCTACGAGCGCATGACGCGCGCCACCAACTGGGGCACCTTGCGCGCCGCGTTCGACACCAAGCCGGTATGGGGCGTGAAACCGGCGCACTACACGCCGGTCCAGCCGCTGCCGGTGCCAAGCACGCCGCAGACGGGCGATCCGATCTGGTTCTCCGGCAAAGGGCTGGGCGAGTGGATCGAAATCGCCGGCACCGCGGGCGCGGGCGGGGCGGCGGCGCATGCCTACAGCGGCATCGCCTTCAACGAACGCACCAACGAGATCCTGATCGCCGGCGCCGGCGGCCACCTAGACTCGGCCGACAACCGGGTGGTGTCGCTGCGCCTGACCGACAATGCGCCGGTGTGGCAGCTGCGCCACGGCCAGTCCTCGGCCACCGCGATCGACGTGGCTTACTACGCCGACGGCAAACCGACCTCGCGCCACCTGTACAGCACCGTGCACTTCGTGCCGCAGCTGAACCGCCTGATGATGTTCGGGGTGCGCGGCGCTTACGGCAATGCGCACTTCTTCAACAAGGTCGATGGTTTCGACCTGGAGACCAATAGCTGGGACCCCGCCGGCACCTGGGCCGACGCGCCGGCCGGCCACCTTGGCGCGGTATCGATCCGCGCCACGGGCGACACCTGGACCACGGGCCTGGCGCGCTTTTCGGCCGCCACCCGCACCTGGAGCCAGCCGATCACGCAGCGCAGCAACGACACCATCCGCTGGCCGATCGCGCACGACTCCCTGCGCAACCAGCTGTTCTCGCTGAATTGGGCCGACGGCATGGGTTACGGGGCGCTCGGCGTGTTCGCGTCGCGCGTGCCGGTGGACGGCTCGGTGCAGATCTCGGTGAGCTTCAATCCGAGTGCGGCGCTGGAGAGCTTCAAGGCCGACAAGCCGACCTACGCCGGCATGGATTACGACCCGGCCAACGACCGCTTCCTGTTCTACTGCGGCCAGGGCGCGGGTGCGGGACGCATCTACGTGATCAAGCCGAATGGGGGCAACACCTGGGATATGAGCATGTTCGAGCTGGCCAGTCCCGTCATGCCGCCCGCGACCACGGGCGCCGGGGTGCATAACCGCTTCCGCTACGTACCGGCGCTGCGCGGGTTCATGCTGATGCCGAACGGGAAGACGCACAACATCTTCTTCATCCGCACGTCGGCATAAGCAGCCTCAGATCAGCCGGTCGGCCACGCCCCGCGCGGCGCGGCCGGCCGCTTCGCGCGCCAGTCCCGTGAGTCCGCGCAGCGATTTGGGGTTGTACGCCACCAGGCCCCAGCGCTCGCGCCGGTGGCTCATCCACGTCTTCTTGTAAGCGTCGTCGCCGATCAGGTAATCGACTTCGCTCACCTTGTCCTTGTCGATCGCGTGCTCCATCAGCATGGCCGTGATCAGGGTCCCCGGCGAATAGCCCTTGAAGCGCTCGTCGTAGGCCAGCTTGTAGATTTCGGCGCGTCCGTGCGAGACGATCCACAGCTGCGCGGCCACCGGCTCGCCACCCAGCCACGCCAGGCCAAGGCGCAGGAAGCCCTTGGCCGCGTAGGCCTGCATCAGGCCTGGCGTGAACGCCGGGAAGGGTTCTGGTTTTTTCCAGCTGGCCGCATACACCTTCTCGTACGCGGCAATCGCCACCGGCAGCTCCTTGGTGTTGGTGACAATCTCCAGGGTGCCGCCATCGCCGGCGAATTTCTTGCGCATCCGGCGGATGGTGTTTTGCAGCGGTCCGCTGCGCGCCGCCAGATAGCTGGCCCAGTCGAAGCTCACCGGCTGGTACCAGTTCCCGAAGGTGAAATACTCGAACGCGATCCAGCCCTTGATCCGCATCGCGCCCAGCAAGGTCTGGTACGAATGCGAGGCCGTGTCCATCGGCGCCAGGGTCAGCGACGCCAGGCCGGGAAACTCGGTTTGAATGGCCGACAGCACCGCCACCATCTCGCGCGATTTGAGGCCCGGTTCGAGCACCGGCTCGTACAGGCTGGTATAAAAATTCGACAGCGAATTGAGTTGCCAGCTGCCGCCGGCTTTTTCGGCGCGCAGCGGCAGCACCGCCATCAGTTGCTGGCCGTGGCGCAGCACGTAGAAGCGCAGGCCGGGATTTTTCGGATATACCGTTTCGACCAGGTTGCGGTACCACGCCAGGCCGCAGGCCACGTTGTGCTTTTCGGCCTTGGTCATGAAGCTCTGCACATCGGCGGGAAGCGCGTCGGGATGGTCGAACGCCTCCACCAGCAAACCGTCGGGGCTCTGCGGATTGCTGCGCCAGGCGCGCAGCGAGACCGTCAGCGCTTCGGCCACGTTCCAGCGGTACAGCGTGCGGTGCTGGATCCAGCGCTGGGCGGTGGCCCATTCGAGCTGGTTCTGGTCGGCGTCGGTATAGAACTCGATGGCGCCGCCCGGATCGGCCGCGAAGGCTTGTTCGATCACGTCGCGCAGCAGCAGCCGCCCGGGCGAATAGTCGGCGAAGCTTTCGTCGTAGCTGGTCTTGAGGATCACGTACACGCCGTTCTGGCGCAGGATCAGGCGCGAGGCCGCCAGCGTGTCGCCGAACCACAGTTCGGAGACGAAGGCGTGACCGTCCAACGCGGCACGCTGCATCAGGTCGCGGTAGAACTGGTGCTGGGCCGGGGTGGAGCCGACCGCGGTGCCGTTGCGGCCCTTCCAGCCGGCGCCCTCCAGCGCGGCGTAGCGGTCGACGGCCGCAACGATCTCGCCGGCCTCGCCGATATGCACGCGGCGCTGCTCGATGCCGTTGTCGACCAGGCGCTTGTCGCGCTTTTTGATATTGCTTTGCAGTTGCTTGGAGCGCGACGACCAGTAGCCGGCAAAGCTGCCCGCCAGGTCGATCTTCATCGTCAGCGCATGATTGAGCAAATGGCGGCGCGGCGCGGCGCCCGACAGCACGGCGCCCACGGCCGGGTCGTTGCACAGCAGGTCGAGCTGGATCGCCATGCCCGGCAGGCTGGCGAGCAGCGATGGCAACAGCGCGCCATCGGCCACCAGGGTGGCGGCGATCTGCGCCTGCGGCGGCAGGAAGCTGGCCCACACCAGCGGATTGCGCCTTTTGAGCACGCACATCGCCTCGATCACGCCGTCGCGCTGGTACACGCACAGGTGCTCGCCGCCGTCGCCGAAGTGCTGCAGCAAGCCGTCGATGAACAGGGTGGTGAGGAGAGGATGGTCGCCGAACAGGCGCCGGTTCAGCTGGTCCCAGGCCGCGCCGTGCGCGCCGAGGGAGCGCTGCAGCGGCACGCTGGTCCAGCCGCTCATGCCAGCGCTTTCGCGACCAGCGCCGTCATCCAGGCCATCTGCTGCGAGGTCAAGCCCTGGTGGCAGGGCAGGTGCAGCAGGTGCAGGCGGTAGTTGCGCGCCACCGTGCAGCTCGATACCGCCATGTCGTCCCAGCGGAAGATCGGCATGCCGGCCTGCTTCAACTGATAGAACACCGGGTCCGGTTCGGCGATTGTGATCGGGAACATGTACGGCGCGCAGTCGTCCGGCAGATCGTGCATGAGGGCCTGGCCGCCGCGCGCGCCGGCCACCGCCTCCAACCACTGGCGGTAATGCTGGCGGCGCTGTTCGACCAGGGGCGCGAGCAGCGTGCGCCGCATGACCCAGCGCGACAGGGCCAGGCTGTTCTTGTTTTCCATGGCGCGCTCGTACAGGGGCGACGGCTGGTCGTGGCGCTCGATGATGTCCTGGCCGCGCAGCGCGGGCTCGCGCGGCACCGCCTCGGTGGCGTCGACGCGCGCGGCGCGGTTGCGCGACCACGCCGACTTGAAGGCCTTCGCTTCGCGCAGCAGGCCGGGACGGGCCGGTGGCGTGATCGGAAACAGCGCCGGGTTGGCCCACAACACGCCGCCATCCTCGCAGCCGAAAAACTTGTACGGGCTGGCCATCAGCACGTGGTCGGCATTCGCTTGCGCGCCCTGGGCGCGCTTGGCCGCCACCTGCCAGGCGTGCGAGCAGTCTTCGATGAACATCAGGCCGTGGTGGCGGCACACGGCCATCACGGCCGCCAGCAGCGCGGGCGGCTGCTCGAAGCCGAAGTAGTGCGGCAGCACCAGCGCCTTGATGCCGTGGTCGCGCGGCGCCAGCAGGGCGCGAATGCTGTCCACGCGCGGCGTCAGGTCGCTGTCGACTTCGTAGAACAGGACCGTGCCGCCCAGCGCCAGCGCCGGGTCGATCATGGTGCGGCAGTGGTAGGACGGGGCCAAGAGCGCCGTGCCCGGGCCGATGCCGGCCGCCAGGTAGGCCGCGTGCATGGCGTAGCGGCCGCGCGCGAAGTGGCGCACGGCGGTGCCGTCGATCAGGGCGGGAGCGACCGTGCCCCTCCCGCCGAAACTCAGGTCGGCCCAGCGCAGGCTGGGGAACAGGGGAGCGCGCGGACGGGGGAATTCACATGCAACGGCGTCGAAACGCTGGTATTCGGGCATCGGTATCAGCTTTGCGGTGCGCAGCGCTGCTTGAACCACTGCTCCATCATCATCAGGACCCACACCATGGTGCCGTGGTAGCCGGCGTGCTCGTTGAGGTGCTGGCCGACCAGCGCATCGATGAATTCCGGACGCACGATCTGGCGCGCCTTGAGATCGGACAGGCTGTCGAGCGCGAGCTGCTGCAGCGGCTTGTGCTTTTGCAGCCACACGCCGAACGGCAGGCCGAAGCCGTGCTTTTGCTTGGTGATGATTTCGTCGGGCAGGAAGCCGCGCAGCGCTTCCTTGAAGAAGTAGCGCAGCTGGGTGCCATTCAATTTCTGCCTGGCCGTCAGGCGCGCCGAGAACGCGACCATCTGGTCCGACAGGAAAGGGAAGGCCGCTTCCATCGCCGCCAGCTCGCAAGCCTTGATCACTTTCGGCAGGTCGTTGTCGGCCAGGGTGACTTTCAGGTCGAGCGCCAGCATGCGGTTGATCAGGCTCGATGCATCGTTCTGGGCGTAGGTATGCGACAGGCTGGCCAGCGGCGCGCCCACATCGGCACTGGCCAGGAACGCGCCGGTGAACACTTGCGACGGGCCGAAGCGGCCCAGCAGGTTGTAGGTTTCCAGGCGCGCCGGCATCGGCAGCGAGGCTTGTTCGATATAGCTGCGCGCCTTGCGAATCAGCTTCAGATGCTCGCCGGCCGGGAAGTTGAAGACGGCCGGTTCCAGCAGCGCCTTGCGCAGCAGGCCGGGCACCTTGTCGTACAGGGCGAACACGTGCTGCTTGGAGTAGCGCTCGTTGCCGCCGAAAAGTTCGTCGCCGCCGTCGCCGCCGAGCATGCGGGTGACGCCATCGGCGCGCGCCAGGCGCGCGCAGTAAAACGCCGGGACCGCCGAAGCATTGCCGAAGGGCTGGTCGAACACGGCGCCGATGCGCGGAATGGCGGCCACCACGTCATCCGGCGTGACGTAGTATTCATGGTGGCTGGTGCCGAAGTGTTTCGACGCCAGGCGCGCGTACGACATTTCGTCGTAGCCTTCGGCCTCGAAGCCGATCGAATAGGTGTTGACCGGCTTGTCGTCAAGCTCGCGCATGATGCCGGCGATGGTGGAGCTGTCGGTACCGCCGCTGAGGAAGGCGCCATACGGCTGCTTGCCGGCGGCGTCGCGCACGCTGCTGCGCAGCAGCTCGCGGAACTGCTGCTTGAGATCCTCGAACGAGTGCTGCGGCTGTTCGTCGAACACCATGCGCCAGTAGGCGCGCTTGTCGACGCGGCCCTGCCTGAAGCGCAGGCATTCGCCCGGCAGCAGGCGTTCCTGGCCGCGGTACACGGTGCCCGGCGCCGGGACCATGTGGAAGTAGACGTAGTTGTACAAGCCTTGCGGATCGATCGCTCCGGGCGTGAGCGGATGGCGGATCAGCGCGTCCGACGAGGTGGCGAACACCAGTGCCTCGCCCACTGTCTGGTAGGTGAGCTGGTGGGTGCCCATGCGGTCGATCGCCAGCAGGGCCTCGCCCTTGGCGCCGTCGAGAATGGCGAGCGCAAAGGCGCCACTCAACTTGACGCAGACGGCATCGGGGTCACGCCGCCACAGGCGGGCCACGCGCTCGGCCAGGCCATCTTGCCGGCCCTGCGCATCGGCGCCGTCGTCGAGTTCCGGGTCGCCCCACACGGCCACCAGCAAGCCGTCGCCTTGCCAGGCATGGCTGCTGGCGGCGCGTGCGGCCACCGCCACCGCGCTGCGCGAGGCTTGCAGGGTGCTGATGTCGGTCTTGTCGAAGGCCGCCAGCGGGACCGCCATGGCCTCGATCAGGACCTGGTTTTCAGCGGCACTGGCGCCGTGGCCGATCCATCCACATAGCCCGCTCACTGCGGCTTCCCGGAAAATTCAGTCATTACTGTCCTCGCGCTTGCGTTGGTTTTATATGTTGCTTGTGGATCGAGAGCGGATTATGGCATCAGACCAGCACTTCCAGCGCCACGGGATGGCTCAGGAAGGCGACCGGGCTGGCGGACAGGCCGTACGCGCCGGACTGGAACACGACCACCAGGTCGCCGACGTCCGCCTTGGCCAGCGACATCTGGTCGGCCAGCAGGTCGAGCGGGGTGCACAGCGGGCCGACCACGGACACGGTTTCGCGTTCATCCGCAGCCATGCGGTTGCCGATGGCGACCGGGTAGTTCTTGCGGATCACCTGGCCGAAGTTGCCCGATGCCGCCAGATGGTGGTGCAGGCCGCCGTCGGTGACCAGGTAGACCTGTCCGCGCGACTCCTTGCGCTCGATCACGCGGCTGACGTAAATGCCCGCTTCGGCCACCAGGTAGCGTCCCAGTTCGATCACGATCTCGGTATCGGGCAGATGGCGCCGCACGTCGGGCAGGATGCGCTTGAGGTTCTCGCCCACGGCGGCCAGGTCGAGCCGTTCTTCGCCGGGGAAGTAGGGGATGCCGAAGCCGCCGCCGATGTTGAGCGTGCGCAGGGGACCGGGCCAGTGCGCGGCCAGGCGGATCGCCAGCGCGAAGGTTTTTTCGTGCGCGTCCTGGATCGATGCCGCCTTCAGGTTTTGCGAGCCGCTATAGATGTGGAAGCCCTGGAAGTCGAGTTCCAGTTCGCCGACGCGCTCCAGCATGGCCGGCACGCGCTCGGCGTCGACGCCGAACTGCTTCGGCCCGCCCCCCATCTTCATGCCCGACGATTTGAGTTCGAAGTCGGGATTGACGCGCACCGCCACGCGCGGCTTGACGCACAGGCGCCGGCCGATGACGGCGATGCGCTCCATTTCCGCTTCCGACTCCATGTTCAGCACCACGCCGGCGGCAATCGCGCCGCTCAGGTCCGTGTCGCTTTTGCCGGGACCGGCGAAGCTGACCAGGTGCGGCGCCATGGGCGTGTCGAGCGCCACGCGCTGTTCGCCGCCGGAGGCGATGTCGATGCCGTCGACCAGGGTGGCCATGTGCTGGACCACGGCCGGCATCGGATTGGCCTTCATGGCGTAGTGCAGATGGATTTCCGGCGGCAGGTGGCGGCGCAGCAGTTCGACCCTCTCGGTCAGCTTGGCGCGGTCGTAGGCGTAGAAGGGCGTGCGCCCGACCCGTTCGGCCAGGCGCGTGAGCGGCATGCCGCCGATCTGCAGGCACTCGCCCTCGACCTCGAATTGCGCCAGCGGCGCGTGTTGGGGACGGGGGGCGCTCATTGTGCGATTTCCATAAACAACTGTTCCATTTGCACGCTCAAGAGCTTGCGGTCGATTTTTCCATTCGGGTTGCGCGGCAGGCTCTCGGGCGAGATGATCACGCGCGCCGGCAGCATGTAGGCCGGCAGGTGCGGCTTGCAGGCCGCCAGCAGGGCGTCGGCGGTCAAATCGCTGCCATCCTTCGGATGCGCGACGACGACGATGGCCTGGCCCAAGGTGGGGTGGGCCAGGCCGATGGCGGCCGCTTCGGCCACGCCGTCGCGCGCGTAGATCACTTCCTCGACTTCGGACGGGCTGACCCGGTAGCCCGAGGTCTTGATCATTTCATCGTTGCGGCTGATGAAGTACAAGAACCCTTCTTCATCCTTGCGCACCGTGTCGCCCGACCACACCGCCATTTCGGTCAGGGTCAGGCCGTGGTGGATCGAGACCACCGGTTTGAAGCGCTCGGCGGTCTTGGCGCGGTCGTTCCAGTAGCCCAGCGAGACGAGCGCGCCGCGGTGCACCAGTTCACCGGCTTCGCCGGGATCGCACTCGGTACCGTCGGGGCGCAACACCATCACTTCGGCATTCGGAATCGCCTTGCCCATCGAATCGGGACGGCGATCCAGCTCGGACGGCGGCAGGTAAGTGGAGCGGAACGCTTCGGTCAGGCCGTACATCAGGAACGGTTGGGCGTTCGGCAGCGCGCGGCGCAGCGCGTCCAGCGTGGGGCGCTGCATGGCGCCGCCGGAATTGGTGAGGTAGCGCAGGGTGCAGTCGGCCGGCCAGGGCAGGGGGGCGATCTGGATCCACAGCGGAGGCACCGCGGCCAGGCCGGTGATGCGCTCCGCTTGCACGGCTTTGAGAATATCGCGCGCCAGCAGGTGGTTGATCAGCACCGCGGTGGCGCCGACACTGAAGGCCGTGGTCAACTGGCTCAGGCCATAGTCGAAACTGAGCGGCAGCACGGCCAGGATGCGGTCGGCCGGGGTGTTTTCCAGGTAGCTGGCCACGCTGTTGGCGCCGGCCACCATGTTGCGGTGCGACAGCACCACGCCCTTTGGTTTGCCGGTGCTGCCCGAGGTGTACAGGATGGCGGCCATGTCGGTATCGATATTGCGCGCGGGGGCGGCCGGCACGGCGGCGGCCAGGGCGGCGTCCCACGCCAGCACGGTGATGCGTTCGAGCGCGGGCGCATTGTCGATGTTGCCGGTGACGATGACGGTGCGCAAGTCCGGGCAGGCGCCCAGGGCGGCGGCGAGCAATTTCAGGCGGTCGGCCGAGGTGACCAGGATGCGCACATTGCAGTCGGCCAGGATGTAGGCGACCTGTTCCGGCTTGAGCAGCGGATTGACTGGCACGAACACGCCCCCGGCGGCCGCGGCGCCGAACATGGCGGCCACGTTCTCGATGTTTTTTTCAAGATACACCGCGAGCCGCTCGCCACGGCCCAGGCCGAGACCGAGCACGGTTGTCGAGACTTGCTGCACGGAATCCGCAAGTGTTGCGTAATCCAGACGGCGGCTGCCATAAACGAGCGCCTCCGCTTGTGGGGTGCGGCCGGCAGAGCGGAAGATGAAGTCGTGGATCAAGTCACTCATTGAAACCTTGCGTACGGCTGAAAGCCAAAACGTTGCTGTTCGGGACGAAAAGGGGGCGACTTGCGCCAAGTACTGACGCTAGCCAAATTGTGCGGAGAACAATTTTTCTCTGCAAGCGATATTTGGAGGAAGTTCAAGTACAATCTTACCACTTGAACACTAACAATATCAATTACATATTACTTAAGCGAATCCGCCACGGCCGCTTATCCTGATACCTTAGCCTAATTCTTAACCAGATCGTCCATGAGAGACCTAGTCATTACGCTGGTTGTTTTCGGCTCGCTACCGTTTATCCTGAAGCGCCCGTATATCGGCGTGCTGATGTGGGTATGGATCAGCGTGATGAACCCGCACCGGCTCAGCTGGGGCTTTGCCTATTCGTTTCCGTTCGCCGCGATCATCGCCGGCGTGACCCTGATCGGCCTGCTGGTCACGCGCGATCCCAAGAAGCTGCCCATGACGCCGATCGTGTGCACCCTGATGGCGTTCAGTGCCTGGATGGGCATCACGACGATTTTTTCGATGTGGCCGGACGAATCGGTGGTGATGCTCAACCGCGTCTCGAAGATCATGCTGATGACCTTTGCCACCATCATGCTCATCAAGACCCAGAAACAGGTACAGCTGCTGATCTGGGTCCTGGTCGGCTCGCTCGGCTATTACGGGGTGAAGGGCGGCATCTTTACCGTGATGACGGGTGGCGGCAGCATCGTGTGGGGGCCGCAGGGCAGCTATATCGAGGGCAATAACGAAGTCGCGCTGGCCTTCATCACCATCATTCCGATCATGTTCTACCTGTATATGTCGGCGGAAAAGAAGTGGATCCGCTGGGGCATGGCGGCGTCGATCATGCTGTGTTCGTTTGCCGCGCTCGGTTCCTACTCGCGCGGGGCGCTGGTGGGTATTGCCGCGATGCTGTTTTTCCTGTGGCTGAAAAGCCCCAAGAAAGTGTTGCTGGGCGGCTTGATGGTGCTGATGGTGCCGTTCGCCATCGCCTTCATGCCCGATAAATGGTCCACGCGCATGGAGACCATTAATACCTACAAGGAAGACAGTTCGGCCATGGGACGCATCAATGCCTGGTATATGGCATACAACATGGCCAAGGACCGTCCGCTCGGCGGCGGCTTCGAGATTTACAACCGTACCGCTTTCGAGCTGTACGCGCCGGTGCCGGAAGATGTGCACGCCGCGCACAGTATTTATTTCCAGGCGCTGGGCGAGCATGGCTTTATCGGGCTCGGCATCTATTTGTTGCTGGCTTTCCTCACCTGGCGCAAGGCGTCCTGGATCGTGCGCGTATCGGCGAAAAGGGAGGACTTCAAATGGGCCGGCAACCTTGCCCGCATGATCCAGGTCAGCCTGCTCGGCTTCGGGGTGGGCGGCGCCTTCCTCAGCCTGCTGTATTACGACGTGCCCTACTATCTGATGGCGGCGGTGGTGAGTACCGGCTACATTATCGAGAAAACGCTGGCGGCCGAGGCGGCTGCCGCCAAGGTGGCCGCGCGCGATGCCGCCCGGGCCGCGCAGACCGAGGCCCACGCCCAGGCGCACAGTGCGGCCGCGCCATGACCCTGATTACCACGAAAGAGCATTCCATGCCGCACCAGCGCACCGATCGCTTCGCCCCCGCGCCTGCCGGACCGGCCTGGGCCGGCATGGCCAGCCACGCCATGCGCCACCTGGGTTTTTTGGGCAGCGCGCGCCAGCGCCTGTCGATCCTGATCTTTCACCGCGTGCTGCCGCAGCAGGATGCGATTTTTCCGGACGAGGTCGACGCGCGCCGCTTCGATGCGCAGCTGACCCAGCTGAAACAGTGCTTCAATATCATCTCGCTGGCCGACGGCGTGCGCGGCTTGAAGGCCGGCAAGCTGCCGCCGCGCGCGGCGTGCATCACCTTCGACGATGGCTATGCCGACAATGCCGGGATCGCCTTGCCGATCCTGCAGCGCCATGGCGTGCATGCGACGTTTTTCATCGCCAGCGGATTCCTCAACGGCGGGCGCATGTGGAACGACACGGTGATCGAGCTGATCCGCCGGGCGCCGGAGCGCATCGATCTGCGCGCGGCCGGGCAGGGCGAATTCGTGCTCGATACGGTGGCCAGCCGACAGGCGGCCATTTCGACCCTGCTGAACGCGCTCAAGTACCTGCCGCTCGACGAGCGCCTGCGCCAGGTGGCGGCGCTGTGCGCGCTGGTGCCGGTCGCGCTGCCGGACGACCTGATGATGACGTCCGACCAGGTGCGCGTGCTGCACCGGGCCGGCATGGAAATCGGTGCGCATACGGTGAACCATCCGATTGTCGCGCGCATGGATGCCGCTGGCGCGCGCAAGGAAATTGCCGACGGCAAGGCCGCGCTGGAAGCGATCATCGGCGCGCCGGTGCGGCTGTTTGCCTATCCGAACGGCAAGCCGGGACAGGATTACCTGGCCGAGCATGTGGCCATCGTCAAGGAGTTGGGGTTCGACGCGGCGGTGTCGACCTCGTGGGGCGCGGCGCGGCCGGGCGGCGACCTGTTCCAGCTGCCCAGATTCACGCCGTGGGACCGCGGCCAGTTCCGTTTCATGCTGCGCATGATGCAAAATTTGCGGCGCAATGGCGATACGGTGTAAGGCGCGCGCGCACGCCGATGGCGGTCTGGACTGTTTATCCGGCCGCCGTGTAACATGTCGCGACCTTTCCCGCCATTGGCGCAAGCGACGCGATCAGCATTCATTTATCTAGGATTTCCATGTATCTCGAAGACATCAAAACCATCCTCACCGACGTGCTCAGCCTGGGCGATGCCGGCAAGGAACTGAACGAACAATCCGCCCTGCTGGGCAGCATCCCCGAGCTCGACTCGATGGCGGTGGTGAACCTCATGGCCGCGCTGGAAGAGCATTTCGGCATCACCATCGACGACGATGAAATCAGCGCCAGCACCTTTGAAACGCTGGGCAGCCTGAATGCGTTCGTGCAGCAAAAACTGGCCTGATGACTGTCCATCCCAAGCCGCCCGGCGCCGAGCCCTTCTTTCTCCAGACGGACTTGGGACAACGTTTCTGCCTGTTCCATCCGCCCGCCGGGCCGCGCTGCCACGGCGCGGTCCTGTACGTGCATCCTTTCGGCGACGAAATGAACAAGGCGCGCCGCATGGCCGCCCTGCAGGCGCGCGCGCTGGCGGCGCAAGGCTACGGCGTGCTGCAGCTCGACCTGTACGGCTGCGGCGACAGCAGCGGCGAATTTGCCGAGGCCCGCTGGGAGATCTGGAAAGACGACCTGGCCGCCGGCTGCGACTGGCTCTCGGCGCGCCTGTCCGCGCCGCTGACCCTGTGGGGCCTGCGCCTGGGCGCCTTGCTGGCGCTGGACTATGCGCACGAGAACACGCGCCACCGGCTGGCGCAACTGGTGCTGTGGCAACCTGTGCAAAACGGCGCCACCTTCCTGACCCAGTTTTTGCGCCTGCTCACCGCCAACGCCATGCTGGCCGAAGGCGCGGACGCCAAAAAGCCCGATAAAAGCACCGGCACGGCCGCCTTGCGCACCGCGCTGCTGGGCGGCGAGATGCTCGAAGTGGCAGGCTACGAAATCGCTCCGGCGCTGGCCGCCGCCATCGACAGCCGGGACGCGGCCAAGCTCGCGCCCCTGGGTTGCCCGGTGCACTGGATCGAAACCTCGGCCGCGCCGGAGCGGCCGCTCACGCCCGCCGTGGTGCGCCTGAGCGATGGCTGGCGCGAGGCCGGGGTGGACCTGTACTTGCAGCAAGTTACCTGCACGCCATTCTGGTCGACCCAGGAAATCGCCGAGTCGCCCGAACTGCTGGCGGCCACGTCGGCCCTGTTTCAAGGAGCGCCGCATGGACTATCGTGAAGACGTGCTCAGCTTCGACTGCGGCGGCGATGCGTTGTTCGGCATCGTCAGCGTGCCCGCGCAGATAGCCAGGCGCGCGGTGCTGATCGTGGTCGGCGGCCCACAGTACCGGGTCGGCAGCCATCGCCAGTTCACCACGCTCGCGCGCGCTCTGGCGGCGCAGGGCATCGCCTCGCTGCGCTTCGACTACCGCGGCATGGGCGACAGCCACGGCGCCATGCGCGACTTCGAGGTGGTCGGCGAGGACCTGCGCGCAGCCGTCGACAAGCTGTTCAAGGCCCTGCCCGGCGTTGAGGAAGTGGTTATCTGGGGCTTGTGCGACGGCGCCTCGGCGGCGATTTTCTACGCCGCCGACGATGCCCGCGTGACCGGGCTGGTGCTGCTCAACCCATGGGTGCGCACCAGCGGCGGGCATGCCAAGGCCACCATCAAGCATTATTACCGCGCCCGATTGTTTGACCCGGAACTGTGGAAAAAGATCCTGCGCGGCCAATTCAATGTGGCTGCCGCGGCCGGCTCGTTCGTGCGCATCGCCGGTGCCGCGTTCGGCAAGGGCAAGGGCGGCACATCCGGCACTTCCGCTGGCGCGCCGGCATCGCTGCCCGAGCGCATGCAGGCCGGGCTGGCGCGCTTTCGCGGCAAGGTGCTGTTGATCATCAGCGGCGCCGACCTGACCGCGCAGGAATTTCTCGACACCGCCGCCGCGTCCGACAAGTGGCAAGGCTTGCTGGCCGCGCCGCACGTGTCGCGCCAGACCTTGCCTGAAGCGGACCACACGTTTTCGCGCCGCGTGTGGAAAGACCAGGTGGTGAACTGGACCGGCGACTGGCTGCGCTCGTGGTAAGCGCGCGCCCGGCCGTCTTCATGGCAGATCAAAGGATATCGATGAAACTATTGCCTTACCTGTTAGCCGGCACCGTGCTGCTGACCTCGACCGGCGCCCAGGCGCTGAACTATTGCGGCGAACTGAAAAATCACTACGGCCCGCTCGACTACCGCAAGCGCGGCCAGGTCAACCTGGAGATCGTCGAGGGCGCCCACTTCACGCCCGAAGTCGAAGCCGGCATCAAGGGCAACACCAGCTATCTCGGCGGCGACCTCGACTACACCCTGCGCGCGATTCCCAACCACGCGCGCGCCCTGGCCACCCTGGCCATGGTCAGCTTGCGCGACAAGCAGGTGAAAGTGCCCGCGACCAAGTGGCCGGTGGAATGCTATTTCAACCGTGCGATCCGCTTCGCTCCGGATGACGCCGCCGTGCGCGCCACCTACGGCAGTTATCTGCTCTCGCTCGGCAAAACCAACGAAGCGGTCAATATGTTCACCGCCGCGGTGGAATTGCAGCCGGAAGACCCGACCATCAATTACAACGCCGGGCTCGCCTTCCTCAGGAAAAAAGACTACGACAAGGCCCGCCTGCACGCCAAGAAGGCGTATGAACTGGGTTTTCCTTTGCCGGGACTGAAGAACAAGCTGGTCGCCGCGGGCAAGTGGGACGAGCCGGCGCGATGACGGGCACGCCGCCGCAGCGCCACCCACGGCGCGGCCAGGGCTGAGGCGCACCCGATGCGCCGCCTGGTCCTGCTCTTTGTCGTCCTGATCGTCTACGGCAGCCTGTATCCGTTCGCCGGCTGGAGCGAGCCGGGCGCGCCCCTGTTCAGTTTCCTGTTTGGCGGCCACGTGCGCGTGGAAAAAGCCGACCTGGTCCAGAACGTGCTGGCCTACATGCCGTTCGGCCTGTTCATGGTGGCCTGGCTGATGCGCAGCACGCGCTTCGGCGTGGCGCTGGTGACGGCGGCCGTGGCCGGTGGCGTGCTGAGCCTGGCGATGGAAGCGATCCAGCAATTCCTGCCGAGCCGGGACGCTTCGCGCATCGACCTGGTATTGAATATTCTTGGCAGCATGGCCGGCGGCGTGCTCGCTTCCCTGCTGCGTGGCGAAACCCTGGCCGGGCCGCGCCTGGTGGCATTGCGCGCGCACTGGCTGCGGCGCGGCACCTTGCCCAACCTGGGACTGGCGGCGCTGGCACTGTGGGTCTTGTCGCAAACCAGTCCGCTGGTGCCGACCCTTGACATGGGGCAGCTGCGCCACGGGCTGGCGCAGCTGTACCGCTCGCTGCAGCAGCCGCAGGCAATGCAGATGGCGCAGATGCTGACCTACGCCTGCTATCTTGCCGGCCTGGGCCTGCTGGCGCGCACCCTCACGCGCGAAGGCAAGCCGGCCTTGTTGCTGTTCGGCTCGCTGGTTGCCTGCGTGCTCCTGCTCAAGATCATCATCGAAGGGCGCCAGCTGTCGCTCGAAGCGGTCGCCGGCGCATTCGCGGCGTGGATGTTTTTGCTGCTGGCCAGCCGGATGCGGCGTGCCGCGTGGATGGGCATCGTGCTGATCGGCGCCGGTTTCGTCATCAGCGAACTGGCGCCCGGGCCGGATGGGATGATGTATGGTTTTAACTGGATTCCGCTGGTAGGGCAGATGCAATCGCTGTCGGGGCTGCAGAATATCCTCGACATCTTCTGGCCGTTTTTTGCGATGGCCTATCTGGCGCGCCTGGCGACGCCGATCGGGCATCGCCAGCCGGTGGTGGTGATCGGCACGGTGCTCATAGGCGCGGTGGTATTCTGGCTGGAGTGGTCGCAGCAAGGGTTGCCGGGGCGCTTCGGCGATATCACGCAGGTGCTGCTGGCCGGTGCCGGATGGGTGATCCCGTGGACGTTTGCGGGGCCCGATTTCATGGTGGAGGTGGCTGCGAAAAAGGATACCGGACCGCGAACAAATAGATGAGTAATTACAGCAGGCACGCCTGCGCAAAAATAATGTCAATCCGGCTATTAATCTCCCTATAATGTGGCGATGAATTGGCATACAGCTGACGAGAATATTTCGCTTACGGTTTTCAAGGAGTAAAAGCATGCAGAATAATGAAGATAAGCAGCAAAAGTTTATTGGAGATGAGCAGCAGATCCCCGCGCGCGACGCGGCCCTCGCTCCGTTGAAACTGGCGGCCATGAGCGGTAATGCCGCGGCCCAGGTCGAATATGCGCAAACCTTGCATCAATCCTTCGACGATGCCGCTGCTGCCTTCCCTTGGATGGAGCGTGCGGCTTCGCAGAAGAACGTGGACGGCATGTACGGGCTGGCGCTGTTCCTGCACAATGGCTGGGGTTGCACTCCGGACCAGGAACGGTCGCTTGCCCTGATGCGGGCTGCCGCCGAGGCTGGCCACGTATGGGCGCAATTTGACGTGGGCTTGTACTACATGAAGGGCTACGGTTGCCAGCCCGACATGGCGCAGGCGCTGGAATGGATCTCCAAAGCGGCGCAGGACGGTCTGGCGTCGGCCCAGTATGAATTGGGTGTGCTGTATCTGAATGGCGAAGGCGTGGCGCAGGATTTCAAGCAATCGATCGCCTGGTTCCTGAAGGCTGCCGAGCAGAGTAATACCGACGCCATCTTCTACCTTGGCGCGGCGTTTTACGATGGCTTGGGCGTGGAAAAAGACCCGGTCAGAGGCCTCAGTATCATGCGCGATGCGCTGGAGGCGGGTTCAACCGTTGCGCAACGCTATATTCACAAATTCGAGGAGCGCAGTTCCACGCCTTCCTGATTTCTTCCAGTGCCAAAGGGCCGGTCGCCATTCATCAGGCGATCGCGCCCGATCCGTACCCGATGGGCGTTAATCCGGCTGTTCGATACTTTTCATTGGCGTGATGGACACCTTTCAAGCGACATTGGCCCGCCTGGGCGACTTGCACGACGCACGGGTTGACGCCATTGTCTGGGACATCGCGGCCGGCACGCTGGAGTTCAAGATCGCCGATATTTACGCCAATCTGACCGGCTTCCCAAGTTATCCAGGGCCGGTCGCCGCATCAATCATCCTCCGCGACATCAGCGACGTCGCCTTCGATGTGGATAGCGCTACGCGCGATCAGTATATTTCCGGGTTTTCCGTGAGCGAGGCTGGCGGCGTGTGGAGCGCGGCGGTATTCTTGCGTGCCAGCGGAAAAATCACCGCGGCACTTCGGTCTGCGGATTTTCCTGATGTGCCTGCCGGCCTTGTTGAATAAGAACCGCCTGCCCGGGTGAGCCCGCTTACGCGCCCGCCGCCGCCGATTTGATCGCGTGCCGGCTCATCAGGTCGTACAAGGTCGGCCGGCTGATCCCCAGCAATTCTGCCGCCCGCACAATGTTGCCATCGACCCGCGCCAGCGCTTTGACAATAGCCGCATACTCGGCTTCGTCGCGCACCTGGCGCAGGTTGATCGGCTGCTCCGGCTCGGCCGAGGCCGACAATCCCAGATCGTCCGCCGTAATCTGCGGCCCGTCGGCCATGATGATGGCGCGCTTGATGCAGTTTTCCATCTCGCGCACATTGCCCGGCCACGGGTAGCTTTCGATCACGCCGATGGCTTCCTGGCTGAAATGCAAGGTCGGCCGCGATTCCTGCGCGCAGAACTTGTTCTTGAAGTGGTGCGCCAGCAGCGCCGCGTCGCCCACCCGGTCGCGCAGCGGCGGAATGGTGACCACGATTTCCGACAGGCGGTAGTACAAATCCTCGCGGAAACGCCCGCTGGCCGACAAGGCCTTGAGATTCTGGTGCGTCGCGCACACGATGCGCACATCGACCGCGATTTCCTCATGCCCGCCGACGCGCTCGATCACGCGTTCCTGCAAGAAGCGCAGCAACTTCGCTTGCAGCGACATCGGCAGATCGCCCACTTCGTCGAGGAAGAAGGTGCCGCCGTGCGCCAGTTCGACCTTGCCCTTGGTTTGCTTGACCGCGCCCGTGAACGCGCCTTTTTCGTAGCCGAACAGCTCGCTCTCGAGCAGATTCTCGGGAATCGCCGCGCAGTTGATCGCCATGAAGCGCTGGTTGGCGCGCGGACTCAACTGGTGCAGCGCGCGCGCCAGCACTTCCTTGCCGGTGCCGCTTTCGCCCAGCACCATTACCGATGCCGACGTCGGCGCCACTTTCTCGATATTGCGGCATACGCGCTGCATGCCGGCATCGCGGCTGATCACGCCGCTCAGCGGCGAATCGGCCTGCGACTGGCGCATGCGGCGGTTTTCCTGCTGCAGCGCGTGCAGATAGAAGGCGCGCTGCACCACCAGCCCCAGCATCTCGGGGTCGAACGGCTTCTGGTGGAAGTCGTACGCGCCCAGGCCAATCGCTTCGACCGCGTGCGCATGGTTCTGGTTCCCGGTCAGGACGATGACCTTGGTGTCGGGCGCCAGCGCCAGGATTTGGCGCAACGTGGCCAGGCCTTCGGTGGCGCCGTCCGGATCGGGCGGCAAGCCCAGGTCCATGGTCACCACCGCAGGCTCGTGGCGCCGCACCTGGGCCAGCGCGGCGTCGCGGTCGCCCGCCACCACCACCTCGTAGGCATCGAAGCACCAGCGCAGCTGCTTTTGCAGGCCGGGGTCGTCTTCGATGATGAGCATCTTCATTTTGTTCTGGGTCACAGCGATCCTCTGGCCGTCATGCGGCTTTATCGACAGTTTGAGTGTCCTGCTGGCATAGCGGCAGGGTGATTCTGAATGTGGTGCCTTCCGGCGGCGTGCTGCTGACAGTCAGGCTGCCGCCGAGCTCATGGATGTATTCGCGGCTCTCGAAGGCGCCGATGCCCATGCCGGCCGATTTGGTCGATTCAAACGGCTTGTACAGGCGCTCGCGGATGAATTCTTCGCTCATGCCTTCGCCGGTGTCGCGGATCTCGATGATAACCGAATCGTCCGCGCGGCTGAGCGTGATTGCCACCTGGCCTTCCTTGGGCGTGGCTTCGATCGCGTTCTGGATCAGGTGGCCCACCACCCGTTCCAGCCGCTCCCAGTCGGCCACCACGCGCAGGCGCGGCTCGGCGACCGTGAGCAGCGGACGCGGCTCGAAGGCGGCCTTGCTGGCCACCGCCTGGACCAGCAGTTTTTCGATGGACAGCGGAGCAGGGCGCTCCTGCGAGGCGCTGCGGCTGAGCTTTTGCAGCATCAGGCGCATCTTTTGCACCGACAAGGTCACCGTTTCGAGCATGTCGCGCTGGAACTCCGGGTTGTCCTTGTGCTTTTCGGCATTGGGAATGAGCAAGCCCAGCTGCGACACCAGGTTCTTCAGGTCGTGCACGACAAAGGTCGACATGCGGTTGAAGGACTCGAACTGGCGCGCCAGCATCAGGGCGCTGGCCGCTTCGTGCTGGGCCAGGTAGCTGGCGGCCTGGCTGCCGGCAATCTTGAGCAGGTCGATCACTTCCCAGTTCAGGGTGATGGCGCTGCGTGGCTGCAACAGCAGCATGAAGCCGAACAGGCGGCCCTGCAGCATCAGCGGCACCACCAGCCAGCCGCGCGGAAATTTGTTCAGCCACTCGGGCAGCACCAGGCCCTCGTACTTGTCGGGGTCTTTGGCAAATTCCTGCAGGTCGACCACCCACTGGCGCGATTCCAGAAAGCGGCAAAAGGCCGAGTCGTCCGGCTCCGAGGGCGCGCTGGCGGGCAAATGCCAGCTGGCCACCGGTTCGCACTGGCCCGCTTCGCGCCGGATCCACAGCATGCCGCCGGAACTTTCCACCAGTTCGCCCACCGCTTGCAGGGTGCGTTCGCCCAGGTTGGGACCGGCTTCGGACAAGGTGCGGGTAAAGCGCAGCCATTCTTCGCGGTAGTCGTAGTTGTAGCTGTAGAAATGCTTGCTGATGAACACTTTCAGCCAGGAGCGGAAGGTGCCCGAGAACAAAATGCCGGCCAGCAGCACCAGCGCGCCGAACAGGAAGGCCATCTGCATCAGCGAGCCCCACTGGCCGCCGAAGTAGCGCAAATAATAACCGGCAGCGCCCATGGCCAGCAGGTACGCGGCCGAGCCGAACAGGGCGGCCGAATGGAACAGCAGGCGGCGCGAGACGGCAATATGGGTCGACCACGACGCGCTGCGCGCCACCGAGACCGCGATGAGGGGTGCGGTCAGGGCATTGACCACGCCGCGCGCGGACCAGATCTCGGGATTGACCTGGCGCATCAGCAAGGCGTTACTGTACAGATAGAAATCGTAGACGAAGATGCCGCCGATGCCGAGGCAGGCGAACTTGATGGCCCAGCGTTCCTGCACCGGCTTGTTGCGGTACAACTGTTCGACCAGCAGCATGCCGAGCACGGCCATGCCAATGCGCGCCATGACGCCCAGGATACCGCTCTGCTGGCCCAGGACGGCGGGAAAGAATTCGGACAAGACTTTGTCGCCCAGCACCAGCACGTACAGTGCCGCGACCGCCGGCAGGGCCGGGGTGCGGCGCAGCTGGCGCCAGCTGGTGCCCTCGAAGTGGCCCAGCAGCGACAGCAGCACCACGGTCCAGGCGCCGTTGCGCGCCACTTCCAGCAGTTCGCCGGCCCAGTTCTGGGGCAGGGCGCCCCAGGCCTGGGCCGCCAGCGCAGCGCCCCACAGCACCGTCAGGGCGCAGGCGCTGGCCAGCACCGACGCATGCTGGCGGCTGCGCCAGCGCGTGAGCAGCACGGCGCCGAGCAGCGCAAACGCGAGCGCGGCAATGGAATAGCTAAAGGTAGCGATGTTGGTCAGCATTCCGGTCCCGTCGTCTTTCCGGTGTGGATCGAATTGCCGGACGAGGCCGGCGCAGCCGCCCGCCGCAAGGTGCAGGCCGCGGTCAACGCCCGTGACTGCCCATGACGACCTTGAGGGTATCGATCAGGATCAGCAGGTCGAGGAACAGGCTGTTGTTTTTCACATAATACAGATCATACTGGAGCTTTTGCACCGCGTCATCGACAGATGCGCCATAACCGTAGCGCACCTGGGCCCAGCCGGTGATGCCGGGCTTGATGCTGTGGCGTACATTGTAGTAAGGAACCTGCTCGGTCAGCTGCTCGACGAAGTACGGCCGCTCGGGGCGCGGACCGACGAAGCTCATCTCGCCCTTGAACACATTGAGGATCTGCGGCAACTCGTCGATACGGCATTTGCGGATGAAGTTACCTACGCGCGTGACGCGCGGATCGTTCTGGGCCGCCCACTGCGGCTTGCCGCCCTTTTCGGCATCGTTGTACATGCTGCGGAACTTGAGCACCTTGAAGGTTTCGCCATTGGTGCCGACCCGTTCCTGCTGGTAAAAGATCGGGGCCCGGTCTTCGATGAAAATCGCCAGCGCGGTCAGGAACATCACCGGCAGGGAAACCACCAGCAAGGTGCCGCTGACCACCAGGTCGAACGTGCGCTTGACGAAAATGCGGATGAAGCTCTGGTCGAAACCGCCGCCGAAGACCAGCCAGCTCGGCTGCAGCGAATCGACCCGGATCTGGCTCGTTTCGCGCTCGAAAAAGGTGGCGGCGTCGATCACTTTCACGCCGTACAGTTTGCACTCGAGCAGTTCCTTGATTGGAAAGGCGCCGCCGCGGCGGTTTTCCACCGACACCACGATTTCCTCGACGTCATGACGGCGCGCCAGGGTCAGCAGCGATTCGCCGCCACGCACTTCCAGCAGGGTCGAGGCCGGCACGCGCGATTCTTCGGACGGCATGGCGATGAAGCCGGCGATCTCGTAGCGGTGGTACACCTGGTCGCGGTTGGCCAGTTCACGGCATTCGTTGGCCAGGGCGCCGCCGCCGACGAACAGGATGCGCGACTCGAACTTGCGCGCTTCGGACGTCTTGAGGAAAATCGTGCGCGCCACAAAGATGCCGCCGGCTCCGATCATGAACACCAGCAGCATGATGCCGCGCCCGAAATACAGGTTCGGCGCCACGTAGAACAGCAGTGTCAGGATGCAAAAGCCCATCGCGAACGAGGGCAGCAGCTTCTGGAAGAAGGGATTGCGCAAGCCTTCGGTCAGGTTGAGCTGGTACATGCCGAGCGCGCTCATGCTGAACACGATGGCGATGGCGTAGGCGATCGCCGACACCAGGAAATTGTCCAGCCCCGGCGGCAGCGTGGTCTTGCCATCTTCATAGACGCGCAGCGCCGCGCCCGCGTACGCCGAGCCGATCAGGATCAGCACCTCGACGAACAGCAGCACGAACACGACGCGCGATACATAGTGATTAGAAATCCGAAGCATTTTTCCACCCCTGGACAGGAAAAGTGGCGTTGCATGGCGGGCGCGGATGGCGCCCTGCCGCAGCGCTTTTAGTTGTTATAAGTCAAATTCCGGATGTACCATGCCATGGCTTGCCGCATGCCCTCGCCGATCCGGTGGGTGGGGGCAAAACCGAGCAACTTGATCGCTTTGGAAATATCGGCCTGCGAATGGCGCACATCGCCGGCGCGGAAAGGCGCGTACTGCGGCTGATGGTCTCGCACGTGAGGAAACTGTTCTGCCAGCAATTCGCACATCATCGCGTGCAGCTGATTCAGGCTGGTGCGCTCGTTGAGGGCGACGTTGTAGACCTGGTTGCTCGCGTCAAGGTCGTCGGCCAGGGCCGCCAGCAGATTGGCCTGCACCACATTGTCGATGTAGCAGAAGTCGCGGCTGGTTTCGCCGTCGCCATTGATGAACAGCGGCTTGTTCTTGATCAGCGCGGCAATCCATTGCGGGATCACGGCGGCGTAGGCGCCATCCGGGTCCTGGCGCGGGCCGAACACATTGAAATAGCGCAGGCCGATGGTCTGGGTGCCGTAGCAGCGCCCGAACACGTCGGCGTACAGTTCGTTGACATACTTGGTGATGGCGTAGGGCGACAGCGGGCTGCCGATCTCATCCTCGACCTTGGGCAGGGCCGGATGGTCGCCGTAGGTCGAGCTGGAAGCGGCGTACACGAAGCGCTTGACCTTGGCGTCGCGCGCGGCCACCAGCATGTTCAGGAAACCGGTGACATTGGTGTCGTTGGTGGTGATCGGGTCTTCCATCGAGCGCGATACCGAGCCGAGCGCCGCTTCGTGCAGCACATAGTCGGCGCCGGCCACGGCGTTGGCGCAATCGGCGGGCACGCGGATGTCGCCGCGAATGAAGGTGAAGTTGCTCCAGGCCGCGCTGCCGACCAGTTCGCGCACCTGGTCCAGGTTGTGCTGGTGGCCCGTGGCGAAGTTGTCAAGTCCGGTGACTTTCTGGCCCAGACGCAGCAGCGCTTCGACCAGGTTCGACCCGATGAAACCGGCCGCGCCCGTAACCAGCCAGTGGCTGCGGTGCGCGCGCAAGTGCTGTTGAACCTCGATAAATTTACCCACGGCAGACTCCAGTTTCTTATTCATGCTGCATACGAGGAAGCGCCACCGGGCGCTCCCCAGGCACCCCTACAGGCGCCATACGGAAAAACCGGCGGCGCGCAAGGCGTCCTGGTCGAACAGCGATTTGACATCCATGAAGCAACCGCCCTTGTTCAGTTTGGCCTGCAGGTCGGACAGCGGACGCGCCAGCAACTCCTGGTGCGAGACGGCCGCGATGATGGCGTCGGCCTGCGGCAGGCGTTCCCAGCTTTCCAGTTCCACGCCGTACTCGTGCATGGCTTCGGCGGCATCGGCCACCGGATCGTGCACGTGCACCTGCACGCCGTAGGTTTGCAGTTCGGCGATGATATCGGCCACCTTGGAATTGCGCAGATCCGGGCAGTTTTCCTTGAACGTCAGGCCGATCACATTGACCTTGGCGCCCTTGACGTTAAAACCGGCCGCGATCATCGACTTGACCGTCTTTTCAGCCACGAACTTGGCCATGCCATCGTTGATGCGGCGCCCCGCCAGGATCACCTGCGGGTGGTAGCCGATCATTTCGGCCTTGTGCGTCAGGTAATACGGATCGACGCCGATGCAATGCCCGCCCACCAGGCCCGGGCGGAACGGCAGGAAGTTCCATTTGGTGCCGGCCGCCTTCAGGACTTCGAGCGTATCGATGCCAATTTTATCGAAAATGATGGCAAGTTCGTTCATCAGCGCGATATTCAAGTCGCGCTGGGTGTTCTCGATGACCTTCGCCGCTTCCGCCACCTTGACCGACGAGGCGCGGTAGACGCCGGCGGTGATGATCGATTCGTACAGCTTGGCCACTTCATCGAGGGTGGCCTCGTCGTCGCCCGAGACCACCTTGAGGATGGTGGTCAGGGTATGTTCCTTGTCGCCCGGATTGATGCGCTCAGGGGAAAAGCCGACGTGGAAGTCTTGCTTCCACTTCAGGCCCGAATGCTGTTCGAGAATGGGAATGCACACTTCCTCGGTCGCGCCCGGGTACACGGTGGACTCGAAAATGACGATCGCGCCCTTCTTCATATGCAGGCCGACCGTTTTGGTGGCGCCGGCCAGCGGCGTGAAGTCGGGATTGTGGGCGATATCGACCGGGGTCGGCACCGCCACCACGATGTAATCGGCGCCGGCAATGGCGGCAGGATCGGCGCTGACGGTCAGGTGCTGCGCGGCGCGCAACTGTTCACTGTTCAGTTCACCCGTAGGGTCGATGAAGCGCCGATAGCTGTCGATCTTGCTGGTCGACAGATCGAAACCGATCGTCGTGCGCTTCTTGCCGAATTCGACAGCCAATGGCAGGCCGACATAACCCAGGCCAACGACGGCCACTACTTTTGCTGCTGCTTCCATCTTCGGATTCCCTGTTTAAAACGTATTTTGTTATTATAGCAACTGAATTACACCAGCATAATTCGCTTGAAACCCTCGGCCGCCGGCTCGCCTCGCCTGCCTGCCGCGGCGTGTCCCGGGCGCCGCGCGAAGGCAACGCGCGATTCCGGGGCCGGCAAGGAGTGCGCGCGGCACAAGTCGCCGACCACAAATAATGATCGGAACCATATGTTTGGGAATATACACTATTTCCTTGCGAAATAGCAAAGTTCGTTACAACTTAACTAACTTTATAAGAAATTTGTGTTGTTATTTTTATCTGCTCATGACAGGGCTGGCATTTCGCGGGAGCGGCGCACCCGGACGCGTCCGGACGCTGCGGCCGAGGCCGCGCCGCGTTCCGGAAAAGGCCGCATAAGACGGGCCTGAATCCCTATTGTAATGAGGTGACATCGGCCTAAATAAGTATTATTAGTAACTGTTGCGTTTTTGCCCCGACGGATTTTTTTGGCGTGAATGCAAGCTATTCAACGTTAGTTTGCGCGCGCTCAAAGTGCGTCGCCGGGAACTTGAACATGACTCTCCTGCGGGAACATCCGGCGCCCGCCGCGGCCTAATTTTCATGTCCACCGGGCGTGCCACCAGCGGCGCCGGCCATCCGCACAGGAGACGTCATGGAAACGAGCAGCGACACCAGCCGGCGCCAGGCGCGTCCCGGTTCTTGGCAATACCCGGGCGCCGCCCCCGGCATCGACGAGACCGCCCCCGACGGCGGGGAGCTGGCGCGCTTGACCGGCCCGCCGCGCGCCGCGCGCGAAGCGCGGCTCGGCATTGCGCTGGGGTGGCTCAGCATCGGCCTCGGGCTGGCCGGGCTGATGGCGCCGCGCTTCATGGCGCGCGCGGCCGGCATGCCCGACTGGCCGCGTGTCATGCGCGTGGTCGGCATGCGCGAACTGGTCAGCGGCGTGGGCTTGCTGAACCGGCCCCACGACCAGCTATGGCGCTGGTCGCGCGTGATGGGCGACGCCATGGACCTGGGCATTGTCGGCGTTGCCGCGATCCACCCTTATGCCAACCGGCGCCGGCTGGCGTCGACGGCGCTGGCGCTGGCCTCGGTCGGGGCGCTGGACCTGCGCGCCGGCAATCCGCCGCGCATCACGCCGTCCCATGGGGCGCTGAAAGGGCCGCAGGGCGGGCAGCGGGTGCAGCACGCGGTCTGCATCAACCGTCCTCCCGCGGAGTGCTACCGCTTCTGGCGCGACCTGGCGCGCCTGCCGGGCTTCATGCAGCACCTCGAATCGGTCACCGTCATCGACGAGCGGCGTTCGCACTGGTGCGCCAGGGGGCCGGGCGGACGCAAGATCGAGTGGGATGCCGAGATCACCGACGACCAGCCGGACCAGTTGCTGCGCTGGCGTTCGGTGCCGGGGGCCGATGTCGACAACGCCGGCAGCGTGCGTTTCATCCCCGCCAACGGGGGCCGCGCCACGGTGCTGCAGGTGCAGATGAGCTACCACCCGCCGGCCGGGCGCGCCGGCGTGGCGGTGGCCAGGCTGTTCGGCGAGGAACCCATGATCCAGGTGCGCGACGACCTGCGGCGCTTCAAGCAACTGATCGAGACTGGCGAAATTCCCACCACCCGCGGCCAGCCGGCCGGCGCACGCAGCCTCGTGTCCACCCTGTTTCGCAAAGGAGGCGACCAATGAAAGCGACCTGCTGGCACGGCGTGCGCGATGTGCGCGTCGAACAGGTGCCCGACCCGGGCATCCTCAATCCGGGGGACGCGATCGTCAGAATCACGTCCACCGCCATCTGCGGCTCCGACCTGCATCTGTACAACGGCGTGGTGCCGGGCATGATGCAGGGCGACATTCTCGGTCATGAATTCATGGGCGAAATTGTCGAGATCGGCTCCAGTGTCAAGCGCCTGAAGGTGGGTGACCGCGTCGTGGTGCCGTTTCCGATCGCCTGCGGCCAGTGCTTTTTCTGCGAACAGAAACTGTTCTCGGTGTGCGAGAACTCCAATCCGAACGCCTGGCTGGCCGAAAAGATGTGGGGCCACACGACGGCCGGCATCTTCGGCTACTCACACCTGACGGGCGGCTACGCCGGCGGGCAAGCCGAGTACGCGCGCGTGCCCTTTGCCGACGTGGGGCCGCTGGTCGTGCCCAGGGAACTGCCCGACGACAAGGTGCTGTTCCTGTCCGACGTCCTGCCTACCGGCTACATGGCGGCCGAAGCCTGCGACATCGTGCCCGGCGCGGTGGTGGCGGTGTGGGGCTGCGGGCCGGTCGGGCAATTCGCGATCCAGAGCGCTTACTTGCTCGGGGCCGAGCGCGTCATCGCGATCGACCATTACCCGGACCGGCTCGACATGGCGCGCACCGTCTCGCATGCCGAGACGCTCAATTTCGACGAGGTCAATATCGTCGACGCCCTGCGCGACATGACGGCCGGGCGTGGCCCGGATGCCTGCATCGATGCCGTGGGCATGGAAGCGCATGGCGCCGGCGTCGGCTATGTGTACGACCGGGTCAAGCAGGCGATGCGGCTCGAATCGGACCGGCCCACGGCCTTGCGCGAGGCGCTGCTCAGTTGCCGCAACGCCGGGGTGGTGTCGGTGCCGGGCGTGTATGGCGGCTTCAGCGACAAGATTCCCTTCGGGGCGGTGATGAACCGGGGGCTGACGATCCGCGCCGGGCAGTGCCATGTGCAGCGCTATATGCAACCCTTGCTCGAGAGGGTGGTCAACGGCGAGCTCGACCCGGCCTGCATCATCACGCATCACCTCGATCTGGACGATGCGCCACAGGGTTACGCGATGTTCAAGCACAAGCAGGACCGCTGCATCAAGGTCGTCATGCATCCGAGTCACTGAGGCACGCTCAAGCGGGTGGCGGTGTCATGTTTGTCCACGGCTGGTATCACATTTCGCTACCGGCTGAGGCGTTTACTTTTTTGAAACCTGGGTACCTATACTGCGACCAAGCCGAACTTGCAGTGCGTCAGCCAGAGTGGATGACGCTGCAGAGGCGGGTGGCAGTGCGTTTTTTACTCAGGAGATTGGTAACATGGTCAAGACAAAACATATTCTGGCGTTGGTAGCGGTATCGAGCCTGCTGTCGGCATGCTACGTCGTTCCGATCGATCAATATCCGCCGCGCGGCAACGGCAACTACCATAACAACAACGGCGGCGTGGCCATCGTGCCGGTACCGGCCGTGCGCCCGGTCTATACGGCGCGTCTGTATCCCGCCAACGACGAGGCATCGCGCCTGGGCCGCATTTCCGGCACGATCAGCAATCCTGAACGCGGCCATGGCGAATTCTCGTTCGCGGTCGGTGGCGAGGCATTCTCCGGCGAAGCGACACGCGATCCGGGCGCGACCAAAGGCGTGGCCAACGCGTCCGGCAATCGCGGCGGCTACACGCGCTGCGATTACGTCATGACCCGCGCTGAAATGGGTTCCGGCACCTGCGTGTTTTCCAATGGCGCCCGTTTCGACATGCACATCACGCAGTAAGCGGCAGGGGGCTGCAACCGCAGCAAGCGGCACGGCGGTTGCAGCACCAATCAGCACAGCAGTTGCGGCACCAATCAGTACGGCAGTTGCAGTAGCAATCAGCACAGCGGTTATCGTAGCACTCAGCAAAGCGGTGAAGCGCTTGGTGCTATTCCAGTAGGTCCGTTCATTGCTGCATGTCCGCCACATCGTTCATCAGCATTGAGCTGCATGCAATGCGATGTTCGCGCCCGGCTGTCGCGTCGCCAGCGTCCGGATCGGACACCGCCGGCGTCGCCGTACGATGGCCGACGTGGTGGCAACGCATTCCCCCCTCCAGCCCCGCGCGCGCCAGCAGGCTGTTTAGTGCTCCCCGCTAAACTTCGGCAACAATCCCTATCCGCATTGACGGCGCCAAAAACGCCAGCCAAAATATTTCCATAAATACAAAAGTCGCGCGTCCGCGACAGGGCCGCGAACGACGAATTCCCACAGGAGACAGTCTGGCGAATGCTGCGCGCGTTGGCCTGTCCGTCTGCCGAGCTTCTTCATCTGAATGCGAGGATCGCGCGCTGTCGCGGTCCCAGGAAAACCATTAAGGAGACACGATGAACACCGGTGATACGACAAACAAACGACGCAAATTCCTGCTGGCGACGGGCGCCCTGATCCCCATGGGCCTGATCGGGTGCGGTGGCGGCTCGGCGCCATCTTCCGCGCCGGTGTCCGCCGCGGCACCGCCACCGCCAATTCCACCGGCATCGTCCGGGTCGCAGGCCGGGTCGAGGGCACTGGCGAAGTCCTTACCGGCGTCGACCATGACGCTGGGACCGGCCATCGTCGTGGACCAGTTCGGCTACCTGCCGGCCCACGACAAGATCGCGGTGGTGCGCAATCCGCAGACCGGGTTCGACGCGGCCGACAGCTTTGCTCCCGGCGCCGTGTACGAGGTGGTCAACGCCGTCACCAACGTGGTTGTGTTCAGCGGCGCACCGCTCGCCTGGAACGGCGGCGCGACCGATGCCACGTCGGGCGACCAAGCCTGGCACGTCGATTTCAGCACGGTGACCGCTCCTGGCCAGTATTTCATCCGCGACACCCAGGGCAACGTGACCTCGCCGGCCTTCAGGATCGCCGCCGACGTCTACAAACCGGTGCTGCGCGCCGCGGTGCGCTACTTCTATTACCAGCGCGCCGGCATCGCCAAGACCGCGGCGCTGGCCGGCGCCGGCTGGGCCGATGCCGCTTCGCACCTGGGACCCTTGCAGGACAAGCATGCGCGCCTGTTCAGCGCTCCTGGCGATGCCTCGACCGAGCGCGATGTCTCGGGCGGCTGGTACGACGCGGGCGATTACAACAAGTACACGCGCTGGCACGCCGGCTACCTGATCGACCTGCTGCACGCGTTTGCCGACAATCCCGGCATCTGGGGCAAGGATTACAACATTCCCGAATCGGGGAACCAGCACCCCGATCTGCTCGACGAAATCAAGTGGGGCATGGATTGGCTCATCAAGATGCAGGAAGCGAGCGGTGCGATGCTATCGATCGCCGGCCTGGCCCACGCCAGCCCGCCGTCGGCGGCCACTGGCCGGACGCTGTACGGTCCGCCCAATACGTCCGCCACGCTGGCGGCGGCCGGTGCCTTTGCGCTAGGCGCCAAAGTGTTCGGCGCGCGTGCCGGCCTGTCCAGTTACGGTGCGGGGTTGAAGGCGCGCGCCGAGCGCGCTTGGAACTGGGCTGTCGCCAATCCCAACGTGCTGTTCAAGAATAATGACGCCGAGTATAACTCCCAAGGGCTGGGTGCCGGCCAGCAAGAAACCGACGATTACGGGCGCCTCGGCCACAAGCTGGCCGCCGCCGTTTATCTGTATCAACTGACCGGCAAAGCCGTCTACAACAACTTTTTCAACGCGCAATACCGGAACGCGCATCTGTTTGTCTGGTACAACTATGCCTCGCCGTTTGAAGGCGCACTCCAGCAAGCGCTGCTGCATTACGCCAGCCTGTCCACGGCAACGCCGGCGACGGCTGCCGCCATCCGCACGGCCTTTGCCACCGGCATGAATGGCACCGACCATTGGACCGCGATGAGCGGCAAGACCGACCCCTACCTGGCCCATCTGCAGGTGTACACCTGGGGCAGCAATGCCATCAAGTCGCACGAGGGCACGATGTTTGCCGCGCTGGCCCATTACGGCCTGGGCACGCGCCCGGCCGCGGCCAACATGAACGCCGCGTCGCACTATATTCACTACCTGCACGGGGTTAATCCGCTCGGCAAGGTCTATCTGTCGAATATGGGCACGCTCGGCGCCGAAAATTCGGTCGACCAGTTTTATCACACCTGGTTCGCGCATGGTTCCGCCAAATGGGATAGCGTCAAGGACTCGACCTTCGGCCCGCCGCCGGGGTTTCTGGTGGGCGGCCCGTATCCGAGCTACAACTGGGAAAATGGCTGTCCCGGCCTGCATCCGGGCTGCGGCACGGCGGTTCCCGCGCCGCCGTTCGGGCAGCCGCCGCAGAAGTCCTATCTCGACTTCAACGATTCGTGGCCGCTGAACTCGTGGTCGGTGACGGAAAACGCGAACGGCTACCAGAGCGCGTATATCCGCCTGCTGTCACGTTTCGTGTCGTAGCCGTCCCATCACACAGCACGCATCAGCGGGACGGCCGCATAGATACGACGCACGCTGGGTGTCGTGCATTACACTGGGGGAGCCATGTCTGTCCAATCCCTGTGTGAGTGTGGTCGTAACGATGAAAATGTATATCTTGGTGCGCGATGATGTACCGCTCGGTTTTGCGATGGTGGCTGTCGCTCACGCGTCCCTCGCCGCCTATTTGAAATTCAAGGACACACCCGAAGTTCAGGCGTGGCTGGCGGGGCCGTTCTTCAAGGCGGTCTGCATCGTCAACGCCAGGGAATTCGAGAATGCGAAGCAGGTGGCCGACCACATCGTGCTGACCGAGTCCGCGCTCGACAATCGCGAAGTGGCGATTGCGTTTTGTCCACGCGAGGAATGGCCGAAGATGTTCAAGTTCCTCAAGCTCTACCGCGCCCCGCCAGTGATTTCCACTGGAGATACCCTTAGCGGCAAGCGCCGCTTCAGCCTTGCGTGCCGTCCAGCATCGCCATGAACCGCCCGACCGGCCACTGTTTGCGGTCCGATACCTGGCCATCGCCCAGCTCGATAAGGCGCAGTTCGCCTCGACTTGATGCGACGACATCAACCGAGAAAAACGGACTCTCGATGCGTCGTGCGATCTCGTGCACGAGCTCAGGTGCGCTGCCATCGCGGCCATGTGCCTGGCCGTGCAGTACGAAATAGCGCTCTTCGCTGTCGGCTTGCAGCTGCTCAAACTTGCGGATGCAAACGCCGCCTTCAACCGCACCCCGGTATGTTTCGATCAAGCCGACCACGTCCGCAATTTCCTGCGGTGTTGCCGCAACCGAGCCGCGCTGGGTGGTCAGCGATTTGACGTAGTCCTTGACGAAATAGGCGGGCCAGTTCCTGCCGTCCACCGCAGCGGCAAAGTCCGCGTCGCGCGCGACAATCACCGTTTCTGGCGTAAATTCTTTGCACAGTGCATACCATTCGGGAAGGTAATGACAATGGCGGTACTGGGTCGGACTGGTTGCCATCGCGCAGCCATGCTCTGCGGTGGCGTCGTGCAGCCGCGCGTAGCTATCCGGTGTTAGCATCCAGCCACGGTACAGCACTTTGACGCCGCCGCAAAGGGCCGGCTGCGTCTTGAATTGCCCCGCCTCGAAGTCTTCGAAGGAGAACAGCGAGCAGGCGAAACCAGCCGCGCGTGCGGCGTCGAATTCTTCGGCGTACGCCTCGTCGGCTACGCGCCTGTTCAGGGGATCGCAGGGGAACAGCAGTTGCGTCGATGGGGCAGGGCGGACGTCGCTCATTTGGTCAGCAGTACCTTGTAATAGTCTGCGACGTTATTGCCTGCACCCTTGCTGATGCGCTGCGACACATGCGTCCATGGCCAGAAATTGGCCCCCGATGTGGTCCGCATCCCCGGCAGCGTCTGTCCTTCCAAGGTGGCCATGCCCCACGTGCCCCCATGTTTGACGCGAACTACTTCGCCCAGGTAACTGCCATACATCCGCGCCACCGCCATGACCTGCTCTTCCGACGGGCGTGGCGATTTGGCGGCGTACGAGGTGTGTGCGCGCGCCAGCACGGCTTCGAGCTGGACCATGCTGGCATCGGTGCCGTCGAGCTTGATGCCGAACTGGTCGCGTGCCGTCGCCACCGCTTGCGCAGCGTACGCCGTGGCGGCGCGCTGGACCGCCGCGTCAGGCACGAAGCCGGGTTTCGCTTTGTCGGCCGCCAGTGCATTGGCGCCGAACAGCGCGGCGGAGACAAACAGGAGGGCTTGGATCGACGGCATACGAACTTTCTAAGAGGAACCAGTCGATTTTAACATCGGCAACATAACCCAAATGCGCTCAACCGAGAACCGTCGCCTCCGCACAGGTCGGCGCATAGCCACACCAATACAGGTGCCTTGCCACGTCAAGTCCGAGCTGCGAATTCCCCCCGAGACGTTTGATCAACCCCCATCCGGCTTGCGCAGCCGGCTCAGCAACTCCTCGACACTGTCGCTCACCGGCAAGCCATGCTGGCGCAGCAACTGAAGATGCAGCACCAGGTTTTCCAGCACCAGCTTGGCCGACACCGCCAGCAGGGTCATCAGCCGGTCTTCGGTGCTGAAATTTTCCATCGCCGCGGCCATCTCGCACAGGTGCGCCGCCACCAGCTCGCGCAGCTCGGCCTCGCCGAAGGGCAGGTCGGCAAAATCGATGGGATCTTCATGCTCGACTTCCAGCATCAGTGCGGCAAGTTCTTGAGGTTTGATCGGCATGTCCGGCTCCAGAGAGTTGACTTGCTTCATTCTAGGCCCACACGCGACAGGCGCGCCGATCCGCGATAAAATTAAGCCGCTTCGATTCCCCCATCGTCGTCACACCTGTGATTGGATGCCATGGCGCGTCTCATTTTCACCCAGCAGCTTGCCCGGTTCACCGCCGTGCCGCAGGTCGACACCACTGCGGCCACCCTGCGCGGCGGGCTGGACACAGCCTTCGCGGCCAATCCTTTGCTGCGTGGCTATGTTCTCGACGATCAAGGCCATCTGCGCGAGAACGTCGTCGTCTTCATCGATGGGCGCCGCAGCGAAGAACGCATCCGGCTCGACGACCCTCTCACACCTGACAGTACCGTTTACATCCTGCAAGCACTTTCCGGAGGCTGACAATGCATGCGCGTGCTTATCTTTCCACCCGCAAGGGCCTGTTTGAATTACAGCGCGCCAGCGCGGGATGGGAAATCGGTCCCAGCCACTTCCTGGGCGAGCCGGTCTCGATCGCGCTGGCCGATCCGCGCGACGGCGCCCTGTACGCCGCACTGAACCTCGGCCACTTCGGCGTCAAGCTGCACCGCAAGGATGCCGGCAGCGAGGTCTGGACCGAAATCGCCGCGCCCGCCTATCCGCCGAAGCCGGAAGACAGCACCGATAAAGTCGAGTGGAAAAACAGGCTGATCTGGTCGCTGGAAGCGGGCGGAGCCGACCAGCCCGGCGTACTGTGGGCCGGCACCCTGCCGGGCGGCCTGTTCCGCTCAAACGACCGAGGCGCGTCGTGGGAACTGGTGCGTTCCCTGTGGGACGTACCCCAGCGCGCCGAATGGTTCGGCGGCGGCTATGACGTGCCCGGCATTCACAGCATCTGCGTCGATCCGCGCAACAGCAACCACGTGCTGGTCGGCGTCTCTTGCGGCGGCGTCTGGCGCACGGAAGATGGCGGCGCCAGCTGGACCATCAGCGCCACCGGCATGCGCGCCGACTACATGCCGCCCGAGCTCAACGAAAATGAAGCCGTGCAAGATCCGCATCGCATCGTGCGCTCCAACGGCGAACCGGATGTGCTGTGGTGCCAGCACCATAACGGCATCTGGCGCTCCGGCGACAACGGCCACCACTGGACGGAAATCACCAGCGCGCCGCTGTCGAACTTCGGTTTTGCCGTGGCCGCCCATCCGCGTGATGGCGGCACGGCCTGGTTTGCCCCGGCCGAGGCCGACCAGCGCCGCATTCCGGTCGGCGCCGCGCTGGCGGTCACCCGCACCCACGACGGCGGCAACAGCTTCAAGGTAACGAACGCGGGCTTGCCGCAGCAGCATTGCTACGACCTGGTCTACCGCCACGGCCTGGCGGTGGCGGACGATGGCGCCACCTTGCTGATGGCGTCCACCAGCGGCGGCGTGTGGATGTCCGACAATGCCGGCGATAGCTGGCACACGCTGTCGACCACCATGCCGCCCGTCTATGCGGCGTGTTTTGCCTGAGCGAAGTAGCTCAGGAACATGCTGACGGCGGCGTCGACCACGGCGCCGTGCAGTTCCGGCGCCAGCGGCGGCGCGCCCATGGTTACCTGGGGCCAGAACGCCATCGCCTTGACCTGACCCTGCAGCAGGGTGGCGGCAAACACCGGGTCGCACTCCTTGAGCTTGCCGTCGGCCAGGGCCGCGCGGATCCAGCGCGTTACCCCTTCCTCGCGCTCGCCCAGGCGCGCCACGATGGCGCGCGCCCGCTCCGGTGCGTGCATGCCCTCGGCAATGGCCACCCGCGCCAGGTCGAGAAAGTCGCGGTCGGCCATCGCGCGCACCTTGATGGTCATCAGTTCCGTCAGCTGCGCGCGCAGGCTGGCGTCGCTGCGATAAGCCAGGTCCAGTTCGGCGGCGCTGCGCTCGAACAATTGCACCAGCGTCTCGGCGAATAAATCATCCTTGCTGGGGAAGTGGTTGTAGACCGTGCGTTTCGACACGCCGGCGTCGGCGGCGATCTTGTCCATGCTGCTCGCTTCGAAGCCGCAGCTGCGGAATTGTTCGGCGGCGGCGGCCAGGATGGCCAGGCGTTTACGGTCGGTCAGTCGTTGAGGTGCGTTCATTTTAATATTTTACACCCGACAGTTTACTTTTCCAAAGAATGAAACTACACTGTGTAGTGTACATTCTTTGATCGGACGTCACGTGCACCGACTTTTCCTCAGCCTCATCTTCATAGGGACACTCCTTACCATGGCTTCTTGCACCTTCGGCGGCAGCGCCGCGCCGCTTCACCAGTCGCCCCAGTTCAGCGAGGGCAAATTTCGCAACCCGGTGCCCATGTTCAAGCAAAGCGCCGTCGACATGGCCGGCATCTTGTGGACCTTTTTGACGGGCAAGAACAAGGACACCGTACCGAGCGGCGTAATCCCCGTGCAGGCGCTCACCCGCGCGCAATTGCTGGCGGCGCCCGACAATACCCTGTTCCGCCTCGGCCATTCGACCCTGCTGCTCAAGCTCGACAATGCCTTTTACCTGACCGATCCGGTGTTTTCCAAGCGCGCTTCGCCGGTGCAGTGGGCCGGCCCCGCGCGCTTTCACCAGCCGCCGATCAGCATCGACGAGCTGCCGCCGCTCAAGGCCGTGGTTCTCTCGCACGACCATTACGACCACCTCGACCATGGCTCGATCCTGGCGCTGGCCGCCAAGACCGAGCAGTTCATCACCCCGCTCGGCGTGGGCGACCGTTTGGTGGACTGGGGCGTCGATGCCGCCAAGGTGAGCCAGCTCGACTGGTGGCAAGAACGCAAAGTGGGCAATGTGCGCCTGATCGCCACCCCGGCCCAGCACTTCTCCGGACGCGGCGTTAGCGATGGCAACTCCACCCTGTGGGCATCCTGGGTGTTCGAGCACAAGGACTTGCGCGTCTTTTTCAGTGGCGATACCGGCTATTTCGACGGTTTCAAGGCCATCGGCGAAAAATTCGGCCCCTTCGATGTGGCCATGCTGGAGACGGGCGCCTATGACAAGCAATGGCCCGACGTCCACATGCAGCCGGAAGAAACCCTGCAAGCTTTCCTCGACCTCAAGGGAAAATGGCTGATGCCGGTGCATAACGGCACCTTCGACCTCGGCCTGCACCCCTGGCACGAGCCTTTTGATCGCATCGCCGCGCTCGCCACCGCGCGCGGGGTGCCCCTGACGACCCCGGAAATGGGGCAGGCACTTGACCTCAAGACTCCGGCACCGGGCACGGCGTGGTGGAAACGGGTCGATCCCACGCCCGGCTAAGACGTATTTGCAAGGGGCGTCGCGTTATTGTCACAAGGTGAGACCGCGCACCAGCAAAGGGTTTTGCTATAAATCGGGTCATTTGAAACGGGTTTCTTTGCTCATATGCACCACCATAGGTCTTTCATAACTGTTATGCAGTTTGTGAATGCAATATGTTGGTGCACAGCAACAAGATATGCGCATCCGGCATATCCGCCATTGGGATAATAAATTTAGAAAATATGCTGCAGCGCCGTATATTTTGAACTGTCAGCTGGCTACGCAGCAGACGATTCGAGCGCCAGAAGCGCCGGATTTATCCATCATCCCACTGGAGGTTTTATGTTTGCCACTACCCGTTTTGCCACCGTACTGTCGGCGACCTTGCTGTGCCTGAGCGCGACCCAGGCCATGGCTGAAGACCGCCCGGCCCGCCTCGAAGTAGCCGGCTGCGAAAAACCTGAATTCCCGACCCGTTGGCAGGATGATGGCGAAAGCGGCACCGTGACCGTCGCTTACCTGGTCGATACCGATGGCAAAGTGGTGCAGTCGAAAGTGCTTGAGTCGAGCGGCGCGGTGCGCGTCGACCGTGCATCGGTCCGCGCTGGCGCCCGCTGCAAGTTTGAACCGGGTGCAAAAGACGGCCAGGCTGCGCTGGCTTGGGCCAAGGTCAAGTACGCCTGGGTCGTCGAGTAAATGGGCCGTGGCCCCGGCGTGGACAAGCAATCTGCCCACGCCTGCCATTGCTTGAATGCCGAATCTTAGAACCGGTACAGTATCGACGCCTCCACCGCGCGCCCGAAAATCGGCCGTGCATTGATCGGACCGCTGCTCTGCGCCCCGGTCAGGCGAGAATTGCCCTCTGTCAGCCCCAATTCATTGCCCAGGTTCGTGCCCGCGAGCCGGAATTCCCAATGCGCGCCCATCGATGCCAGGATGCCTGCGTCCACCGTTTTATACGACGGCAAGTAAGACAGATTGGCCTGGTCGGCCCAGCGGCTGCCCACATGCGCGTAGGTTCCATACAGTTTCAGTGAATTGTCGCCCATCGGAATCCGGTAACTTGGCGACAGGCGGAACTGCATCTTCGGCTGGCGCTGCACCAGCTTGCCCGCAATCGCCGGATTGTCGCGGTATTTCGATTCCTGATAATTGCCCATCAAGCTCACCTGCAGGTTTTTCACCGGCCGCACGGCCAGCTCGAACTCCACGCCATGCCCGCGCGAACCGCTCACCGAGTTCAGCACCGCGTCGGTCGTGATCTGCTGGAACGAAATGCCGGTGAAATCCGTGTAGAAGCCGTTGATGTACGCGCTGTACATCGCGCCCACGGTCTTGAAACCGACTTCGTACTGCGTCACTTTCGGTGTCGGCACGCCCTTGCGGTCGTTCAGCGCCGCCTGGGTGCCGGCGTTGCGCATGTCGTCGAAATAGATGAAAGTGTGGCCGGTATTGGCGCGCGCAAACACGCTCATATCCTTGGAAAACTTGTAGATACCGCCCACCGTGAAGGAATTGACGCTGTCGTCGCGGCTGAGCTGGGTGTTGGTGCCGGTCGGAACCGAGGTGCCATTGTTGTACACCGTCAGCGGATTGGCATCCGTGTCCATCGAGGTCAGGTTCGAGATCGTCGCTTTCAGGCTTTGCTTTTCGCGGCGCGCGCCCACGTCCACCTTGATCTGCTCGTTCACTTTCCACTCATTGGCGACGAACAGGGCGGTATTGTTGCCCTTGTAGGCGGCCACCGGCGCGTAAAACACATTGCCGTCCACCCCGTTGCGCGAAACGATGATGCCATTGCTCAGTTGCACATTGATCAGGCTGGCGTTGGGCGTGGCCGTCATCAGGTGGCTGTTACCCAGATACCATTCGTCATTCGACTTGTAGCGCGCCACATACGCGCCCACTGTCGTCGTATTGTTCTTGAGTAGTTCCTTGCTGATGCGGAATTCGTTGGTGAACGAGCTCAGTTTTTTCTCGACCGACCACAATCCTGCCTGCACCACTTGCTGGTTGGGATCGACCGCGCCGCCTTTCACATAGCTGATGCTGCCCGAACCGGCCGCCGCCCCCGGATTGTGGGTCGCATTGGCATTGGCCAGATAGGCCGCGGCCGTCAGCGGGTTATTCCCGGTAAACATCGAAATCGTGTTCAGGTCGCCGCTGAAGTAATTGGCCTTGTTCGACACATCCCAGCCGCCCAGTTTTTGCTCGTACTCGGCGCCGAACACGGTTGCGTCCATGCCGCGCCCGTCGGCCAGGTCGCGCGTGAGCGTCTTGCCGGGTGCCGCATCGATGGTGAAGTGACGCATTTCATTGCTCATCAGCGTGCCGGTGAGCGGATCGAAGCCGGGAAACTCGGTGATGGTGCGCCCGTTGTCGCTCGAAATGAGCGGCACGCCCGTGTAAAACGCATTCTTTTCCTTGGTGGTGCGCACGTAGGCGGTCACTTCGCCTTCATCGAGCTTGCGCGTGAGCGAGGCGGTCAGCTGCTTGCCATCGTCGGCCTTGAACTGGGGATCGCGCACGCCCTGGGTCTGGCGCGCGAAGCCGCCGATGGTGCCGTACCAGCCATCGGCAATCTTGCCGCCCACAAAACCGTCGAGCCGGCGCAACTTTCCGGTGCCGGTGGTAAAGCGCAAGGTTGCGTCAGGCGTATCTTCCCCTTTTTTCAGGATGAAGTTCATCGTCGCGCCCGGCTGGCCGACCGAGTAAATCGTGCTCGGCCCGCCGCGCAGCACTTCGACCCGCTCCACCGTGTCGTCCAAACGAAACGCGGACGATCCCTCGAAGAACGACAGTACCGGCACCGGATAGAGCGGATTGCCGTTCATCTGCACCGACACGAACGGCGAATCGCTACCGGACGGAAAGCCGCGCACTTCGATATTCGCGCCCGACTGGCCGCCGGTCGACTCCGCATACACGCCCGGCACCAGTTTCAGTACGTCGGCCGTGCTGCTGGGCGAGGCCGACTTGAGCTGTTCCTCGGTCGCGGTGGTGATGGAAAAGCTGGTGTCGATCTTGCGCGTGCCGCGCGCCGAGGCGGTCCCGGTCACCACCACCTGCTGGATTTCGTTCGCCACCGCATCGGCCGCCGGCGCGGAAGGAGGCGCGGCCTGGCCGGCTGCCTGGGCCTGGTTCATCAGGGTCAGCACGGCCAGCGTGACTGAGGAAAGCAGGAAGTGCTTGTGACTGTTCATCGTTATGCTCGCTTTTTTATCGTGGTTCTTGTTGAAATCCGTCTCCTGGACTGGCTGCGCATTCGCGTTGCGAGTACCTGCCGCATGCGTGTCCACTTTCTTTCCCTACCTTGCCGCACATCGGGCTCGTCTGCAATTTATTAGGATGGCAAGGAAAGACGATTCATTGAAACAAGAAATGATATCGATGTCAATCAAAATGTTATCGATGTCATTTGGTCTGTGGCGAGACGTAAACCTGTCATAATGCGTCGGTGTCGTTGTTTTCTTACCAAAATTGAGCGTTCCCATGGCCGCAAACAAGGCAGCAAGCAAGACTGCATCTATCTCAGCAAGCGCGATCGCAGCGCGCAAGAGCGACGCCTCCCTGACGATGGAAGACCTCGCCAGCCTGGCGGGCGTTTCCACGATCACGGTCTCGCGCGCCTTGCGCGACAGCCCGCTGGTGACGGAAAAGACGCGCGAAAAAATCCGCCGCATCGCCGACGAGCAGGGCTACCGCCTGAACATCAGCGCGCGCAACCTGCGCATGCGGCGCAGCTACTCGGTCGCCGTGGTGGTCGAAATGACGCCGGTGAAGGGCCGTCCCATGTCCGACCCGTATCCGCTCGAACTGTTGGGCGGCATCACCCAGGAACTGACCACCGCCGGCTACAGCGTGGTGCTTACCTCCAAGCAGTTGATGGACACCGCCCCGGTGCAGGGCGCCGACGGCCTGATTTTGCTGGGCCAGGGCTCGCACGGCGAAGCGGTGCGCTTCCTGCAAAAAGCCAATCTGCCGCTGGTGGTGTGGGGCGCGCCGGAAAGCGGCGCCACCACCATCGTGGTCGGCAGCGACAACCGGCGCGGCGGCGCCAGCGTGGCCGAACGCTTCCTCGCGCAGGGCCGGCGCAAGCTGGTCTTCCTGGGCGATGTCGACCACGCCGAAGTGCAGGAGCGCTGCGCCGGCTTCATCGACGCGCTGGGCGGGCAGGGCACGGTGCACATCATCCGCCCCAAGGCCTTCACGTTCGAGTCGGGCTTCGACAGCATGACCGCGCTGCTCAAGAAAAAGGGCCATGCCTTCGACGGCGTGTTTGCCGCCAGCGACCTGCTGGCCATGGGCGCCATCCGCGCGCTCACCGAACACCAGTTGCGCGTGCCCGACGACGTATCGGTCATCGGCTACGACGACACGCCTGGCGCGGCCAGCTTCGTGCCGCCGCTGACCAGCGTGCACCAGTACTTGCGCGACGGCGGCGTGCTGCTCGCCAAAAAAATGCTGGCGCTGATGAACGGCGAGCAGGTCGAATCCGAAATGCTGCCGACCACCCTGATCGCCCGCCAGACCTGATTTCCCCACTCGAATCTAAATAAATTGACTTTCCAAACCGATTTGAAATAGACTCGGCTCAAATCCAAACCGGTTTGAAGTGAAAATTTCAAAAGACAGACAAAGGACAAACCCGTGCCGCACGCAAGTCTCCCCCACGCTCTCCCGACCGATCCATGGTGCCTTCGCGAGACCCATTTCGACCCTGCCACGCATTTTTTGAACGAGACCTTGTTCGCTCTCGGTAACGGCTACATCGGCCTGCGCGGCACGCCGGAAGAGGGCTACAGCGGCCCGGCCGGCACCTCGCTCGACGGTACTTATCTCAACGGCTTCTACGAGTCCGAACCGATCGTCTATCCGGAAGCGGCCTTCGCGCTGGCCAAGACCAACCAGTTCATGCTCAACGTGCCAAACGCGAAAGGCATCGAAGTCTGGCTCGGCGACGAACGCTTCGACCCGCTGCAAGGAACACTCGACCGCTACGAGCGCGTGCTCGACTTTCGCACCGGCGTGCTGCGACGCAGCCTGGAATGGACTTCCCCGAGCGGCAAGCGGATTTCGCTCGTCACGCGGCGCGTGGTATCGCTGGCCGACAAGCACCTGTTCGCGCTCGATGTCGAACTGACCGCGCTCAATTTCTCCGGCCAGGTACGCGTGGTGTCGGGTATCGACGGGGCTGTGCGCAACCAGGAAGCCGGCGACGATCCGCGTATCGGCTCCGCGGCCTGCGGCCCGGCGCTGCATCTGCTGGCGGTGGAGCAGGGCGCCACGGCGTCCAGCCTCACCCAGCGCACCCACAACAGCGGCTTTACGCTGGTAAGTGCAATCGACACCGTGGCTGCGGTGGCGGGCAGCGCGAGCCGGCACGAGCTGGCGGCCAGCCACAGTTTCGCGTTCGACCTCGATGTCATGCTGCCGCAAAGTCTGACCAAGTATGGCGTCTATTTTTCTTCGCGCGACTATCCCGAGGCTGAACTGGCGGGCCTGGCCAGCGCAGCACTGACCAAGGCCAAAGCCGACGGCTTCGACGCCCTGTGCGCGCGCCAGGGCGCCTACCTGGCCGACTTCTGGGACCGTGCCGACGTGGAGATCGCCGGCGACGACGCGCTCCAGCAAGGCATTCGCTTCAACCAGTTCCACCTGCTGCAATCGGTCGGGCGCGACGGCAAGACCAACATCGCGGCCAAGGGCGTGACCGGCGAAGGCTATGAAGGTCACTATTTCTGGGATACGGAGATCTATATCTTCCCGTTTTTCTTGTACAGCAAACCGGAGATCGCCAAACAGCTGCTGGCCTACCGCTACGCCGGTCTTGAGCAGGCCCGCGCGCGTGCACGCCAGATGTCGCACGCCAAAGGCGCGCTGTACCCGTGGCGCACCATCGCCGGCGAAGAGTGCTCCGCCTACTTCCCCGCCGGTACCGCGCAGTACCACATCAACGCCGACATCGCCTACTCGATCAAGCTGTATCTGGACGCCACCGGCGACCTTGACTACATGGCGCAGGCCGGCGCCGAAATCGTGCTGGAAACCGCGCGCATCTGGATCGGCATCGGCAACTACGACCGCGCCGGGCGCTTCTGCATCAACGAAGTCACGGGGCCCGACGAATACACGGCGCTGGTGAACAACAACTACTACACCAATGCGATGGCGCAGATGCACTTGCGCTTCGCGGCGGAGATTGTCGACACCCTGCGCGGCGCGCGCCCGCACGACTTCGAGCGCATCGTGCAGGCCATCGGCCTGGACGACGCCGAACCGGCCGCCTGGCGCCGCGCCGCCGGCCGCATGGCGCTGCCCTACGACGCCGCCCTCGGCATCCACGAGCAGGACGACAGCTTCCTCGGCAAAAAGCCGTGGGACTTCGCCGCCACGCCGAAAGAAAACTATCCGCTGCTGCTGAACTACCACCCGCTGGTGATCTACCGCCATCAGGTCTGCAAACAGGCCGACGTGGTGCTGGCGCTGCTGCTGCTGTCCGACCAGTTCACGCAGGATGATAAAAAGCGCGACTTCGACTACTACGAAGCGGTCACCACGCACGACTCCTCCCTGTCGTCCTGCATCTTCAGCATCATCGCGTCGGAAGTGGGCTACCACGACAAGGCCTACGACTATTTTCTCGAGACCGCGCGCCTGGACCTGGACGACACGCACGGCAACACCCACTACGGCGTGCACACGGCCGCCATGGCGGGCACCTGGATGGGCGTGGCCTACGGCTTTGCCGGCATGCGCGTGGCCGACGGCGCGCTGCGCTTTGCGCCCACCCTGCCGGCGCGTTGGCAGCACTACCAGTTCCAGATTCACATCCACGGCGCGCTGCTGCAGGTGCGCATCGACGCCACCCACGCGCGCTACACGCTGCTGCAGGGCGAAGCGCTCGGACTGACCCACTGCGGCGAGCGCGTAGCGCTGACCCGCGCCACGCCATCGCTATCGATTGCGCGTCCACTTCAGGAAGAAAAAGCATGAGCAGGTTCAAGGCAGTGATTTTCGATCTCGATGGCGTCATCACCGACACCGCGCATTATCATTACCTGGCGTGGAAACGGCTGGCCGAATCGGAAGGCGTGCATTTCGACGAAGCGTTCAACGAACAGTTAAAAGGCATCGACCGCATGGGGTCCCTGAACCTGATCCTGGCTGGTGCGTCGCGCAGCTACAGCGATGAACAAAAGCTGGCGCTGGCCGACGCCAAGAATCGCCACTACCAGGAGCTGATCGCCACCATGTCGGCGGCCGACCTGCTGCCCGGCGCGGTCGATGCGCTGGCGGCGGTGCGCGCGGCTGGCCTGCGCATCGGCCTGGCGTCGGTGAGCAAGAACGCGTTCACGGTGCTCGAACGCCTCGGCATCCGCGAGCGCTTCGATTATGTGGTGGACGCAGCGTTGATCGCCAACAGCAAGCCGCATCCGGAGATTTTTTTGACGGCGGCGCGCGAACTGGGCGTGGACCCGGCGCACTGCCTTGGGGTGGAAGACGCGGTAGCCGGCGTGGCATCGATCAAGAGCGCCGGCATGTGGGCACTGGGCATCGGCAACCCGGACGTGCTGACGCAGGCCGACCGCGTCATCCCCGCGCTGGACCGCTTCAAGCTGGAGGATTACCAGTAAGCGCCAGCAGCAGGTAGTAGCACGCCAGAATAAAAAATAATGGAGACAGTGTGAAAAACCAACGCATCATGTTAGCCCTTTTTCTGATTTACTTTGTCTTTGCGATCCTGCTCAACAGCGTCGGCACGGTCATCCTCCAGGTCATCGGCAACTACGGCGTGAGCAAATCGAGCGCCAGCATCCTGGAAGCGTTCAAGGACTTGCCGATCGCGGTCGTGTCGTTTTTGGTGGCGTCCTTCCTGCCACGCATCGGCTACAAGAACGCCATGCTGGCGGCGCTGGCGCTGGTCACCGCGGCCTGCATCGCCATGCCGCTGGTGCCCGCCTTCTGGACCGCCAAGCTGCTGTTCCTGTGCGTGGGCGTGGCGTTCGCGCTGGTCAAGGTGTCGGTGTATTCGACCCTGGGCCTGATCGCGCGCGACCGCCGCCACCACGCCGGCATCATGAATACGCTCGAAGGCGTGTTCATGGTCGGCGTGTTGAGCGCCTACTGGATCTTCGGCTACTTCATCGATTCGTCCGATCCCGCTTCGCGCAGCTGGCTGCAGGTGTACTGGGTGCTGGCCGCGCTGTGCGCCGTCACCTTCGTGCTGGTGCTGTCCACCTCTTTCGACGAAGGCACGGCGCAGCTGCCTGCGGGGCGCAGCCGCTGGGACGACTTTACCGCCATGCTCAAGCTGTTCTTCAAGCCGCTGGTGTGCGTGTTCGTCATGACCGCCTTCCTGTACGTGCTGATCGAGCAAAGCGTGGGTACCTGGCTGCCGACCTTCAACAACGAAATCCTCAAGCTGCCGGCAGCGATGAGCGTGGAAGTGACCAGCATCTTCGCCGCCTGCCTGGCCATCGGGCGCCTGTCCGCCGGTTTTGTCATGCGCAGGATGAACTGGTATCCGGTGATGAACATCTGCGTGATCGGCATGGCCGCCATGGTGCTCCTGGCGCTGCCGCTCACGCACGACGTGGTGGCCGACCCCAACATCACCTGGTCCAGCGCCCCGCTGGCGACCTTCCTGTTCCCGCTGATTGGCCTGTTCATGGCGCCGATTTACCCGGGCATCAATTCGGTCATGCTTAGCTCCCTTCCGCCGCACCAGCACTCGTCGATGACCGGGCTGCTGGTGATTTTTTCGGCGCTGGGCGGCACCACCGGCTCCTTCATCACCGGTTACGTGTTCGGCAATTTCAGCGGCCACTTCGCGTTCTACCTGACGCTGGTGCCGATCACGCTGGTGCTTATCACTTTATACTTCTTTAAACGGCAGGTCGATCATGTGGCCTGATGCGATTGCTATAATTACAGTCTTTACAACATCGCCCAACGAAGTCCGACCATGAATCTCAAGAGCTTGGCCCGTACGCTCGGGATTTCGAAGACCACCGTCAGCCGTGCCCTGAACGGCTACCCCGAAGTCAATGTCCATACTCGCGAGCGCGTGCTGGCCGCGGCCAAGGAAGCCGGCTACGAAGCCAATCCGATGGCGCGCAGCCTGGCGGTGGGGCGCACCAATGTCTTCGGCATCATCTATCCGCTGCTGCCGAGCGACCTGGGTGACCCGATGTTTTTGGGCGTGGTGGGCGGCATGTCGGCCGCGCTTGAAAAGAGCAAGATGAACCTGATCATCGCGCCGGTGTCGCCGCAAAACGAGCTGCCGTCGTACGAGCAGATGGTGCGCGGGCGCCGCGTCGATGGCCTGGTGGTCAGCCGCACGCTGGTGCATGACGAGCGCATCGCCTATCTGGTGAAGAAGGGTTTTCCGTTCGTGGCGCACGGCCGCACGGAACTCAAGCAGCCGTACGCATGGTTCGACTACGACAACGAGGCCGGTATCGGGCTGGCGTGCGCGCACCTGATCGAACATGGCCACAGCCGCATCGCGCTGGTGAGCGCGCCGCTCGAACTCAATTTCGCGTGCCAGCGCAAGAACAGCTTCATCGCCTGCATGCAGGCGGCCGGCCTCGCCGTCGATCCGCGTCATCTGGTCGACAATACGCTCGACCGCCGCACCGGCTACCAGGCCATGCAGGAGCTGCTGGCCTGCTCGCCGCGGCCGACCGCCGTCATCGTCGACAATCACCTCTCGGGCGTGGGCGCCGTGCGCGCGTTGCTAGATGCCGGTATCGAGATCGGCAAGGACATGTCCGTCATCGTCTGGGGCAGCATCGAGGACAGCCTGGTGGGATCGAACGTCACCACCATCGACCAGCCGGGCCCCAACGAAGCCGGCGCCAAGATGACCGAGATGCTCTCGGCCCTGGTGGCGGGCACGCCGCCGGCGCAGTTGCAGGTCTTGTGGCAGCCGGTGCTGCTGCCCGGTGCCACCGTCGGGCGCTGCAGCGCTTGAATTGCGGCGCAGCAACCGCATTGACGTTCATGCAAAATTGCCTTACTCTCTACACGGGCGGATCCTTCAAGCCGGCGTGTTCTTGCCTCGTGCAGGGACAAGCCTCTACGGGGCTACCCCGTGGGATATTTATTGCTGTGCAATTCACCGCATGAGTGCCGGTGCGCTGACGCGCACGACTACTCAAGCATCACCAGACTGGTTGAAGGCTCTCCGCCCCCTTAAAGCCTACAACCTGACCCAACCATGATTCCCAAAGACGCCGTCGCCCTGGCGCTCGCCGACACCATGCTGGCGCGCGAATCAACCCTTGCCGGCCTGATTGCCAGCGCGACCTGGGCGTTCGGCCATCCGTGGCCGTGGATACCGGCGCTGTGCGAAGAAATCCACGCGCGCACCGCCGAACACTTTTACCATTTCAGCCGCGACGAACTGGCGCAGATCATCTTTGACCTGGACGTGTTTCACGAGGCGTGGGAAGGCGACGGACCGGCGCCGCAGCTCAAACGCTACTGCCTCGACTTGCCGCTGGTGCCGCCACCGCCCGACTGGCTGGCCGCGCTCGCGCTGCCGCCGCTGCCTTCCGTGGGCGAGCTGGCGCAGTGGCTGCGGCTGCGCCCCGGCGAACTGGGATGGTTCGCCGACCAGTGGCGCCGCGAGCCCATGCCCGACGCACAACTGGAGCATTACCACTATCGCTGGGTGCCCAAGCGCAGCGGCGGTGTACGCCTGATCGAAATCCCCAAGCAGCGCCTGCGCGCGATGCAGGCCACCATCCTGCGCGAACTGCTCGACCGCGTGCCCGCGCATCCGGCCGCGCATGGCTTCCGGCGTGGGCATTCCTGCGTCACCCACGCGGCCCTGCATACCGGGCAGCGCGTGGTAATCCGCATGGACCTCAAGGATTTCTTCCCCAGCATTCCGGCTTCGCGCATTCATGCGCTGTTTGCCAAACTCGGTTACTCGCAAACCGTGGCGCGTGTGCTGGCGCGCCTGTGCGTCAACCGCGTGCCGGCCGGCGTGCTGCGCACACCCGCCGGCGACAATGCGCTCACGTGGACGCAGCGCCAGGCACTGCGCGCGCCGCACCTGCCGCAAGGCTCGCCCTGTTCGCCGGCATTGGCCAACGCCTGCGCCTGGCGGCTCGACCTGCGACTGGACGCGCTGGCGCAGTCGCTCGGCGCGCGCTACAGCCGCTATGCGGACGACCTGGTGTTCTCCGGTGGGCGCGAACTGGAACGCGCCATGGACCGCTTCCACGCGCAGGTAGGTGCCATCGCCATCGAGGAAGGCTTTGCCGTCAACGCGCGCAAGACGCGGCTGATGCGCGCCGGGACCCGTCAACAGGTCACCGGCATCGTCGTGAACCGCCATCCCAATATCGCGCGCACCGAATTCGATCTTCTCAAAGCCACCCTGACCAACTGCGCCCGCCATGGGCCGCAGGCGCAGAATCGCGACCAACGCCCCGATTTTCGCGCTTACCTCGCGGGCAAGGTCGCTTATGTGACGATGGTCAATCCCCAGCGCGGAGAGCGTCTGCGGCGCCTGTTCGACGCCATCGCCTGGCCGCCGGCCCACCCCGGATAACAACAGCGTGCAAAATAGTTTCCCACAATCACTTGGCCTGATTAAGATTGCCTTCTCAACCGTTCCCGGAGTACGTAGTGAAACCGACGTCCGCCAATCCCTATGCAGCGCCGAAGGCCTCCTTCATGGACGTGGCGACAAACCGATGCTGGCGCGACGGCGACATCCTGGTCGCGTCCAGGAGGGCGCACCTGCCGCCGCGCTGCATCACGTGCAACAAGCCGTCCATCATGGACATGCCGCGCTCCTTTTCCTGGCACCATCCCGGCTGGTATGTGCTGGTTCCGATCCTGGTGTACATCCTGGCCAGCATGTTCGTCCGGAAAAGGGCGACCCTTGTGATTGGCCTGTGCGACGACCACCGCCGCAGGCGCCGCAATGTGTGGCTGGCCAAGTATGGCTTTTTCGCGCTCAATATCGTGGCGCTGATCAACCTGGCCCGCAACGTCGATCCTTTGCTGGGATGGCTTGCGTGGCTGCTCATGTTGTGCGGTCTCATGCTTGCCAGTGCGGCCCAGCGTACCTTGCGTGCGGTCAGCATCACCGAGCACGAAATCCGCTTGAAAGGTTGCGGCTCCGCCTTTCTCGACTCGCTGCCCAGGCGCTGAGCCCAAATTGCCTCCTCACCGGTTGCCGGAGAATGTCGTGACACCGATCTCCACCAATCCCTACGAAGCCCCGAAGGCATCTTTCGAGCCCATGGTCGGCGCGCACAACGCGCTTGAAGAGGGACCATGCTGGCGTGAGGGAGACATCCTGATCGCTTCTGTGGACGCCCATTTGCCGCCGCGCTGTGTCAAGTGCAACAAGCCGGCCAGGATGGACAGTCCGCGCGCCTATTTGTGGCACCATCCCGGCTGGTACGCTTTGATTCCAATGGTTGTTGTATACATGGTGGTTTGCCTTTTCGTCAGAAAAAGGGCGGTCGTTGTGTCGGGTCTGTGCGATGAGCATCGACGTCGCCGCCGCAATTTGTCCATTGCCGCCCCCGTCTTTGGCGTGCTCGGCATGATCGTTCTGCTTGGCGCATTTGGACTCAGCAATCCCTGGCTGGCATTGCTCGCCGGTGTGTTGCTGTTCATTGGCGCCGTGCTTGCCGTTAGCGGCCCACGCCTGCTGGCGCCGGTGCGCATTACCGAACACGAAATCCACCTGAAAGGCTGCGGTCCCGCTTTTCTCGATTCGGTCCCGACGCGCTGAAATACGAAAGAAAACCATTGGAAGCCATCATTTTTGTCGGCCTGCAAGCAAGCGGCAAGTCGACTTTCTACAAAACCAACTATTTCAACACTCACCTGCGGATCAGCAACGACTTGCTGAAAACGAAATATCGCGAGAAAAAGCTGCTGGAAATTTGCCTCGAAACCAGCATGCCCTTCGTGGTCGACAACACCAACCCGACCCGGGAAGTGCGTGCGAAGTACATCGATGTTCTCAAGGGCAGCAAGTTCAGGATCATCTGCGTCTACTTCCGGATCGACCTGGAGCGCTCGCTGGCCTGGAACCGTGGCCGCAGCGGCGCAGCGCTGATTCCGGACGTCGGCATTTTCGATACGCACAAGAGAATCGACGTTCCCACCATGGCGGAGGGCTTCGACGAACTGCATTACGTCGATATCATTGGCGACCAATTTATCGTAAAGGCATGGCATGAAATTTGACGAACTCGACGCGATGATGCGCGGCTATGAAACCGCCAACGACCGCTGCGTGGAGCAGGGCGTGTACATGGTGGCGCGCATTGATGGCCGCAGCTTTACCAAATTGACCAAGGAGAAGGTCAGCTTCGAGGCGCCGTTCGACGTGCGTTTTCGCGACCTGATGGCCGAGACCACGCGCCATCTGATGAACTGCGGTTTCAAGGTGGTGTACGGCTACACCGAAAGCGATGAAATCTCGCTGCTGTTCGACCTGGACATCGATGCTTACGGGCGCAAGCTGCGCAAGTACAACTCGATCCTGGCGGGCGAGACGTCGGCCAAATTCAGCCTGATGCTGGGCGAGCTGGCCGCCTTCGATTGCCGCATTTGCGAGCTGCCGGACCGCAAAATCGTCGTCGATTATTTCCGCTGGCGCAATGAAGACGCGCACAGGAATGGCTTGAACGCGCACTGCTACTGGATGCTGAGGAAAGAGGGCGTGGCGAAAGGTGCGGCGGCGGCGCAGATCGAGGGCCGCACCATCGAGGACAAAGTGGCACTGCTGGCCAGCCGTGGCACCGATTTCCATACGCTGCCATCGTGGCAGTTGCGCGGGACCGGGTTTTACTGGGTGGACGAGGAGAAGCGCGGATACAACCCGAAAGAACAGCTTGAGGTGGTGTCGAGCAAGCGCGTGATCAAAACGGATCTCTATTTGCCGGTGGGCGAGGCATACGGCGATTTCGTGCGCGGCATTCTCACCTAAGCTTGGTGTAGGACCACAACCCACCTCCATTCCCGCCTGCGCGGAACGACGATGCTAGCGGGAACGACCGCGCGCACCCTCGGCGCGCCCGCATGCGAATTTGTGTTTTGGCAAAATGCAAGAAATTGTGCCAGAAGGCAGCATATTCGGGCATCATTCAAGATTCACTTAACCAAAGCTTCTTAATTGAAGCACGTCGCGTGTCGTACGTCGAATCCCACGCAGCCCCTCCCGTCCTCTACAACTTCCCATGACCGAACACAATCCCTATCTTCCTCCACAAGCGCCGTCCGATGGCGGGCTCGATGCCCATATTGATCCCAGCTACGGCTGGACTGTTGCCCGCGCCCAGAAGGCCTTGCTCGTCGCCGTCATGCTGCAGATCGGCGGCATGCTGCCAGACTATGGATGGTACCTCTATATGGGTGGCGTTATCCTGTCTTTTTGGGCAGTGTATAACTTGGGCGACGCGCTGCAAACGCAAGAAGATGGCTTTGCGCTAGGCGGTGGCGGCAAGTGGCTGGCGGTGATATGGATTCCCTATGTGGGCGTTATCGCTCTTTTCATTTTGAATGGAAAAGCGACAAAATTTTTGAAAGATGCTGGCTACAGCGTTGGGTTGTTTGGTGCCCGGCGTAAAACAAGCCGCTAAGAGTCTGCCGGGGAAGTTGCCATGAAAGAGACTTCAACGACCCCTCACAGGCCGCCGCAAGTGGAGGCCGGCATGAACTCGGCAACGGCTGCTGGTGCGATGGTAAGCCGATTGTTCTCCCTGCCGGTGCACTGAAAGGGGGCGGCGCCGCGTTCCTCGATTCGCTGCCGTCCCACTAAGGTTTTACCGACTTACATATTGCGCCGGTACTGCCCACCCACCTCGAACAGCGCGGTCGTAATCTGCCCCAGCGAGCAAACCCGTACCGCTTCCATCAGCTTCTCGAACACATTCGCATTGTCGATGGCGGCCTGCTGCAATGCCGCCAGCACTTGCGGCGCCTGCTCGGCGTTACGGCGATGGAAGTCGTCCAGGCGCGTCAACTGCGACTGCTTTTCCTCGTCCGTCGAACGCGCCAGTTCGATTTTTTGCGGGGTGTCGTTCGCCTTCGGGTTGCGGAAGGTGTTCACGCCGATGATCGGCAGCGTGCCGTCGTGCTTCTGGTGCTCGTACAGCATCGACTCTTCCTGAATTTTGCCGCGCTGGTAGCCGGTTTCCATCGCACCGAGCACGCCGCCACGTTCGGCGATGCGTTCGAACTCCTGCAGCACCGCTTCTTCCACCAGATCGGTCAGTTCCTCGATGATGAACGAACCCTGGTTCGGATTCTCGTTCTTGGCCAGGCCCCATTCGCGGTTGATGATCAGCTGGATCGCCAGCGCGCGCCGCACCGATTCGTCGGTCGGCGTGGTGATCGCCTCGTCGTACGCATTGGTGTGCAGGCTGTTGCAGTTATCGTAGATCGCAATCAGCGCCTGCAGGGTGGTGCGGATATCGTTGAAGTCGATCTCCTGCGCGTGCAGCGAGCGGCCCGATGTCTGGATGTGGTACTTGAGCTTCTGGCTGCGGTCATTGGCGCCGTACTTGTCGCGCATCGCCACCGCCCACAGGCGGCGCGCCACGCGGCCGAGCACCGTGTATTCCGGGTCCATGCCGTTACTGAAGAAGAACGACAGGTTCGGCGCGAAATCGTCGATGTGCATGCCGCGCGCCAGGTACGCTTCGACGAACGTGAAGCCGTTCGAGAGCGTGAACGCCAGTTGCGAAATCGGGTTCGCGCCCGCTTCGGCGATGTGGTAGCCCGAGATCGACACCGAGTAGAAATTGCGCACCTGGTGATGCACGAAATACTCCTGGATGTCGCCCATGACTTTCAGCGAAAACTCGGTCGAGAAGATGCAGGTGTTCTGGCCCTGGTCTTCCTTGAGAATGTCGGCCTGCACCGTGCCGCGCACGTTCTGCAGCACCCAGGCGCGGATTTTTGCGGCCTCGTCATCGGTCGGCTGGCGCTTGTTCTCGACCACGAACTTGTCGATCTGCTGGTCGATGGCGGTATTCATGAACATCGCCAGGATCGTTGGCGCCGGGCCGTTGATCGTCATCGACACCGACGTGCTCGGGCTGCACAGGTTGAAGCCGTCGTACAGCACCTTCATGTCGTCCAGCGTGGCGATGGACACGCCCGAGTTGCCGACCTTGCCGTAAATGTCGGGGCGCAGCGCCGGGTCGGCGCCGTACAGGGTCACCGAATCGAACGCGGTCGACAGGCGCTTGGCGTCCATGCCTTCGGACACCAGCTTGAAGCGGCGGTTGGTGCGGAACGAATCGCCTTCGCCGGCGAACATGCGGGTCGGGTCTTCGCCCTCGCGCTTGAACGCGAACACGCCGGCCGTGAACGGGAACGAACCCGGCACGTTTTCCAGCATCAGGAAGCGCAGCACTTCGCCATGGTCTTCGTAACGCGGCAGCGCCACCTTGCGGATCTTGGTGCCCGACAGCGTGTGGGCGATCAGGCGCGTGCGGATTTCCTTGTCGCGGATCTTGACCACGTAGTCGTCGCCCGCGTACGCGGCCTGCATTTCGGGCCACATCGCCAGCAGCTTCTTGGCGGTGGCGTCGAGCGCGTTGTCGCGCTCCGTAATCAGTTCGTCGAAGTCGGCGGTCTTGGAGGCCAGCGCCAGCATGCGTTTGGCTTCCGTCAGTTGCTGGCGCTCGCGTGCCAGCTTGACCTGCTTTGATGCGTTCTTGTGGTAGCCGCGCACGGTGTCGGCGATTTCGGCGAGGTAGCGCGCGCGTGCCGGCGGCACGATCACGTGCTTGCCGCTCGAATGGCGGATGTCGGTCTGCGGCAGCTTGCCCGGCGCGATGGCCAGGCCGAATTCGCCCAGTTTCGGCAGCAGGCCGTGGTACAGGGCAGTGACGCCATCGTCGTTGAAGCGCGACGCCTGGGTGCCGTAGACCGGCATTTCCTCCGGGCGCTTGCTCCACATTTCGCGGTTGCGCTGGTACTGCTTGGCGACGTCGCGCAGCGCGTCGAGCGAGCCTTTGCGGTCGAATTTGTTAATCGCGATGAAGTCGGCGAAGTCGAGCATGTCGATTTTTTCGAGCTGCGACGCGGCGCCGAATTCGGGCGTCATCACATACATCGACACGTCCACGTGCGGCACGATGGCGGCGTCGCCCTGGCCGATGCCGGACGTTTCGACGATCACCAGGTCGAACCCGGCCACCTTGCAGGCGGCGATCACGTCGGGCAGCGCCTGCGAGATTTCGGAACCGGCTTCGCGCGTGGCCAGTGAGCGCATGAATACGCGTGCCTGGCCGTTCCATGGATTGATCGCGTTCATGCGGATGCGGTCACCCAGCAGCGCGCCGCCCGATTTGCGGCGCGACGGGTCGATCGAGATGATGGCGATATTGATCGCGTCATTCTGGTCGAGGCGGATGCGGCGGATCAGTTCATCGGTCAGCGACGATTTGCCGGCGCCGCCGGTGCCGGTGATGCCCAGGGTCGGTACGTGCAGGCCTTCGGCCGCGTCGACGATGGCGCGACGCAGTTCCGGCGTGGCCTTCTCGTTTTCGAGTGCGGTGATCAGCTGCGCCAGCGGGCGGTGGCGCGAGGCCACGTCGCCCTGCTGCAGGGGCGCCAGCGTGGTCGGGGAATAGGTGGACAGGTCGATGTCGCAGGTCTGGATCATCGACTGGATCATGCCCACTAAACCCATGCGCTGGCCGTCTTCGGGGCTGAAGATGCGGGTGACGCCGTAGGCATGCAGGTCCGCGATTTCGTCGGGGACGATCACGCCGCCGCCGCCGCCGAACACCTTGATGTGGGCGCCGCCGCGTTCCTTGAGCAGGTCGATCATGTATTTGAAGTATTCGACGTGGCCACCCTGGTAGCTGGAGATGGCGATGCCTTGCACGTCTTCGGCCAGCGCCGCGGTGACGACTTCGTCGACCGAGCGGTTGTGGCCCAGGTGGACTACTTCGACGCCGTTGGACTGCAAAATGCGGCGCATGATGTTGATCGATGCGTCATGGCCGTCGAACAGCGAGGCGGCGGTGACGAAGCGGACTTTGTTGGCCAGTTTCGGCTGTTCGGGGAGATTCAGTTTGGCGGCGGGAGTCAGGTCGTTCATGATGATCCTTGCGATATCGTTCTTGTAAGGTATATGACGTTTACGTAAACGTCAAGCGATGGGCTCCATCGGACAGGGTCGTGCGCAGCACCTCCGTCGCTCCCGCCTGCGCGGGAACGACGCGTTACGCCGCGTGCTTGTGCGCCCCATCCCCCAGCAGCCGCGCCTTCTCCACGCGGAACTGCGCCACTGCCTTTTCCTTCACATGTCCATACCCGCGAATCTGCTCCGGGAGGTTGGCCAGTTCCACCGCGGTCGCATGATTGTCGGCATTGAGCCCGGCGATCAAACCTTCGATCATCTGGCGATACTCCACAATCAGCGCGCGCTCCATCTTGCGTTCTTCGGTGCGGCCAAAAATATCGAAGGTCCCGCCGCGCAGGCCCTTGAACTTGGCCAGCAGCGCAAACGCCTTCCACATCCACGATCCGAATTCGGCCTTCACCAGATGTCCCTTGGCGTCCTTCTTGGCGAACATCGGCGGCGCCAGGTTGAACTTGACCGAGAAATCGCCCTCGAACTGCGACTTGAGCTGCTCGACAAAGCGGCCGTCGGTGTACAGGCGCGCCACTTCATATTCGTCCTTGTACGCCATCAGCTTGAAGTAGTACTTGGCCACCGCCGTCGACAGCCGGTTGCCCAGTGACTGCGCCGTTTCCGCCGCCCGCACCTTGGCCACCAGCTGCTCGTAGATCGCCGCATACGCGCCATCCTGGTACTCGGTCAGGAACTCGACGCGCTTCTTGATGACGTTTTCCAGGCTTTGCGGCATCTGCACCACGATGGCCTGGGTCGGCGTGGCGACCTTCTCCACACGCTTGAGGTCCACGGCGGCGCGGCGGCCCCACAGGAAGCTCTTCTTGTTCGGCTCCACGCCGACGCCGTTCAACTCGATGGCGCGCAGCAGCGACGCTTCGGTCAGCGGAATGCGGCCCTTCTGCCATGCGTAACCCATCATGAACAGGTTGGCGGCGATCGAGTCGCCCATCAGCGCGGTAGCCAGCTTGGTCGCGTCGATGAAGTCGGCCGCATCGTTTGCAGGCGCACCCACCGATTCCATGATCAGCGCGCGCACTTCCGCGGCCGGATATTCCCAGTCAGCCTGCTGCGCGAACGTGCCGGGTGGCTGCTCGTGCAGGTTGATCACGGCCATGGTGCGGCCCGGACGCATCTTGGAAATCGCATCCTGCGCGCCCGCGGTCAGCATGTCGCAGCCGAGGATCAGGTCCGCTTCGCCGGTGGCGATGCGCTGTGCGCGCAGATGCTCGGGCGAACGCGCCACCTTCACGTGCGAGGTGACCGAGCCGTTTTTCTGGGACATGCCGGTCATGTCGAGCACCGACGCGCCCTTGCCTTCGAGGTGGGCGGCCATGCCCATCAGCGCGCCGACGGTAATCACGCCGGTGCCGCCAATGCCGTTGATCAGGATGTTGTACGGCTGGTCGATATTGGGCAGCACCGGTTCCGGCAGCGGTCCGAAGCCGTCGTCCACGTTACCCTTGGTGACGCCGGTCTTGGTTTTCTTGAGCGTGCCGCCTTCGACGGTCACGAAACTCGGGCAGAAGCCCTTCACGCACGAGTAGTCCTTGTTGCAGGACGACTGGTCGATGGTGCGCTTGCGACCGAATTCGGTTTCCTTCGGCAGGATCGAGACGCAGTTCGATTGCACGCCGCAGTCGCCGCAGCCTTCGCATACGGCGTCGTTGATGACCATGCGCTTGTTCGGGTCGGGGAACTCGCCTTTTTTGCGGCGGCGGCGCTTTTCGGCCGCGCAGGTCTGGTCGTAGATCAGCACCGATACGCCTTCGACCTCGCGCAGCTCGCGCTGGACCGCGTCCATGTCCTTGCGGTCATGCAGGCTGACGATGGATGGCAGCGAGGAACGGTCGCTGTAGCGCGACAAGTCTTCGGTCACCAGCGCGATGCGCTTGATGCCTTCGGCCGCCATCTGCTGGGCGATCATCGGCACCGAGGTCTGGCCGTCCACCGGCTGGCCGCCCGTCATCGCGACCGCGTCGTTGTACAGAATCTTGTAGGTCATGTTGACCTTGGCCGCCACCGCCGCGCGGATCGCCAGGTAACCGGAGTGGAAGTAGGTGCCGTCGCCCAGGTTCTGGAACACGTGCGGTACTTCGGAAAACGCCTGCTGGCCGATCCACGGCGCGCCTTCGCCGCCCATGTGGGTGGTCAGCTTGTTCATGCCCGGGTAGATCGCGGTGGCCATCACGTGGCAGCCGATGCCGGCCAGCGCGAAGCTGCCTTCCGGGACCTTGGTCGAGGTATTGTGCGGACATCCGGAGCAGTAGAACGCGGGACGGAACGGCGTGTTGATGGCCTTGCGCAGCACCGCATCCTTGGCGTCGAGGAAGGTCAGGCGCGCCTTGATCAAGTCGCAGGTACGTGCATCGGTAATCAGGCGCGAAATGCGCGAGGCGATCACGCGCGCCACCTGCGAGACCGAGAAATCGGCCTTGGAGGTGAGCAGCCATTCGCCGCGCGGTGCCACCCATTCGCCTTTTTCGTCGAACTTGCCGATCACCTTCGGACGCACATCGTCGCGCCAGTTGTACAGCTGCTCCTTGAGCTGGTATTCGACGATCTGGCGTTTTTCCTCGACCACCAGGATTTCATCGAGTCCCTGGGCGAATTCGCGCACGCTGTCGGGCTCGAGCGGCCATGGCATGGCGACCTTGAACAGGCGCAGGCCGACGTCGGCCGCCATTTTCTCGTCGATGCCCAGTTCTTCCAGCGCTTCGAGCACGTCGAGGTACGATTTGCCGGACGCGATGATGCCCAGCTTGGCGTTGGCGCTGTCGATGGTGGTGTGATTGAGCTTGTTCTCGCGCGCATAGGCCAGCGCCGCGTAGATTTTATAGTCCTGCATCAGCGCTTCCTGCTTGCGCGCCTGCAGGCCGAGCGGATCGGACGAGAGGCGCGTATTGAGGCCGCCTTCGGGCATGACGAAGTCCTGCGGCAGTTTCACCTGCACGCGGAACGGGTTGGCGTCGACCGAGGCGCTCGATTCGACCGTGTCGGCCAGGGCCTTGAAGGCCACCGTGCAGCCGGAAAAGCGCGACATGGCCCAGCCGTGCACGCCCAGGTCCAGGTATTCCTGCACATTGCACGGGTACAGTACCGGCACCATGCAGGCCGAGAAGATGTGGTCCGACTGGTGCGGCAGGGTCGAGGAATAGGCGCCGTGGTCGTCGCCGGCCACCAGCAGCACGCCGCCGTGCTTGCTCGTGCCGGCGTGGTTCATGTGCTTGAAAACATCGCCGCAGCGGTCCACGCCCGGGCCTTTGCCGTACCACATGGCGAATACGCCATCGTACTTGGCCGGGCCGATCAGGTCGACCGTCTGCGAGCCCCACACCGCGGTCGCGGCCAGGTCTTCGTTCACGCCCGGCACGAATTTCACGTGGTGCGCTTCGAGGTGGGCCTTGGCCTTCCACAGGTTTTCATCGAGGCCGCCCAGGGGCGAACCGCGGTAGCCGGAAATGAAACCGGCCGTGTTCAGGCCGGCGGCCTGGTCGCGTTCGCGCTGCATCATCGGGAGGCGCACCAGCGCCTGGATACCGGACAGGAAAATATTGCCCGTGGTCGCCGTGTATTTGTCGTCGAGGGTGACCGTGGTCAGGCGTGAAGCGACGTCCTGCTTCGCAGGCGTCGTTGCCGTGGTATCTGGCATGGTGTGTCTCCAAAAGGGTATTCGGGATGTTGCCCCGCCAGGACGGCGCCGGGTAAGCGCCTTGGTGACAGGGTAGGTTGCCGCTTTATGCGGCTTGTTTTACAGCTTGATTCTACAAGACTCTCCGGTACGGATCGCCGTTGGCGTGGAGTGTATGACCTTCACGCCCGTAGGGGAAATATGGTTTGCGGATGGGGGTATAAGAAAAAGTGATGGCTCGGGGCTGCTGCGACTTATTTGAGCAGGCGCGCGCCCGGCCAGGCGCCGCCGGCGCACAGTTCTTCGGTCACCTGGTGCACCAGGCGCTTGACCGCGGCGGCGGCATTGGTGAGGGGAATATTGCGCGAGGCGCACAGGGTCACCGTGCGCGCCAGCGCCGGGCTGTGGATGGCCCGGGCCAGCATGGCGCCCCGTTCGATGTCCGCCAGCAGCGGGGCCACCGGCAGGATGGTGGCGCCCATGTCGGCCAGAATCGCCGACTTGAGGATGGCGATCGAATTGATTTCGATCACGTTCGACAGGTGCAGGCCGGCTTCGCGCGCCACGTTCTCGATGCGCGGGCGCACCCCTTGCTGCTGGGCCGGCAAGATCAATGTGGCGGCCAGGGCGTCGGCCAGCGCCACCCGCTCGCCCGGCGGGCTGAAGGCGGAACCGGCGCGGCAGATGAAACTCAGTTCTTCCTCCACCAGCGCGCTGCTGGCGAAGGCCCCCAGCTGGCCATCGTCGAACAGCACTGCCAGGTTGATCCGGCCCGACTTGAGCTGTTCGTTCAGGTTGCCCGATAACTCTTCGGTGAGCTGCAGGGTGATCTCGGGATAGGTGCGGCGCGCCGCCATCAGCAAGGGCAGGGCGAGGGCGCCGGAGATGCTGTGGGGCAGCCCCAGGGTCACGCTGCCAGACGGCCTGGTGGTCGACTGGGTCACGGCCGAACGGGCGTCGCCGACTTGCTTGAGGATCGCCAGCGCATGCTCGTAAAACACCTTGCCGGCGTCGGTGGTGAGCACGCCCTGGGCCGAGCGGTGCAGCAGTTGCGCGCCGAGGTCGTCTTCCAGCTGGCGCAACTGCTGGGTCAGGGCCGGCTGGGCCACGTGCAGCACCAGCGCCGCGCGCGAGAGCGAGCCGTGATCGACAATGGCGACGTAGTAGCGCAGCTGGCGTAATTCCATGATCGTCCGGGGCGGTGAGTGAGTTCAGTGACTCTTGGAAAGTATAAATGCACAAGAGAAATATTGACGTTATACTGACGGTCGTTGCCGCGATTGCGCGAGATTACACCACAGACGGACAGAAAAATGCTCAAGAAAGTCGATGTTTCCCAACTCAAGCCCGGCATGTACATCCATGACCTGAGTTGCGACTGGATGACGCACCCGTTTTTGCGTAATCGTTTCCTGCTGACCAGCGACGAGGAAATCGGCAAGATGATCCAGGCTGGCATCCACGACGTGGTCATCGATGGCAGCAAGGGACTCGACCTCGGCCATGCGCCCACGCTCGACGAGGTGCGCCAGGGTACCGAAGAGGCGCTGGTGGCCATCGCCGCGGCGCCGGTGATCGTTACCCGCACCACCCTGGCCGAGGAACTCAAGCGCGCCGCCGTGATCCGCCACCAGGCCACCGGGCTGGTGCGCACGGTGATGCAGGATGCGCGGCTGGGCAAGGCTATCGAACTGGACAATGTGTCGCCGGTGGTACAGAGCATTACCGAATCGATCCTGCGCAATCCCGGCGCGCTGATGGGCATGCTGCGCATCAAGAACAAGGATGACTACACGTTTTTGCATTCGGTCAGCGTGTGCGCCCTGCTGGTGGCGTTTTGCCGCTCGCGCGGGATGGATGCCGATACCATCCACCAGGCCGGCCTGGGGGGGCTGCTGCACGATACCGGCAAGGCGCTGGTGCCGGACCATATCTTGAACAAGCCGGGGCCGCTGACGGACGAGGAGTTTGCCATCGTCAAGCGGCATCCGCGCGACGGCTACGATATCCTGGTCAAGTCGCCCGACGTGAGCGCCATTGCGCTCGACATCACCCTGCATCACCACGAGCGGCGCGACGGCGGCGGCTATCCGGACCGGCAGGGCGAGGGCGCCATCAGCGAACTGGCGCAGATGGCGGCCATTGTCGATGTGTACGACGCCATCACGGCTGAGCGCTGCTATCACAAGGGCATGTCGGCGGCTGAAGCGCTGCGCAAGATTTTCGATTGGAGCAAGTTCCACTTTCATCCCACGTACGCCCAGGAATTCATGCGCTGCGTCGGGATTTATCCGGTGGGAACCATGGTGATGCTCGAATCGGGGCGGCTGGCGGTGGTGATCGAGCCGCACGAGACCAATCTGCTCGCGCCCAAGGTGAATGTGTTTTTCAACACCCGGCGCAATGGGTATATCAAGCCGGAAACGGTGGATTTGTCGCGTCCGCTGGGCTTCGGCGGCGGCGACAAGATCGTCCGTCCCGAATCGCCCGAGAAGTGGCGTGTCGACCCGATGCGCTTCATCAGCGTCGCATAGCCATCCGGCGCCCGGCCGGGCGGACTAGAAGAACTCGGCCGTATCGTTCGACGCCACCGCCTGCAGCAGCCCGCCCGACACCAGCTCGTCGTAGTGGCATGCCTGGTTGCGTCCGTGGCTCTTGGCGTAGTACAGCGCCTGGTCGGCGTGCCCGAGAATGATCACGGGCGACTCGAACGGGCTGATGCTGACGAAGCCGACACTCACCGTCACCTGCCCCACCTGGGGGAAATCATGCGATTCGACATTCATGCGGAAGCGGTCGATGATCTTTTGCGCATTGTCGAGCGTGGTCGAACGCAGCAGCACCACGAATTCTTCGCCGCCGAAACGGAACACCCGGTCCTGCGAGCGGAATGACGATTGCAGCAGGTTGGCGATCAGGATCAGCACTTCATCGCCGTACAGATGGCCGAATTTGTCGTTGACCAGCTTGAAATGGTCGACATCGACCACCGCCAGCCACTGCTTTTCGGCGTCCGAATGCTGGCGCCGCTCTTCCTGGCCCGGTTCCAGCGATTCTTGCTCGGCGGTGACGTGCAGCATCTTGGCCAGCTGGTCGTCGAAGGTCTTGCGGTTGAGCAGGCCCGTGAGCGAGTCGCGTTCGCTGTAGTCGAGCAGGTTCTGGAAGTTGCGGTACACGCTGACGATGCCGCCGATGACATGGATGGTGTCGGTGGTGTACGGCGTCGGATGCAGGATTTCGAGGCAGGTGTCGACCTTTTCGCCGATCCAGATCGGCAGCCACAAGGTGCGCTTGCCGTCGGCCGCGATGCTTTCGGCACTCGTTTCGTTGTTGGCGATGCATGCGGCCAGGGCCGGGAAACTGCCGATCGGCTCGCCCGGCGCATTCACATCGACAGGCTCTTCCATGCGCGCCGCGCCACCGGCGCAGATGCTGGCGCGCACGCGCACATACTGCTCCCCGCGCACATGCATGATGGTCAGCACGCGCGTCTGCGACGCCCGTGCCAGCTCCTGAACCGCCGAGATCACCGAGATGTCGAGCATCGTGTGGTCGCGGTGGCCAGTCATGTCCACCATGTGTTTAAGAAGGGAATCCATGTCGTTCTCGGAAATGTAAATCAAACAACTACCACCTAGCGGAAGAATCGATGTCCATCGACATTGGCGCAGGCTAGTGTACCTGATCGCCCGGTGCGTCCGGTTGGCGCAGTTCGTGCGCCGTCACCAGTGTTGCCTGATCCGTAATTGTCGTGCATAAACGCTCGCGCTCACCCGATTCTACCGTTGTGCGACGCCTTGCGGCTCACCGCACAGCAACTTTTTCGCCATCCTGTCGTATATCGACCGTTTCAATAATAACAAAATTCATACCACGGAGGAAAGTTGCGTGAGGTCAAGGCATCTCTTCGGCAACTCCCTATAGTGAACTCAATGGCGGAAAAATTGAAGAACAGCAGCAGCGTACTTCAAGGTAAGGCAGCAACGATGCCGAACCCGTGCCAGAAGTTGGCAGTCCTTAACTAACCGGAGGTCACCATGAGCACCATCACCACCGCAGTGCAAGCCTTTATCAACGACGAAGACGGCGCCACCGCCATCGAGTACGGTCTGATTGCAGCACTGATTGCAGTTGCGATCGTCGCATCGCTGAAAGAGGTGCAGACCGAGCTCAAATCCTTGTTCGCTCAGGTCGTAACCGGCCTGCAAGGATAAGACGTCCCAGGCCCCACCTGAGCCGTCGTTTGCTGCACCACGCCCCCCGGAACAGGGCCCTGTTCCGGGGGGCTTTTTTATGCGAGTAGCCCATGCCTGCCTTGACCCTTCCCCAATTTTTTCTGATCGCCCTGCTGCTCGCCGCCGCCGCCACCGACCTGGCGTCGCGCCGCATTCCCAACCGCCTGCTGGCCGCCGGCCTGGCCTGCGCCGCCATCGTCCATCTGTGTTCCGGCAACCCGCTGGCGCTGCTGAGCACGGGCCTGGCCGGTTTCGCCACCGGCCTGCTGCTATTCCTGCCCCTGTACTGCCTGCGCGGCATGGCCGCCGGCGACGTCAAGCTGATGGCTACCGTCGGCGCCTTCACCGGTCCCGCCCTGGCCCTGGACATCGCCCTGGCCGCCTTTTGCGCCGGGGGCCTGATGGCGCTGCTGATCATCCTTGCCAGCGGGCGCCTGCGCGATACCGGCGCCAATCTGATGGCGCTGCTGCGCCCCCTGTTCCTGCGCATCGGCGGCATGCCGGCCGTGGCCGAACCGATGCCGGCCCCGAGTGTGGGAAATATGCCATACGCCGTCGCCATCACCGGCGGCACCTTTTTCACTCTGGCGCAGCCCTGGCTATAAATTTCCGTGCGGTCAGAGCTTGCTGTTTGTCAAATCGGCCAAGGGAGGCGTGGCTAAAATAAATTGTGCCTTTCGGAAACGCCATCTGCCTTTTTTTAGGAACCGACATGAGTTACATCGATCCGACCGGAGCGCTTCCGCCCAGCAGCCAGCGGGTGCGCGCCTCTTCCGCCGACTACGGCATCAGCAGCCCGCCGCCGCAGCCGCGCTGCGTACGCGACACCGGCCTCGAACTGGGGCTGGTGATTGAACTGGTGACCAAGGCCATGTACGCGATCGGCAGGATTCACCTGCCTGTCCTCACCGGCAAGCTCAAGCTGTCGATCAATGTCTTGCGCGAAGTGCTGGACGCCATGCAGGCCGACCACCTGGCCGAGGTGGCCGGGCGCGGCGACTCCGATCTCGACGTCCACTATCAGCTCACCGAGGGCGGACGTTTGCGCGCGGCCGAGTTCCTGGCGCGTTGCCGCTATGTGGGGCCCGCTCCGGTCACCCTGCAGGCTTACCGCGACCTGGCCGAACGCCAGTCGAGCCGGCACGCCCAGGTCCAGCCGATCGGCATGGCCGAGATGGCCGCCGCCTTCGCCGACGACGTGCTCGATCCGGGCGTGCGCGACCAGCTCGGCGCGGCGCTGCAGTCGCGCCGCCCGCTGCTGCTGCACGGCCCGTCCGGCAGCGGCAAGACCACCTTGGCGCGCAAGCTGGGCCAGCTGCAAAGCGGGCTGGTGGCCATTCCCCATGCGATCCTGGCCGAGGGCCACATCATCCAGTTCCACGATCCGGCCCTGCATGTGCCGGCCTCGCCCCTGCACACGCGCCACAACGAAGAACGGCGCAAGCCCGATGCACGCTGGGTGCTGTGCCAGCGCCCGGTGGTGCAGGTCGGCGCCGAACTGGGCTACGAAATGCTCGACCTGCGCCTGGACCAGGCCAGCGGCGTGTACCGCGCGCCGCCGCACTTCATGGCCAATAACGGCATCCTCGTGATCGACGACCTGGGCCGCCAGCGTATTCCGGCCGAAGAATTGCTCAACCGTTTCAGCGCCCCGCTCGACAGCGGCAGCGACCAGCTCACCATCGAGGGCGGCTGCAAGATCGCCGTGCCGTTCGACGTCACCCTGGTGCTGGCCACCAATCTGGCGCCGCAACTGCTGCTCGACGATGCCTTCCTGCGCCGCATCGGCTACAAGATCCTGGTCGGCCCGCTCTCCGAAACGGCCTACGCCACCCTGTTCCGGCGCCAGTGCCAGCGGCATGGGCTGGCCTGCGACGAGGCCGTGCTGGACTACCTGATCACGCGCCTGCATCGCGCCAGCGGACGGCCGCTGCTGGCCAGCTATCCGGCCGAGCTGCTGGGGCGGGTGAACGATTTCGCCGCCTTTGCCGGCGTCACGGCGCGCGTGAGCGCGGCCGCCATCGAGCAAGCCTGGCACAGCATGTCGGTGGCGCCGCCCGCGCTGGCCACTGCCCCGGCCCATCCGCCCCTGTCTTTTTCAGCCGATAACGGCACCACCCTGTACGAGAGGATCTCATGAAAAACAAACGCGCATTGCTGACCATGGGTGTGGCGGTCCTGTTGGGGATCGGCGCCGTCATCCTGGCTTCCCTCTGGCTGCTCGGGCAGCCGGCCAACGCGGCCAGCCGCATCGTCGTCGCCACCGGCGACATCAGCCGCGGCCAGCGCATCTCGCCCGACATGCTGCGCCTGGTCGACTGGCCGACCGCAACGATCCCCAAGGATGCCTTCAAGGATAGCCTCAAGCTGAGCGACCGGGTGCTCAAGACCAATGTCCTCAAGGGCGAGCCGCTGACCGAAGCCAAGCTGGCCCCGGCCGGCACCCTGGGCGGCCTGTCGGCCCTGATCAGCGAAGGCAAGCGCGCCATCACGGTGCGCGTCAACGATGTCATCGGCGTGGCCGGCTTTGCGCTGCCGGGCAATTACGTCGACATCATCGTGCACACCGAGCGCGACCCGGGCGACCAGGTCAGGCAGCACCGCAATGCGCTGCACATCTCCAAGATCGTGCTCGAACGCATTCTGGTGCTGGCCGTGGCCCAGGAAGTGAGCCGCGACGAAACCAAGCCCAAAGTGGTCAACGCCGTCACGCTCGAAGTCACGCCGGAACAGGCCGAGACGCTCGACCTGGCACGCGGCGTCGGCACCTTGTCGCTGGCGCTGCGCAACCAGGTCGATCCCGGTTCGCCGCAGACGGCCGGGGCCACCAAGGCCAGCCTGCTCGACGAGCTGGTCGCCGCCACGCCTGTATCCGGATCCGGGTCCGCTGCCAAGGCGGCGCCGCCGGCCAAACCGCGCGCAGCCCCGCGTGCCGCCGCGCGCCCCGCGCCGGTGGTGGCGCAGGTCCGGCGCGACTGCGTCAGCGTCTTGAACGGCGTGACCACATCACAAGAATGTTTTTGATTTTCGAGCAATCACCTTACAGGATGGCCGACATGAACAGATGCATGAAGCAAGGAAAACCGACCCGGACCGCCGCCGCCGCGCTCGGCGTACTGCTGGCGCTGAGCGGCGCCAGCGCCGCCGCCGCCACCCCCAAGGAAGCGCAGCCCCAGGCCGAGCGCGCCGATAGCGGTCCGCGCTGCAGCGGTGAAGCGGCGCGTCCCGGCAATATGACGCTGCTGGTGGGCAAATCGAACCTGATGCGCCTGCCCGAACCGGTGCGCAACCGCAGCATCGGCAACGCCGCCGTGGTGCAAGCGATGCTGGTCGCGCCGGACACCCTGTACCTGCTCGGGGTCGATGTCGGCACCACCAACATGATCGTGCAAGGCAAGAGCGGCACCTGCAGCATCGTCGACATCGTGGTCGGCATGGACCCGGCCGCGCTGCAGGCCAGCCTGGCGGCCCTGATGCCGGAAGAGAAGGATATCCGCGTGCACGGCGCCGCCGACTCGCTGGTGCTGAGCGGTACCGTGGCCGATGGCGCCGCCGTGCTGCGCGCGGTCGAACTGGCGACCGCGTTCGTCAGCCGGCCGCTGCGCTCGCTGGCGCAGCAGGGCGGCGACGCGGCCACCGGCGGCGCGGCCGCGGCCAAGGGCGGCCCCGGCGGCGGGGGCGCCGCCAGCACGGCCCCGGCCGCGCGCGTGATCAACCTGCTGGCGGTCAGCGCGCCCCAGCAAGTGATGCTCGAAGTGAAGATCGCCGAAGTTTCGAAAAGCTTGCTCGAGCGGCTCGAAGGGGGCGTCACCTGGGGCTCGGCTCGGGCAGCTGGGCCACCACCTTGCTGGCCAATTTCATCACCGGCAATGCCCAGGGCGCGCTCGGTTCGCAGCGGCGCAGCGGTAATCGCGTCAACCTGGAAGCGCAGAAGCAGGATGGCATCGTGCGCATCCTGGCCGAGCCGAACGTGATGGCCGTCAGCGGCCAGGAAGGCAGCTTCCTGGCTGGCGGCAGCATCTTTATTCCGGTGGCCCAGGAAAACAACAAGGTCACCCTGGAAGAGAAGGAATTCGGGGTCGGCCTGCGCTTCACCCCGACCGTGCTGGCCGGCGGGCGCATCAACCTGAAGGTGGCGCCGGAAGTGTCGGAAGTCTCGCGTGAAGGCATCGGCGTGTCGGCCGCCGGCTTTTCGGGCGGCGCGGTGCTGCCCTTGATCACCAAGCGGCGCGCCAGCACCACCTTGCAGCTGTTCGACGGCCAGAGTTTCGCCATCGGCGGCCTGATCAAGAACAATCTGATCACCAACCGCAAGGGCTTGCCGCTGCTGGGCGAAGTGCCGGTACTCGGTGCCCTGTTCCGCAGCACCGATTTCCAGGAAGACCGCACCGAACTGGTGTTTGTCGTGACGGCCCACCTGGTCAAGCCCCTGCCGTCGAACTACACCCTGCCGACCGACAGCCTGGCGCCGCCCTCGCGCGCCCAGACGATGCTCGGCTCGCGCCTGGAAGGCGAGCAAGCCACTGCCCGGACCGCCGGTGCAGCGGCGCCCGCGCCAGGCGCCACGCCGGTTGCCCCCGCCTCGTCCGCCCAGCGCGGTTTTGAATTGAAATAGGAGAGCGCCATGAACACACGCATCGGTAGCAGCATGGCCAGCTTGCTGGCATTGACGGTCTGTCTGGCTGGTTGCTCGAGCACGCCGCGCTGGGACGCGCGCTTCGGCCAGGCCGTGCGCACATCGCTGGCGGCCCAGGTGATCGACCCTTCGGCCGTGCGCAACACCCGTCCCGTGGCCGGACTGGACGGCAAGACGGCGGCCGCCGCCCAGGAGCGCTACCAGCATTCGGCCGAAGCGCCCGCCGCGCTGGCGCCGCTGGCTATCGGCGGGGGCGCAAAATGAAGCAGTTGCGCCTTGCGGCCTGCCGGCGGCGGCGCCAGCGCGGCGCTTACACCCTCGTGTTCGCGCTGCTGCTGATGCCGATCGTCCTGCTGGGCGGCATGGCGATCGACCTGTCGATGGCGTACATGCGCCGCACCGACCTGCAGGCGGCGGCCGACGCCGCCGCGCTGGCGGCCGCGCGCGCGCTCGACGGCACCGAGGCCGGCATCGCCAGCGCCGGCTTGCGCGCGGCGCAAGTTGTCAATACCAGCACCTACGCGCTGACGAACACCATGATATGGAAGAGCGACGCCCTGCGCTTTAGCGCCACGCCCGATCTGGGCGGCACCTGGCTGCCGGCCGGCGCCGTCAATGCCGCCAATGTCGCCACGATGCGCTACGCCCGTGTCGATACCAGTGCGCTGGCGGAGGAGCTGGGCCAGGTGCGCACCGTGTTCGCCCGCGCCATCGATCCCGGTTTCAAGATCGTACGGGTGGGCGCGCAGGCGGTGGCCGGGCGCAGCGCGGTCCAGATCACGCCGCTGGCCATCTGCGCCATGAACAACCAGGCCAAAACGGTGCGCGTGAACGCACCCGGCTTCGAGGAAATCGTCGAGCATGGCTTCCGGCGCGGGGTCAGCTACAACCTGCTCAATCTCAATCCGGTCGGGGTTCCCGCGCTGAACTACCAGGTCAATCCCATCGATTTTCCGCCGGCGGTCGAGAACGCGGCGCACCGCAGCCTCGCCACCCTGCGCCCGATGGTGTGCAGCGGCACCCTGGCGCTGCCGTTTTTGCCCACCGGCGCCAGCATTTACGTGCGCGAAGGCTTCCCCGCCTCGCTCACGGCCGAACTCAATTCGCGCTTCGGCAGCGGCAGCGGCTCGACCTGCGACCCGGTCTCGGCCCCGGCCGATACCAACATCAAGGAATACACCGTGCCCACCTTCTGGATGCGCATGCCGGCCGCCACCCCGAGCCTGACCCAGATTCCGGCCAGCGCCACCCAGGTCGTCGGCGCCGGCGAGCGCAAGACCATTGCCGACGTCAGCGGCCCCACGCCCGGCACCAACCGGGTCAGCTACGGTCCCTTGTGGACCTTTGCCAAACCGCAGCGCTACGACGCGGCCACGCCGTCCACGCCCGGCGCCAGCTTTCCCAAGAGCGCCTGGCCGGTCCTGTACCCGGTCGCCACCACCGAGCAGGCCGAAGCGACCGCCATCTACCCCACCGATCCGATGGTGCCGTACCGGGGGACGGGCGCCTTCAAGGTCAACCCCAGCCCATCGAGCTATCCCAAACTGGCGGGGCGGCGCATCCTCAACATTCCGCTGCTGGCCTGCCCGGTGGGCGCGGGCGGCACGGCCACGGTGCTGGCGGTCGGCAGCTTTTTGATGACGTCGCGCGCGACCGACAGCCCGCTCGGCGTGCATGCCGAATTCGGCGGCCTGGCCACGGCCGACTCCCTGAACTCCTCGACGGTCTTGTACCGATGAAAGCGCCCTCCACCATGGCTTCCACTTTCCCGCGACACGCGCGCGGCATCGCGTTTATCGAACTGGCCGTGATCATGTTCTGGATGTCGTTCCTGTTGCCCGTCATCTTCAGCCTGGGCCACCTGTTCTATGTGTACGCCGTACTCAAGCAGACCGCCGCCGCCGCCGCCGCCACTCTGGCCACGGCGCCGCCGTCCGAATGGGCCAGCGGCGCCGCGGCCAGCAGCACGATGAAGCTGCGCACCGTCGCGCTGATCGAGAAGTCGCTGCTCGATGCCAGGGTGGCGCCCCTCATTCCGCTGCTCGAATACGACTTCGACTGCAACGGCAATCTGGTGTGCGGGGGCGAGCGCCCGGACAGCATCACGGTGTCGCTGGTGGTCGCGGTGCCGAACAGCTTTCACGCCGTGACCGAAATGGGCATCCCCAGCAGCATGATGGTCCAGACCGCCGTCACAGTTCCATACAGCCACTGAGCCGGGAGTCCGCCATGCACCAAGCGTTCCGTACGACCGGCCAGCGCATCCGCGGCGGCGCCGTGGTCGAATTCGCCATGACCTTGCCGATTTTCCTGCTCTTCACGCTCGGCCTGCTCGAAATGGCGCGCGCGATGTACCTGTGGAACATGCTCTCGAACGCGACCTACACGGCGGCGCGCGGCGCGGCCCTGGTCGAAGCCACCGACACCGCGGCGCTGGAAGCCGTGGCGCAGGCGGCCGCGCTGGCGGCGCGCGGCGGCGGCATGTCGCTGGGCGCGAGCGGGGCCGATGCGCGCATCGCGATCAGCCACCTGCGCAGCGATTTCGGGCTGGTCACATCCGTGCCGGCCTGCCCCTCGCAGAACATAGTCAACTGCAATGCCAATCCGAATGGCGCCAGCTGCGTGCGTTTCGTGCGCGCCCAGCTATGCGCCCCCGGCAGCGGCGCCGGGTGCGAGCCGGCCACTTACAAACCCCTGTTTGCCGGCAAAGCGCTGGGCTGGGGATTCACCTACCCGAGCTTCGCGGCGGTCGTCCCGGCCGCGTCGCTGGGTCGCCAAGCAGGTAGTACCGAAGTCTGCCCCGGCCCCTGAGCCGCGTTGCCTTACCCACGAGGATGTGCCATGAAAGCTTTACTTATCACTCACGACAGCCAGCTGCAAGCCGAGATCGCTGCCCAGGGCGCCGCGCGGATGCCGCCAGTGACCCTGGTGGCCGTGCGCGCCCGTCTGCGCGACGCGCTCGAGCGCGTGCTGCCCGACAGCCCGGCGCTGGTGATCGTCGACGCCAGCGGCCTCGATGAAAGCGAGGCCGAACAGCTGGTGCGCCTGGCCAAGCTGTACCCGGCCGCCACCTTCATGCTGCTCACGCGCGACCAGCAGCAAAACCTGCTGATCCGCGCCATGCGCGCCGGCGTGCGCGAAGTGCTGCAGCTGCCGCTGGTGCACAGCGCCTTCCACGACGCCATCAACCGCATCGCCGACGCCGCCAATGCCGGCAAGCTGTGCGACGGCAAGGTGCTGGCCTTTATTTCCTGCAAGGGCGGCAGCGGCGCCACGTTCCTGTCGACCAATTTCGCCTACGCCCTGGCCAGCCTGGCGGACAAGAAAGTCATCCTGATCGACCTGCACGGCCAGTTCGGCGACGCCACCCTGTATGTGTCAGACCAGAAGCCGGCCATGACCCTGTCCGACGTGTGCAGCCAGATCGCGCGCATCGACGGCGCCTTCCTCGACTCCTGCCTGGTGCACGTCACGCCCGGCTTCGGGATCCTGGCCGCGGCCGACGATCCGTCCCACGCGGTCGACCTGAAACCGGAACAGATGGACATCATCCTGCGCGTGGCGCGCCAGCACTACGATTACGTGGTGCTCGACGTGGGACGCCAGATCGATGCCATTTCCCTGCGCGCGCTCGACAACGCCGACGCCATCTATCCGGTGCTGCAGCTGGCCCTGCCCGACCTGCGCGACGGCCGCCGCCTGCTCGACATCTTCCGCTCGCTCGGCTACGCCATCGAAAACACGCGCCTGATCGTGAACCGTTACGAAAAGGGCGGGCGCCTGCGCCTGCAGGACGTGCAAGCCTCGCTCGGCGCCGAGGTCATGCACACCGTGCCCAACGACTACGTGGCGGTGACCGATTCGGTCAACCAGGGCGTGCCGGTGCTGCAACTGTCGCGCGCCAGCCCGGTGGCGCGCAGCCTGGCCGAACTGGTCGAGCTGGTCACCGCGCGGCGCGTGCCGGAAACCAAGGGCTTGCTGACCCGCCTGTTCGGGCGCGCCGAGGCCGAACAATAAACCCCAGGAGAATCCCATGACCTTACGCGAACGCCTGACGGCGACCGACGACAGCCGCAACACCCCGCCGGCCGACGCCGAGCCGGCCAACCATGCTTATCACGACCTGAAGAAGAATATGCACCAGATGGTGCTTGACCGCATCGACCTGGAGCGCCTCAAGCGCCTCACGCCCGAGCAGTTCAAGCATGAACTGGGCTTGCTGGTGCAGCACATCATCGAAGAAGAACACATCGTGCTCAACCAGCATGAGCGGCACGACCTGGTGCTCGACATCCAGCACGAAATGCTCGGCTTCGGCCCGCTGGAATCCCTGCTCTCCGATCCGACCGTCTCGGACATCCTGGTCAACACCTTCAACCAGGTGTACGTCGAGCGGCGCGGGCGCCTGGAACTGACCGACATCACCTTCCACGACAGCGCGCACCTGATGAAGATCATCGAAAAGATCGTCTCGCGGGTCGGGCGCCGGGTCGACGAATCGAGTCCGATGGTCGACGCGCGCCTGCCCGACGGCTCGCGCGTGAACGCCATCATCCCGCCGCTGGCGGTCGATGGCGCGATCCTGTCGATCCGGCGTTTTTCGGCCACCCCGCTGACGGTCGAGCACCTGCTGCGCTACAAGAGCATGACCCCGCCCATGGTGCAAGTACTGCAGTCGCTCGGACACTCGAAGATCAACATCCTGATCTCGGGCGGTACCGGCAGCGGCAAGACCACCTTGCTCAACCTGCTGTCGGGCTTCATTCCGGCCAACGAGCGCATCATCACGATCGAAGACGCGGCCGAACTGCAGATGCGCCAGCCGCACGTGGTGCGCCTCGAGACGCGCCCGCCGAATATCGAAGGCAAGGGCGAGGTGACCCAGCGCGCGCTGGTGCGCAACGCGCTGCGCATGCGGCCCGACCGCATCATCCTGGGCGAGGTGCGCGGCGCCGAAGCGATGGACATGCTGCAGGCGATGAACACCGGCCACGAAGGTTCGCTGGCGACGATCCACTCGAACACCCCGCGCGACGCCCTGGCGCGCCTGGAAAACATGGTCGGCATGGCCGGCGTGACGCTCACCCCGCGCGCGGTGCGCCAGCAGATCTGCTCGGCGATCACGGTGGTGCTGCAGGTCACGCGCCTGACCGACGGCGCGCGCAAGCTGGTCAGCCTGCAGGAAATCACCGGCATGGAAGGCGACATGATCGCCATGCAGGAAATCTTTTGCTTCGAGCAGACCGGGGTCGATGCCGAAGGCAAGGTGGTCGGGCATTTCCGCGCCACCGGAGTACGGCCGCGCTTCGCCGACCGCCTGCGCCTGTTCGGCGCACCCGTGCCCGACTCGGCTTTCGACCCCAGCCGCATCTTCGAATAGGAGCCTCCATGGACTATGTCTTTTATGGCTTTGCCGTGCTGCTGTTCGCCGCGGTCATCCTGCTGATCGAGGGTGGTTACCTGCTGTGGTCGGAAACGCGCGGCGGCGGCGCCAAGCGCATCGCGCGGCGCCTGCGCGTGATGTCGGGCGGCACCGATGTCGAGGGTGGCGCAATCTCCATCCTCAAGCGGCGCCGCTACAGCGCCAGCGACGGCTTCGACGCCCTGCTGCACCGCCTGCGCCTGGCGCATGCCATCGACCGCCTGCTGATGCAGGCGGGCGTGAACTGGATGGTGGCGCAGTTCCTGGCCGCCTCGCTGGCTTTTCTGTGCGCGGCCGCGCTGGCGGCGCATGCATGGGATACGCCATCGCTGGTGACCTCGATGATGATGCTGGCCGGCCTGGGCTTGCCGTATTTCCTGCTGCGCCGCACACGCGCCAAGCGCATGGAAAAGATCGAGCAGCAGTTGCCGGAAGCGGCTGACTTCCTGGCGCGCGCCATGCGTGCCGGGCACTCGTTCACCAATGTGCTGCAGATGGTCGGCAGCGAACTGCCCGAGCCGCTCAGCGGCGAATTTCGCACCGTGCACCAGGAGATCAACTACGGCGTGCCGATGGGTGAAGCGCTGCACAGCCTGGCCGAACGGATTCCCCTGACCGACCTGCGCTACATGGTGATCGCGGTACTGATCCAGCGCGAGTCGGGCGGCAACCTGGCTGAAATCCTGGGCAATATCGGCCATATCATCCGCGAGCGCCTCAAGCTGCTCGGGCAAGTGCGGGTGCTGTCGGCCGAAGGGCGCATTTCGGCCTGGATCCTGGGCATCCTGCCGTTCGCGGTCGCGGGGATGATGTATCTGGCCAATCCCGAATACATCAGCATGCTGTGGACCGACCCGAGCGGGATACGCCTGCTGTGCTATGCCGGGGCGATGATCACCATCGGGGTGCTGTGGCTGCGCAAACTGATCAACATTCGCGTCTAGGAGAAAGCCATGAGCGGCTCGCAATTATTGTTTCTGGTGATCGTATTCGCGGTTGTCGTCGGGCTGGCCGGCCTGGCGATGGCGACCTTCTGGCCCGGCTACATGCGCCAGCGCCTGGCGCGCGTGGGTGCCACCGCAGACACTGGCGCGCGCCGCAGCGATGGCTGGGTGGAAAAGGTGGCCAAGGTGGCGCAGCCCTTCAGCACCCTGTCGCTGCCCGAGCAGGGCTGGGAAAAATCGCCCCTGCGCACGCGCTTCATGAATGCCGGCTGGCGCGGCCCGGCCGTGGCCACCCTGTATTTCGGCTCCAAGACCTTGCTGGCGCTGTTCCTGCCGGCCATGGTGGGACTGTGGATCGCGCTCTCGAGCGACGTCATGAGCGGGCAGCGCATCATGATGATGATGCTAGGCACGGCCGCGTTCGGTTACTACGTGCCCAATGCCGTGCTCGAATTCACGGCGCGCCGGCGCCAGCGCGAAATCTTCGAGTCGATTCCCGACGCGCTCGACCTGCTGACGGTGTGCGTGGAAGCGGGCCTGAGCCTGGAGCGCGCGCTGATCAAGGTGGCCGCCGAAATCCACATCAAGAGCATGGTGCTGGCCCAGGAAATGCAGCTGGTGCTGATGGAAATGCGGGCCGGCTTCAGCAAGGAAAAGGCGCTGCGCAATTTTGCCCTGCGCAGCGGCGTGGAAGACGTCGACACCCTGGTGGCGATGATGATCCAGTCCGAGCGCTTCGGCACCAGCATGGGGACGTCGCTGCGGGTGCACGCCGACACCCTGCGCACCAAGCGGCGCCAGATGGCGGAGGAGCAAGCGGCCAAGATCGGCGTGAAGCTGATGTTCCCGCTGATCTTCTTCATCTTCCCGACCCTGCTGATGGTCTTGCTCGGCCCCGCCGCCATGCAGATCATGCGCACGCTCAAGTCGGTCAACGGCCAGTAACTTCTTTCTGTTTTTCGTACCGGAGCCCGCCATGCGAACCACCCTGTCCTGCTGTTCCCTGCTGTGCGCCGGCGCGCTGCTGCTGGCCTGCACCAATCCCGGCGGCCACGCCGGCCCGTCGGCCGTGACGGAGGCTGCCCCGCTGCGGGCCGAGGATGCCTACCTGCTGGGACGCGGCGAGCACCTCGCTTACCGCTACGACGCGGCGCGCGCTTCCTACGAGGCGGCGCTGGCGCGCGATCCCGGGCACGTGAAAGCGCGCAACGGCCTGGCGACCCTGTACGCCGAAAAGGGCGAGTTCGCGCGCGCCATTCGTCTGTGGCAGGCCATGACGCAGGAGGCGGCCGGCGGCGGGCAGGACAGCGCCTTCCTGTTCAGCAATCTCGGCTACGCCCACTTCCTCAACGGCGAGTTCGAGCAAGCCCTGGCCGCCCTCGAAAAGGCGTGCCTGCTCGATCCGCTCAGCGAGCGCGCCTGGCGGCATCTGGGCGAGGCGCTCGCGAAAGTCGGGCAGCACGACCGCGCCGCGCAGATGGCCATGCAGGCCAGCGCCCTGCGCACGCACGACTTCAAGAGCGACTACGCGGTCGCCGAGCGCGCCGGCGTGCGCGCCATCGACAGCGCGGTCAAGGCGGGCGGGCACGCGCTGGCGCAGGAGCCGCAGTGGGACCGGACCGACGTGCGCCAGGACGGCAGCGGGGTGTTCGTGGTGCAGCGCGTGAGCGCGCGGCCGGCGCCGCTGCCTGCCGCGCCCGCAGCGGTAGCGGTAGCGGCACAGGCAAAGGCGCAGGCGCGTCCGGCCCGGGCCCTGCTGGAGATTCGCAATGGCAACGGCGTGACCGGCATGGCGCGCTCGCTGGCCGGCACGATGGAAGAGGGCGCCCTGCGCGTGGTGCGGCTGAGCAACCAGAAAGGCTTCGGCGTGCGCCAGACCCGCATCGAATACCAGCCGGAATTTCGCCAGGCCGCCGAGCGCCTGGCCGAACGCTTCGGCGCCGCCCGCGTGGTGGCCGTGGGCGACATTGGCCGCGCCGACATGCGCCTGGTGATCGGACGCGACCTGGTGCCGGCCACGGCGCCCCCGGTCGCCATCGCGGCGCGCCGCAGGCAGGGGCCGGCGGCGGGCTGATGCACTTTGCGGGGCTGGTCCGTTTGTGCCATGTCAAATCCGGTGCGGCCTCTCACGCGACAATAGGATGATCCATTCACTACCGGAGCATCCCATGACAATCGCAGAACGCCTCACACGGACCCTGTCCGGCTTCGCCCTGCTGGCCCTGGTCGCCTGCGCGCCCACCGCGCAGCGCGAAAGCGCGGGCGAATTCATCGACGACACCGTCATCACCGGCAAGGTCAAGGCGGCCCTGGTGGCCGATCCCGAGCTCAAGGCCACGCAAATCAATGTCGAAACGTTCAAGGGCACGGTGCAGCTGAGCGGCTTTGTCAGCATGCCCGACCACGTTCCCAAGGCGGTGGCGCTGACGCGCAAGATCGATGGCGTCAAGAGCGTGAAGAACGATATTATCGTGCGCTGAGCCGGACATAAAAAAAGCCGCTCCGGATCGACGGGCGGCTCTCTGGCCTTGCGCGTGGCGCGCGCTCTATTCCCAGGTAACGCTGCCCAGGCCGTGGGCGCTGGCGCTGCGCACCGACGGCTTGCCATGCACCGTGGCCGAGCCCAGGCCATTGAGCGTGAGCCTGGCCGAAGTCTTGGCATACACATCGGCGCTGCCCAGCCCCGACATGTCGAGTTCGACGGCATCGGCGCGCAGCTTGCCCGCCTCCAGGCTGCCGACGCCGCCGAGATCGGCGCGCAGCACCTTGGTCTGTCCATTGGCCGCGATGCGTCCGGCGCCGCGCAGCGTCAGGTCGACCCGGTCGGTGTCGCCGGCGTTGAGCGTCATGTTGCCGGCTCCGCCCAGGCGCGCGCTGACCTGCTTGTACTGGCTGTGCAGGTTGATGGCGCCGGCGCCGTCGAGCCTGAGTACGATGCGCTCGCCCTTGAAGCCGCGCAGTTCGGTCGAACCGATGCCTTCCGATACGAATTCGTTCAGGTTCGGCAGGGTCAGTTCGGCGCGCAGATCGTGCGTGCGGTTTCTTCCGAAAGTGATGCCGCGCTTGACGGTACCGATCTGCAAGGTGTCGCCTTGCTGGGTCACGGTCACTTGCGAAACCTCATCCTTGTCGCCGTACAGGATCAGGGAGGGCGTTGCGCCTTGCTTCACGTTCAGATGAATGATGCCGTTGAGCGCGATCTTTACCGCGCGCGCATCGACGCTGCGCTTTTCGCTGACCTGCTCGTCCGCGCTGGCCGCGCCTGCGCTGGTGGTCAGGGCGGCGGCCATGAGGGCGCCGGCAAACAATCTGTTCATGATGGATCTCCGTGGTCGTGTCGGTGAAGTGGCACTGCTCAGCCTTTCAGCTGGGCCTTTTCGGCGGCGCTGAGGCGCTTGGCGCTGACGGTGACCACGGTCATGTTGGCATCGGCGCCGGCTTGCACGGCGGCCGGCGCATGGATGCGCGGGGCCGGTGCGCTGGCGGTGGCAAAGCTCGTTGCAGAGACGACGACGAGGGCGGCGACGAAGATGGCTTCCATGTTTTTTGCGATGTTCATGATTGACTCCTGTGGGTTAAGTTCGTTGGGTTGAGTGAACTATAGCCACAGGGCGGATTGTCAACACGGCCATTGCGATGAACTGCGTGTTTGGCGGGATGGAGCGTCGGTTTCGTGCCGAAAGCATGCCAAGCGGGGGCGCTGACGGCGCCAATGAGCGCGTGGCGCGCGGCGCTTACGGCTTGAAGCGGATTTTCATTTCCGGACGCTGTTCGATGCTGCCGATCTTCCACGAGTAGGTGCCGATCAGGCCGAAGAACGACGGGGTCGAGGTGGCATTGTGCGACAACACTTGCGCGCTGGTCGGTACCGTGACCGACAGCGTGCCGTCGAGCTTGATGCCGAGTTTGGCCATGCTGGCTTTTTCCTTCTCGTCGAGCTTGCCGGCGGCCAGGGTGACCACCCCATCCTTGTCGGTGGCCACGCGCAGCACCCCCAGCAGGTCGAGCGCCTGGCCGCGCTGGCGCTTGCCTTCGACACTGAGATCGTAGCGCGCATTGCCCTTGTAGTCGGCCTGGCGGATATCGCGGTCGCGCTTCATCTTCGCGGCTGCGTTTTCCAGGCTTTCCTCATCCTTGGCGTCGAGCTTGCTGCCCTTGGCCAGTTGCCCGGCCGCCATGGTGTGCACGGCGGTGCCGGCGTAGGAATACTCGTAGCTGCCGTCGGCCTGGAAGGCGGTCTTGGCGCTAAAGCGTTCAGGGACCAGGCATCCGGTCAGCAGCAGTGCGGCGCAGGCGCATGCAGGCAAGAGGCGACGGCTCATCGGGAATCCAGGGGAAGGTCAGAATGGCATAAGTGTAGCTCAGTCGACACAACCTTGTCAGAGTAGACAATTTTACTTACAAAATGCAATCTTGCACACGCTGCGGGCAAGGCCCGGTAGCGCCCGCCGCGTGGGCGGGCCTGTCCATCGTAATACGTAACCGCGCAAGACGCGCGGCGCCGCCACTGCCTGGGCGTTTACTGCATGAACCAGCCATGGCTGACCACGATCGACTGCCCGGTCAGCGCATTGCTCGGGAACGCCGCCAGGAACAGCGCGGTTTGCGCCACGTCGTCCACGGTGGTGAATTCGCCGTCGACGGTTTCCTTGAGCATCACGTTCTTGACCACATCGGCTTCCGACATGCCGAGTGCCTTGGCCTGTTCGGGAATCTGCTTTTCCACCAGCGGCGTGCGCACGAAGCCCGGACAGATGACGTTGGCGCGCACGCCATGCGCCGCGCCTTCCTTGGCGACCACCTTGCACAGGCCGATCAGGCCGTGCTTGGCCGTCACGTAGGCCGACTTGAGCGGCGACGCCTCTTTCGAGTGCACCGAGCCCATGTAGATTACGCTGCCGCCGCGTCCCTGCGCGTACATCACTTTCAGGCAGGCGCGCGTGGTCAGGAAGGCGCCGTCCAGGTGGATGGCCAGCATTTTCTTCCAGTCGGCGAAGGCGAAGCTCTCGAGCGGCGCCACGATCTGGATGCCGGCGTTCGAGACCAGCACGTCGATGCCGCCGAAGCGCGCCGCGACCGCCGCGATGCCGGCCTCGACTTCTTCCTCGCTGGTGACGTTCATGGCCACCGCCATGCTGCGCTCGCCGGATGGGTCGAGCTCCCTGGCGGCGGCTTCGGCCGCTTTGAGGTCGAGGTCGGCGATGACGATCCTGGCGCCGCTGTCGAAGTAGACCTTGGCGATGTGTTTGCCGATGCCGCTGGCGGCGCCGGTGATGACGGCAACTTTATCTTGCAGGTTCATGGGATGGTTCTTTCAAGGTGTTGGTGGTGGCACTGGCGTGCCGGGAAGTGAGGAAATCGTAAATGGCGGGGCTTTGGCCGGCCGGCGGCAAGGCCATGATCTGCGGATGCGACAGCGTCAGCGCCGCGTCATCGTAGCCGGAGCGCCAGTGTTCGTTCATGGTGCGGCGCGAAAATTCGAAGTCTTTCGACTGGCCTTCGTAGTTGGGCGAGCGGTACACCAGCTGGACGATGTTATATACCGCCTCGTCGGACGCCTCGGCCAGCAGGCGCGCCTGCGGCGTGGCTGCCAGCGCGGCCGGCATCTGGGCCAGCAGTTCGTTGAAGGCGGTGCGCAGCTCGGCCATTTTGCGGAACTTGTCGGTGGCGGCGCGCGTGCGGCTGGAAAACTGCACTTCCTTCATGCGCACGGCCACCTCGGTCAGGTCGCGCGGGATCTCGCCGCTGGCGCTCCACAGGTCGACCTGCAGCACCAAGGTGTCCAGGCCCGAGTGGGAAGACAGCACCCAGTCAAGCGGGGTGTTCGAGACCAGCCCGCCATCCCAGTAATGTTCGCCATCGATTTCGACCGCGTCGAAGCCGGGCGGCAGGGCGCCGCTGGCCATGATGTGCCTGGCGGCGATGGTGTCGATCGCGTTGTCGAAGTAGGCGAAGTTACCGGTGCGTACGTTCACGGCGCCGACGCTCAGGCGCATCTCGCCGCTGTTGATGCGGTCGAAGTCAACCAGATTGTTCAGCGTACCTTCGAGCATCGAGGTGTCGTAGTAGCTGGTGGCGCCGCGGTTGGCCAGCGGCAGGTAGGGCGGCGGCATGCGCGGCTTGAAGAAGCCCGGCACGCCATGCGAGAGCACGCGTCCGGCCGCCATCTGGTTGGCCCAGCCGCGCAAGGCGTCGCCGCTGAGCAGGCCGGTCCAGTAATCGCTGGTGCCGCCGTCGCCGGCGTTGCTGACCGTTTCCCAAAAGCTGCGCAGCTTGGCGACCCGGTCCGCGCGCGGGTTGCCGGCAATGATGGCGCTGTTGATCGCGCCAATGGAAATGCCGGCCACCCAGGTCGGTTCGATGCCCGCTTCGAGCAGGCGTTCGTAGACGCCGGCCTGGTAGGCGCCGAGCGCGCCGCCGCCCTGCAGCAGCAGGGCGATGCTGCCGAAGGCGGTGGCGCACGGACGCGCCGCTTCGGGCGGGGCGGTGGCGCGGTTGTGGGTGGATCCGTCACGCATGTTCGGGCACCGGTACGTCGAAACCATTGAGCGTGGTCGATACCATGGAATAGAGTCCGACCAGGTAAATCAGTTCATTCGTGCCTTTCTGGCCGAAGGTGGCCAGCGCCAGGCGGTAGATTGGCTCGGGCAGCAGGCCGCCGCGGCACAGGGCGTAGGCGAGGTCGTAGGCGACGCTTTCTTCCTTGTTCAGGTCGGACGGTTTGAGGTCGGCCACCAGGGTCGCCAGGCGTTCGAGCGGCATGCCTTCGGCCTCGGCCACGGCGATGTGAGCGTACAGCTCGTAGGCCGCATCGAAGCGGGCGCCGACCACCAGGATGGCGATCTGGCGCACATTTTCAGGGAGCACGGCGTTGGCGGTCATCGCCAGGGTCAGGTTCCAGATCGCCTTGCCGATGGCGGGCTCGTGCAGCCACGGGTTCCACGGCCCCATCAGCGCGCCATCCTCGCGCTGGGAGACGAAGGCGTTGAAGTTCGAGGCGATGCCCTTGCGCATGTCGTCGTACAGGGGTTGCTGTTCGGGCGTGAGGTCGGAAGGGGCGATGAGGGGCAGGCGCATGGGGGCTTTCTGGCGTGGTTGGCAAGGGGGGGAGGCCGAACCGGTCCATGCGTGGCGCTGGCCGGCGGCATGAGGATCGTTTCAGCTCGTTGCCAAAGAATACAGGCGCTTACTTAGGCGAAAATTGGTTCGTGCGCCGGGTTTGGCGCGGGTGGAGAAGGGCGCTGGCGCTTGAGGTACAGTGGTTCCCAGCAGCCTTGCATACGGATGCGGCGCCGATGGCGCTACTGCGAAGCTTGCTGGTCAGGAAGCTCGGCAGGCGTTGTTCGCGTCGGGAGAGAAATGATGTCTTCGTTGAAAATTCGCCAACTTAGCTCCTTTGCGAACGCAATTCGCTTGCGTGCCGCGCATGAACTGACCGTGCGCGCTCGTCCCGGTATGACGCTCAATGTGTCTCAGGGGCGGCGTAAGCGCTTGCTTCTGGCGCACCAGGGCGCGGATTACCTTATCAGCGTATTGACGGAGTCGGCCTTGCCCACCGGGGAGGCAGACGATGGACTGGTGGGATTGTTCGAGGGCGCACGCGAGGCGCTGGCTGGTGTCTACAAAAAATGGCGTTCCGAAGGAACAGGCGAGGTCGGCAAGAGCGAAGTAGAAGCGTCGCTGGAGCAACTGGCATCGCTACACGACAAACTCAACACGCTGTGCTGGCTTATCAGGGAGGGTGAGGCCGATCAGGATCGCGTTGTGCCTGGCGTTTTCAGTAGCCCGGACGACTTGTTTGCGGCAATGGGTGTGTAAATGTCGAATGGTATTCCTCGCATAACCACGGTGACGAGGAATGAAAGATTCGACAAGGATTTAAAGAATCTGCCCCGGATATCCAGATCGCGGCGAAAGAAGCAATCAAAGACCTTTTCAAGCATCCCATACCAGGTTCGAGGCGCTTCCACGCCCTCCAGGGCTATCGTAATCCCAAGGTGTTCACCATTGATATTCTGGCTAACCACGCGTATAAAATATCTCTGGAAATAGAGGGCCAAAACGGCAATCTGCGCAGGGTTCGCTCCGCGTAAAGATCAAAAAGCAAGCCGCGGTTGCGGCATGGGTGCCGCATACTCGAAAACCGGCCGGCAATGGAAAAAGGGGTTACATGCCTGAGCATGTAACCCCTTCATCTTGCTGCTCAATTCTGGTGCCGACTGCCGGTTTCGAACTGGCCACCTGATGATTACAAATCAACTGCTCTACCAAATGAGCTAAGTCGGCGAAACTTTTACAGCCCGGATTATACGCTATTTGATGCGCGTGAGCGTCGGACGGCCGCCTTTTTTAGGCGGATCGTTGTTGTCGTCCGGCGACGGCGCCGTGGCCGGCACGCCCGTCGGCGCATTCTCCGACCCCGTGTCCGGCACGCTCGAGAGCGCGGCGCCCGGCGCCTTGGCCAGCGACGGCACGCTCGACAGCGGACTGTCGGTCGGCTGGCCAGCCGCGTTCTCGGACGCCGTGCTGCTCACCTCGAACGCCATCCCCTGGCCGTTCTCGTTCGCGTAAATCGCCAGCACATTTTGCACCGGGACGTAAATTTCGCGCGAGACGCCGCCGAAGCGGGCATGGAACTGGATCGCTTCATTGTCCATCTTCAGGCCCGAGGTGGCGCCGAAGCTGATATTGAGCACGATTTCGCCTTTTTTGACGTATTCCATCGGCACCGTGGTAGCGGCGTCGACCTTCACGGCGAGGTAGGGCGTAAAGCCGCTGTCGGTACACCACTCGTAAATGGCGCGCAGCATGTAGGGCTTGGTTGAGATGTCGGGCATGTTCTGGTAGTGGTGTGTTACGACGTGTACACGCCAGTCTACTGCGATTCGCCCGAAGGCGTTGGGACTGGCGTGTAACGAAAGTGGCGAAGGGCAGCCGCCGATCAGCGGCGCATGACTTTCTCGGACGGGGTCAGCGCTTCGATGTAGGCCGGACGCGAGAAGATGCGCTCGGCGTACTTCATCAGCGGCGCAGCCGTCTTCGACAGTTCGATCCCGTAGTGATCCAGGCGCCACAGCAGCGGGGCGACGGCCACGTCGAGCATCGAGAACTCGTCGCCGAGCATGTACTTGTTCTTCAGGAACAGCGGCGCGAGCGTGGTCAGGCGGTCGCGGATTTCCGCGCGCGCCTTGTCGTGGCTCTTGTCGTTGGCCTTGGCGCGCTCGCTCTCGAGCACGTGCACATGGACGAACAGTTCTTTCTCGAAATTGAACAGCATCAGGCGCGCGCGCGCGCGCATCAGCGGATCGGCCGGCATCAGTTGCGGATGCGGGAAGCGCTCGTCGATGTATTCGTTGATGATGTTCGATTCGTACAGGATCAGTTCGCGCTCGACCAGGATCGGTACCTGGCCGTACGGATTCATCGTCGAGATGTCTTCTGGCTTGTTAAACAGGTCCACATCGCGCACTTCGAAGTCCATGCCTTTTTCAAACAGGACCAGGCGGCAGCGTTGGGAGAATGGGCACGTGGTGCCGGAGTAGAGAACCATCATTTTTATAGTTCCTTAGAAACAAAGGGGGTGAAACGACGAGCGGATCACCCCGAAATGTGCCCGCTGAGCGAGTCAGCGGGCAATGAATGAAGCGTGCAGCCTGTCTTACTTGACTTCTTTCCAGAACGATGCGCTCAGGCGCCATGCGAACAGAGCGAAGATCGACATCAGGAACAGCACCCACACACCGAGGCTCTTGCGGGTAGCCGCGGCCGGTTCGGCCATCCACTCGAGGTAGGCGACCAGGTCGGCCGTCGCTTCGTCGAACTGAAGCGAGGTCATGGTGCCCGGCGCGACTTGCTCGAAACCCTTGAACGTGTGCACGGTTTTGCTTGCATCATGCGGATCTTTTTCTTCGACCATCTTGACGGTGCGCACACCCTGCTGCTGCCACATAACGTGCGGCATCGCCACGTTCGGCACGACCATATTGTTCCATCCGGTCGGACGGGTATCGTCCTTGTAGAAGGTACGCAGGTAGGTGTACAGATAGTCGGGACCGGTGCCGGCCGAGGAAGCCTTGGCGCGGGCGATCACCGACAGATCCGGCGGTACCACGCCGAACCATTCCTTGGCGTCGGCCGGGCGCAGCGCGGTCGTCATCAGGGCGCCGACTTTCTCGCCTGTAAACAACAGGTTTTCCTTGATTTGCTCTTCGGACAGCCCCAGGTCTTTCAGGCGGTTGTAGCGCATCGAGGAAGCCGAGTGGCAGTTCAGGCAATAGTTGACGAACAGCTTGGCGCCGTTTTGCAGCGAGGTCAGGCTTGGGCGCTCGGGCGCCTTGTCCAGCTTGAAGGTGCCTTCGCTGGCTAACGCCAGGCCCGGCAGCAATGCCAGGATCGCGATCAGTTTTTTCGGAAAATTCATGTAATGTCCTTTTGCTGTGATGTCGTCGATTAGTGCGGCTGGAACGTCACACGTTTCGGCACGGGCTTGAAGGTGCCCATCGAGCTCCACCAAGGCATCAACATGAAGAAACCGAAGTACAACAGCGTGCACACTTGCGACAGTGCGGTGAACAGGGCGGTCGGCAGCTGGGTGCCGAGGTAGCCCAGGGTCACGAACGACAGGCCGAACACGATGTACACATACTTGTGCCAGTCAGGACGGTAGCGGATCGACTTGACCGGCGACTTGTCCAGCCATGGCAGGGCGGCGATGATCATCACCGACGAGCCGAACAGCACCACACCCCAGAATTTCGCATCCAGCACCTGCGGCAGCATGCCGATGATGACCAGCAGCGAGACGACGGCGATGGCGGCCTTGACCAGGAACGGCAGGCGCGTCGTGACCCAGATGAAGGCCACGTACAGGGCGATCGCACCCATCAGCACGTACATGAAGTCGGCCGTGGTGGCGCGCAGCACCGAGTAGAACGGCGTGAAGTACCAGGTCGGCGCGATGTGCGCAGGCGTCTTGAGCGAATCGGCCGGGATGAAGTTGTTGTACTCCAGGAAGTAACCGCCCATTTCCGGGGCAAAGAACACCACGGCGCTGAAGATCAGCAGGAATACCGACACGCCGAACAGGTCGTGCGCCGAGTAGTAAGGATGCGACGGGATCGAATCGAGCGGATGGCCGTCCGGACCCAGGGTTTCCTTGACTTCGATACCGTCAGGATTGTTCGAACCGACTTCGTGCAGCGCGATCAGGTGGGCAGCAACCAGGCCCAGCAGAACCAGCGGAATCGCGATCACGTGGAAGGCGAAGAAGCGGTTCAGGGTCGCATCGGAGACAACGTAGTCGCCGCGGATCCACAGCGACAGGTCAGGGCCGATGAAAGGAATCGCACCGAACAGGTTGACGATCACCTGGGCGCCCCAGTACGACATCTGGCCCCAAGGCAGCAGGTAGCCGAAGAAGGCTTCGGCCATCAGGCACAGGAAGATCGCAAAGCCGAACAGCCAGATCAGTTCACGTGGCTTGCGGTACGAGCCGTACAGCAGGCCGCGCGTCATGTGCAGGTAGACGATGATGAAGAAGGCCGAGGCGCCGGTCGAGTGCATGTAGCGCACCAGCCAGCCCCACGGTACTTCGCGCATGATGTATTCGACCGAACCGAAGGCCAGGTTGGCGTCCGGCTTGTAGTGCATGGTCAGGAAAATACCGGTAACGATCTGCAATACCAGCACCAGCATCGCGAGCGAGCCGAAGATGTACCAGAAATTGAAGTTTTTCGGAGCGTAGTACTGGCCCCACTGGTCGTTCCACAGTTTGGACAGTGGAAAACGGTCATCGACCCAGCCCAGTGCCTTGTCGGCCACCGGCGCATTCGCGGGGAACTTGGTTTCTTTAAACGCGGCCATGATTATGCCTCGCCTTTCTCGTCTTTACCGATGATCAGCTTGTTGTCGCTCAAGTACATATGGCGCGGCACTTCGAGGTTGTCCGGCGCCGGCTTGTTCTTGAACACGCGGCCGGCCAGGTCGAAGGTCGAACCGTGGCAAGGGCACAGGAAGCCGCCGGCCCAGTCGTCCGGCAGGTTAGGCTGGGCGCCTTCCGCGAACTTCGAGGTTGGCGAGCAGCCCAGGTGCGAGCAGATGCCGACCGCAACCAGGTATTCCGGCTTGATCGAACGGTGTTCGTTGCGCGCATACTCGGGCGTGAGCGCGTCCGGGGTCCGTTCCGATTTCGGATCGGCGACCACGCCGTCGGTCTTCTTGAGCGAAGCGACCATGTCGGGCGAACGCTTGAGAATCCATACGGGTTTGCCGCGCCACTCAACGGTCTTCATTTCGCCGGCAGCCATGCCGGTAATGTCTACTTCTACCGGCGCGCCAGCGGCTTTTGCCTTCTCCGACGGCTGGAATGTGCTTACCAAGGCTCCCGCCGTGGCCAAACCGACAACACCACCCGCCGCGCACGTAGCGGCGAGCATGACGCGTCGGCCCGGATCGACCTGCTTTTCGTTACTCATACCAACCCCAATCAGTCAAAATGCGAAATCTTAAAAAGCTACTTAGAGCTTCTAGCAACCTTAAATTATAAGGGAATAGGGGGGCGAGTTAAAGAAAAAATGTTGCACGTGCGCCTGTCAAGGCCGAATCATCGCCATTTTGAAACGATTCGGGCGCCCGCCGTGCGCAATTGGCCGCCCGCGCGCCTCGGGGCGGCGATATCGCGCTTCGGCCGGGAACCGATGACCCGGTTTGGTTTCTAACAGCGGTGAGGTATGATCGGCATGGCTATTACACAATCTTGGGGGCAATAATGACGATGATGGGCGAATTCCGGCAGTTCGCGATGAAGGGCAACGTGGTCGACCTGGCGGTCGGCGTGATCATTGGTGGCGCTTTTGGCAAGATTGTCGATTCTCTCGTGCAAGATATCATCATGCCGCCCATCGGCCGCCTGTTCGGCGGACTCGATTTTGCCAATTACTATCTGCCGCTGAACAACCAGGCCATGAACCTGACCCTGGTGGAAGCCAAGAAGGCCGGGGCGGTGCTCGCTTACGGCAATTTCCTGACCATTCTGCTCAATTTCATCATTCTCGCCTTCATCATCTTCCAGATGATCCGCCTGATGAACAAGCTGCGCCGCGCCGAGGAACCGCCGGCGGTGGCGGCCGCCGCGACGCCCGAAGACGTGCTGCTGCTGCGCGAGATCAGAGATTCCCTGAAGAAATAAAGAGGAGGGCGCGATGCGGCGCTTCTGGTTGTTGTTCGCACAAGTGGTCACGATTACGCTGGCCGTGTATTTCGTGGTCGCGGCCCTGCGGCCCGACTGGCTGGCGCTGCCGCTGCGCCGGGTCGAGCCGGCCAAGGTCGCCAACAACGTTTCGGTGCTGCAGGCGCCGGGCGCGCAGCCGGCCCCGGGCAGTTACCGCGAGGCGGCCGGGCGCGCCATGCCGGCCGTCGTCAACATCTTCACCAGCAAGAATCGCGGACGCGAGCATCCTCTGCTCAGGGACCCGTTCTTCCGCCGCTTTTTCGGCGACCGGCTGCCGCCCGGCGAGCAGCAGTCCAGCCTCGGTTCCGGCGTGATCGTCAGTCCGGACGGCTACATCCTGACCAACAACCATGTCATCGAGGGCGCCGACCAGATCCAGGTGGTGCTGGCCGACGGGCGCAAGTCGCCGGCGCGCCTGGTCGGCGGCGACCCCGAGACCGACCTCGCGGTGATCCGCATCGATGTGCGCGACCTGCCCGCCATCGTGCTCGGCAACGATGACGCCGTGCGCGTGGGCGACGTGGTGCTGGCCATCGGCAATCCGTTCGGCGTGGGCCAGACCGTCACGCTGGGGATCGTTTCCGCGGTCGGGCGCAACAATTTGCACATCAACCAATTCGAAAACTTCATCCAGACCGATGCGGCCATCAATTTCGGCAACTCGGGCGGGGCGCTGGTCGACACCAGCGGCAATTTGCTTGGCATCAATTCGGCCATCTACTCGCAAAGCGGCGGCTCGGTCGGCATCGGCTTCGCCATTCCCGTCACCACCGCCAAGAGCGTGATGGACGCCATTATCCGCCACGGCGCCGTGGTGCGCGGCTGGATCGGTATCGAAACCCAGGACATCACGCCCGAGCTGGCCGACAGCTTCGGACTGGCGCAGCAAAGCGGCACCATCATCGCCGGCGTCGTGCGCGACGGTCCGGCCCACCGCGCCGGCCTGCGTCCGGGCGACATCCTGCTCACCGTCGCCGGCAAGCAGGCCGGCACGACCACCGACACGCTCAAGCTGATCGCGCAGCTGCCGCCCGGCGGCAAGGCTACAATGACCGTGATGCGCAACAATCGCCCGGCAACGGTCGACGTCACCGTCGGCAAGCGCCCGCGGCCGCAGCCGCAGTAATTCCGCTCTACCTCATTTTTTGGACCCACAGCATGCATTTGCGCGACCTGACGCAGTTTTTGAACGAGTTAAGCGAGAACAACAACCGTCCCTGGTTCATCATGAACAAACCGCGCTACGATATTTTGCGCGAAGAATTTTTGGCCGTCGTCACTGAACTGATCCGCGAACTGACGAAGTTCGACAAGCAGGTGGCGGCCTGCAATCCCAAGAAAGCGATGTTCCGCATCAACCGCGACATCCGCTTCGCCAACGACAAGCGCCCGTACAAGACGCGCTTTTCGGCCGGCATCACGCCCAAGGATTTGCGCCGCCCGAGTGCCGGTGGCGGATCGACCTACTATTTTCAGATCGAAGGGAGCGGCAAGCTGCAGTTCGGGGTAGGCGAATACTTGCCGCCGGCACCGCGCCTGAAAGCCATCCGTGAGCAAATTGTCAACGATGCGACAGGATTTGCCAAAGTGCTGAAGAATAAACAACTGCGCGCCACCTACGGCGACCTGCTGGACGAAGACAAGCTGCAGCGCCCGCCCAAGGGTTTCGATCCGCAGCATGTGCATATCGAGTACCTGAAGCTGAAAAGCTTTTTCGTCTGGACCGAGATCGACCTGAAGATGAACCAGCCGGACCAGCTGGTGCCGGACCTGGCGCGCGGATTCAAGGATGCCTTCGCGCTGGTGACATGGTTGCGCGGCGTGGAGATGAGCAACGCGGAAGAATAAAGGGAACTACCATGGCCTTACAACATGCCGCCTCGGGCGAGCTGATACCACTCAAGCGGGGCGACGACGACATCGCCCATTTCACCTCGGTGGCGCTGGCCAAGACCGAGAACATGGAGCTGATCCGGCTGGTGCTGCCCAAGGACCGGGACATGCCGGTGCACAAGGTGGATGGGGAGATTACCTTGCTGTGCCTGCAGGGCGAGATCGTCTGCGATGCGTACGGCAACAGCACGGTGCTGCGCCCGGGCGAAATGCTGTACCTGCTCGGGGGCGTGCCGCATGGTTTGCGGGCCAATGAAGATGCGGTGGCGTTGCTGACGATTTTGCTCAAGCATTGATAGCTGCAATCGAATTGGCGCTGGAAGGAAAGCCGTCGTTCGGGAATTGCTGCTAGAAGAACAGCCGCCATTCGAGAATTGGCCCCCAGCTTAAGCTCCGTCATTCCCGCGCAGGCGGGAATCCAAGTACGTACCGTAAGCGGCGGCTCTGCAACCTTGGATTCCCGCCTTCGCGGGAATGACGAGGGTGTTGGCTGGAACGACGACGGTGTTAGCCGGAGCAACGAAGGAATTGGCTGCACCGACGAGGCTGTTGGCCGCACCGATGCAGCAGCTACGGAAACGGCCGCAAAACCGTCAAGCAATCTCATCCCGCGGATCGCGCGCCAGCAACTGCGCCAGCATCGCCTGCGGCGTTCCGCCATCGAACAGCACGCCCGCCACCGCATTGGTGATCGGCATATCCACCCCCAGCTTGAGCGCCAGCGCGCGTACCGCCTTCGCGCACGGCACGCCTTCGGCCACATGCCCCAGCTCCGCCACGATGGCATCGAGGGGTTTACCCTGCGCCAGTCCCAGCCCGACCCTGCGGTTGCGCGACAGGTCGCCGGTGCACGTCAAAATCAGGTCGCCCATCCCGGTCAAGCCCATGAAGGTACCGGGCGTGCCGCCCAGGGCCATGCCCAGGCGGGTAATTTCAGCCAGTCCGCGCGTGATCAGCGCGGCGCGCGCGTTCAAGCCCAGCCCCAGCCCATCGGCCACGCCGGTGGCAATCGCCAGCACATTCTTGACCGCGCCGCCCACTTCCACGCCGACCAGGTCGTCGCAGGAATACACGCGGATATTGCCGCCATGAACGCTGGACACCACCCGTTCGCGCAGCATCTCGGAGCGCGACGCCACCGTCAGCGCGCACGGCAAGCCGCGCGCCACTTCCTGCGCGAACGAGGGACCGGACAGGGCACCGCCCGCCACCTGGCTGCCGAGCACCTCGGCCACCACCTGGTGCGGCAGGAGGCCGGTATCGCCCTCGAATCCCTTGCAAAGCCAGACGATATGCGAAATTGCGTGCGCTTTAAGCTGCATCAGCAACGGCCGCAGCCCGGCGACCGGGCAGGCGGCGATCAGCAGCGGCGCCTCCGTCTCGGGCGTGCCCAACACATGGGCCAGTGCCGCATCGAAGTCGGCCGTGACGCGCAGGCCGGCCGGAAACGCGCAGCCGGGCAGGTAGGCGCTGTTCTCGCGGGCGCCGGCCATCGCTTCCATGGCGCCGCCATTGCGGCCCCACATCAGCACATCGTGGCGCGCGGCGAGGGCGATGGCGACCGCGGTACCCCAGGCGCCGGCGCCCAGGACGGTAATTTTGCGTGGTGAAACGCTGGAATTGCTGGTCGGCATGGGGTTACGTGCCCCACACGTCGGAAGCGCGAATATAACCGGTGATGCCGTCACGATGGCGTACCTTGATCCAGCTTGAGGTCTGGGCGTCGATCAGTTCGAGCAGCACGCCCTTGTCGGCGGTCATCAGGACGCTGGCATCGTTGTCGGCGCCGCCGCGCACTTTGGCGTTGGCGGTGCGTACCACCACATTGCGGCGCGTACTGAGCGACTTCGCTTCGGCCCAGGCCAGGTCGCCGTTCGCATCGCGCACCTTGACCCATTCGCCATAGGTGAGCACGACTTCGACCGGCATGCCGCGCGGGGCGATGAACAGCTTGCCGCCTTTCAGCGATGGCGCGTCATACAGGATCAGGCTCGCCGCACCCACGCTCTTGAAATCGAAGGCGTGTACGGGGGCCGAGGCCAGCACGAATGCGGCACTGAGGAGAAATCGGGGAATTGTCATTGCGTGGCCTTCGCCGTGAGAGTGCAGGGTGGGGCGGCCGCCAGGGGCGCGCTCGCCCGGGCAGGACCCGCGCGCAGCGGATGCGCGCGGGCGGCCTGGCCCACCCTGCGGTCGTGCTTAGTGTGCTGCGCTGTCAGCTGGGGCAGCGGCGGCTGCTTCAGCCAGCGCCTGACGACGCTGCTGGTAGAACACTTCGAAATTGATCTCTGCCAGATGCACAGGCGGGAATCCGGCACGGGTGATCACGTCGGCGATATTGCCGCGCAGGTAAGGGTAAACGATGTTCGGGCAACCGATTCCCAGCAGTGGATCCATCTGGTCCGCAGGAATGTTGCGCGCTTCAAAGATACCAGCTTGCTTGCCTTCAACCAGGAACGCAACCTTGTCCTTGACCTTGGCGGTCACGGTGATGGTGACGGTCGACTCGTAGATGCCGTCGGCGATGGCTTCGGCGCCAACGTCAAGCGACACTTCGATCGACGGTGCTTCTTGTTCGAGGAAGATGGCTGGGGAATTCGGCTGTTCCAGCGACATGTCTTTCAGGTAGACGCGTTGGATTTGGAATACGGGTTGCAGATTTTCGTCAGACATGGAACGCTTTCGTTGAGAAATTAACAGAACGGCGACACGCCGTTCCCTCTGTGCTTAGACTTCAAACGCGACGGCAATTGTAGCAAAATCATACGACTTGAAATAGTTTTGCGCAATCAATCGCCTGCATTCGGGCTTATATGCCGTTCAAACCCCTTTTAACAAGGGATCGAGGCGTCCTTGTTGATCGAGCGCATACAAATCGTCGAAACCGCCGACGTGGGTCTCTCCCACGTAAATCTGCGGCACGGTGCGGCGTCCGGTCTTGTTCATCATGACCACTTTCTGGTCCGGGTCGAGGTCGACGCGGATCTTCTCGATATCGGTCACGCCCTTCGCTTCGAGCAGGCGCTCGGCGCGCACGCAGTACGGGCAGGAGGCGGTATGGTAGAGCACTACATGGGCTGTCATGGTGTTTCCTTTCTCACTTAGCGGTCGGCAAGCCAGCGGCTTGCCATGCGGTCAGGCCACCATCGAGGCCGACGACGTCGGTAAAACCGGCGGCTTCGAGGATTTTGGCGGCCTTGTCGGCACGCGCGCCGGTCTGGCACACGACGACGATGGTTTTGTTTTTCGCTTTGTCGAGTTCGGCAATGCGGGACGACAAGTCTGACAGCGGAATGTTTTTCGCGTCGCGCAAATGCCCTTTTGCAAATTCATCGGCGCTGCGGATGTCCACCAGCACGGTCTTGCCGCGGTTCATCAGCTGGGTCACCTGCAAGGTGGAAGCGCGTTTCCCGCGCGGAAGCAGGGCCGGCAAGAGCAGGGCGCCGCCCGACAGCACGACGATGCTGACGATAAAAAGATGGTCAAGAATGAATTTCACGGGGTTCCAATGGTTTAGGACAATCCCCGCATTATAAAATAGAAGCCGGATCTGCTAACACTTACCCTTTACACTATCGCTTTGCCTGCATCTTGCATTCACCATTTTCGTATCAGGTTTCCCTTCTTCCACCTTCTTGAAAATTGCTTATGTACAAAATTGTCTTCATGCGCCACGGCGAATCCACCTGGAATCTCGAAAACCGCTTCACCGGCTGGACCGACGTCGACCTGACCGAAAAAGGCGTGCGCGAAGCGCGCAGCGCGGGCCAGGTGCTCAAAGAGGCTGGCTTTACCTTCGACGTGGCCTACACCTCGGTGCTCAAGCGCGCCATCCGCACCTTGTGGCTGGCGCTCGACGACATGGACATGATGTGGCTGCCGGTCAAGAACGACTGGCGCCTCAACGAGCGCCACTACGGCGCCCTGCAGGGCCTGGACAAGGGCGAGACCGCCGCCAAGTACGGCGACGCCCAGGTGCTGGTCTGGCGCCGCAGCTACGATACCCCGCCGCCGGCGCTCGAAGCGTCCGACGAGCGCACCTCGTTCAACGATCCGCGCTACGCCGGCGTGCCCAAGGACAGCATTCCCCTGACCGAATGCCTGAAAGATACCGTGGCGCGCGTGATGCCGGTATGGGATGAGGAAATCGCTCCGGCCATCCGCGCCGGCAAGAAAATCCTGATATCGGCCCACGGCAACAGCCTGCGCGCCCTGATCAAAATGCTCGATGGCATCAGCGACGAAGACATCGTCGGCCTGAACATCCCCAACGGCCAGCCGCTGGTGTATGAGCTCGACGCCGACCTGAAACCGATCCGCCATTACTACCTGGGCGACCAGGACGCCATCGCCGCCGCCGTCGCGGCCGTGGCCAACCAAGGGAAGGCCAAGTAAGTTTTGTATCGTGAATTAAGGCAGTTACCGGCCAGGGCGCTGTTGTGCGCGCTCCTGGCCGTCTTTACGTGCAGTGCCGCCGCCGCGCCTGCTCCCCGCCAAACCGAGCGCAGCAAGCAGAAAGTGCTGGCGGAGAAAACGCGCGCCGGCATCCAGCAAAAGCTGGCCGAACTCAAGCGCGAAGTGAGCAAGACCGAAAGCGAACGCGAGGACGCGGCCGATACCCTGGCCGAGTCCGAGGAAGCCATTTCCAACGCCAACCGCCTGCTGCGCGACCTCGCCAGCGAACAGAGCGAGACCAATGCCACCGTGGCCGAACTGGCCGCCTCGCAAGAACGGCTGGCAGCCACCATCGCCAGCCAGAAACAGCAATTGTCGCGTCTCTTGCGCGAGCAATACGTTGCCGGCAACGAAGACCGCATCAAGCTGCTGCTCTCGGGCGACAATCCGAACCGCATCAACCGCGACCTGCAACTGATGGCCTACGTCTCGAAGGCCCAGGCCAAGCTGCTCGGTTCCTTGCACGGCAACCTGGCCGCCGTCGCCAGCAACCGCGACAAGGCCGAAAACGCGCGCGAGGAACTCAACGAAATCGCCCAGGAAGAGCGCGAGCAGAAAGCCGTGCTGGAAAAGGAAAAGGCGCGCCGCGCCGCCTTGCTCGGTTCCCTGTCGAACCGCCTGGCCGAGCAGCGCAAGGAAATCGGCGGCCTGGAGCGCGACGAACAGCGCATGGCCGGGCTGGTCGACAAGCTCTCTAAACTGATCAAGGAACAGGCCGAAGCGGCCGCCGCCGAGCAGCGCCGCCAGGAAGCGCTGGCCGCCGCGCGCGCCAAGGCCGCCGAGCAGGCCCGCCTGCTGGCGGAGGCCAAAAAGGCCGAACGCAAGGCTGAACGGGAACGCCAGCGCGAACGCGAGCGCGAGCGCCTGGCGCGCGAAGCGGCCAAAAAGCCGCCCAAGGTCGATCCGCGCACCGGCGCCAAGATTCCGCCTGTCCCGGTTCCGGTGCCGATGGACCCGATCGACGACGACGAGCCGCCCGTGGTCGCGCAGACGCCCGAGCCGAAGCCGGAACCGGTCGCGCCGCGCAAGCCCGATATTGCGCTGGCCCCGGCCATGCCGGAAGGCGCTTTTGTCAGCCTGCGCGGCAAGCTGCGCGCGCCGGTGTCGGGCAAGCTGGCGGCCCGCTTCGGCGCCAAGCGCGGCAGTGGGCCGAGCTGGAAAGGCATGTTCATCAAGGCCGACGAAGGCAGCGAAGTGCGCGCCGTGGCGGGCGGGCGGGTGGTGTTCGCGCGCTGGATGCGCGGCTTCGGCAACCTGATCCTGGTCGACCATGGCAGCGAATACCTTTCGATCTATGGCAACAACCAGGCCCTGCTCAAACGCGAGGGCGACGCCGTCAAGGGAGGCGACCCCATCGCCAGCGCGGGAAACACCGGCGGCAACGAAGAATCGGGGCTATACTTTGAAATCAGGCACAAGGGCGCGGCGGTCGATCCGGCGGGCTGGGTGAACTTTTAGGTCAACAAGGTCATGCGGGCCGAACGGCCCGCAGACGCTTCGCTGTTGCTTCCGGTGGTATTGAGAATGGGTTTAAGAATGAAAGTCAAAAGTATCGGCCTGATCGGCTTTGGCATGGTCGCCGGCGTCGCCGCCTCGTTCCAGTTTTCGGCCATGGCGCAAAAACCCGGCAGCGCACCCTTGCCGCTCGACGAGCTGCGCCAGCTCACCGATGTGTTCGGCCTCATCAAGACCGATTACGTCGAGCCGGTCGAAGACCGCAAGCTGCTCTCGGAAGCGATCACCGGCATGGTGGCCTCGCTCGACCCGCATTCGGTCTACCTCGACAAGAAAGCCCTGCGCGAAATGCAGGAAAGCATGCAGGGCCGCTTCGTCGGCCTGGGCATCGAAGTGGCCATGGAAGAAGGCTACGTCAAGATCGTCACCCCGATCGAGGATTCGCCGGCATTTCGGGCCGGCATCAAGGCGGGCGACCTGATCACCCGCATCGACAGCACCCCGATCAAGGGCTTGTCGCTGGACGAAGCGATCAAGAAAATGCGCGGCGAGCCGAAAAGCAAGGTGGTGCTGACCATCGCGCGCAAGGGCGACGACATGCCGTGGATCGTGCCGCTGGTGCGCGAGGAAATCCGGGTCCAGAGCGTCAAGGGCAAGATCGTCGAGCCGGGCTACGGCTGGCTGCGCATCAGCCAGTTCCAGGAACAGACCGTGGACGACATGGTCAAGAAGGTCAACGCGCTGTACGCCCAGGACCCCAAGCTCAAGGGCCTGGTGCTGGACTTGCGCAACGACCCGGGCGGCTTGCTGCCGGGCGCGATCGGCGTGTCGGCCGCGTTCCTGCCGCATGACAAGGCGATCGTCTCGACCGCCGGCCAGCGCCGCGACTCGAACGAAGTGTTCTACGGCCGGCGCGAATTCTACGCCGCCCGCAACGGCGCCGATCCGCTGGCCAGGCTGCCGGCCGCGCTCAAGAGCGTGCCGGTGATCGTGCTGGTCAACACCGGCTCGGCCTCGGCCTCCGAAATCGTGGCCGGCGCCCTGCAGGATTACAAGCGCGCCATCATCATGGGCACCCAGACCTTCGGCAAGGGCTCGGTGCAAACCCTGCGTCCGCTCACCAGGGATACCGCCGTCAAGCTCACCACCGCGCGCTACTTCACGCCGCTGGGCCGCTCGATCCAGGCCAAGGGCATCGTGCCCGACATGATGGTCGACGAAACCGCCGAGGGCGATGGCTTGAACAGCCTGCGCGTGCGCGAAGCCGACCTGGAAAAGCACCTTTCCGACGGCAGCGGCAAGGACAGCATCGATCCGGGCAAGGCGCGGCGCGACGAAATGGAAGAAGACCAGCGTGCGCAGGCCCAGGCGCGCACCCGCAAGCCGCTCGAATTCGGCAGCAAGGACGACTTCCAGCTGGCCCAGGCCCTGAACCATTTCAAGGGCTTGCCGGTCAAACTGTCGAAGGTCGAACCGGTGCTCGACAAGGAAACCGAGAAGTCCAAGGACAAGGCCGCGGTCAAGCCGGCGCCGGACGTGAAACCGCCCGAACTGAACAAAGGCGTCAAGAAATAATGCGGCACAGCAGGATCAGCATCAGCACCAGCACCCGATGAACGACGACCAGCTGCTGCGCTATTCGCGCCACATCCTGCTCGACGAGATCGGCATCGAAGGCCAGCAGCGGGCACTGGCGGCGAGCGCGCTCGTCATCGGCGCCGGCGGGCTCGGTTCGCCGGCGGCGCTGTACCTGGCCTCGGCCGGGATCGGGCGCATCGTGCTGGTTGATGACGATGTGGTCGACCTGACCAACCTGCAGCGCCAGATTCTGCATACCAGCGAGCGCATCGGCCAGCCCAAGGCCGAGTCCGGACGTACTTCGCTACTGGCGATCAATCCCGGGATCGAGGTGGTGGCGCTGCGCGAGCGGGCCGACGATGCCCGTCTGGCCGAGCTGGTGGGGCAGGCGACGGTGGTGCTCGATTGCAGCGACAACTTTGCCACGCGTCACGCCGTCAACCGTGCCTGCGTGGCCCAGCGCGTGCCGCTGGTGTCGGGCGCGGTGATCCGTTTCGACGGGCAGATCAGCGTGTTCGACCCGCGCCGCGAGGATTCGCCTTGTTACAGCTGCCTGTTTCCGCAAGACCAGCGCTTCGAGGATGTCGCCTGCAGCAGCATGGGCGTGTTCGCGCCGCTGGTGGGCGTGATCGGCGCGATGCAGGCAGCCGAAGCGCTCAAGCTGGTGATGCAGGTCGGGCAATCGCTGGCTGGGCGTTTGCTGCTGCTCGACGGGCGCGGCATGGAGTGGACCAGTATCGGCGTGGCGCGCAATGCGGGGTGCCCGGTGTGTGGGGGCGAGGTTGCCCAAGAGGCGTCCCCTTTCACCGCTATCTGATAATCCGTCGTTCCCCGCCGAGTGCCGCCTTGGCGCGGGGAAGACGGCTATAAAAGAAGCGCTTAGTCAGGCTGCGCCGCCTCATCGGGCCGGCTTTTTACCCTACCCGCACCGCCCAAAATAACCATTTATTAATTTGTCTTTATGACATTGCTCTAGACCGTACGCACCCGTGCTATTCTTGCGTCCCAGCATAATAACTAACGTTCCGTCCAGGGAGATGCATCACATGAAACGTCCGCTCGTCCTCGCTGTCGCCGCCGCCCTGAGCTGGTCGGCGCACGCCGCCACCCAGACCCTCCGCTACGAGATGCACGCCGAAAACGGCAAGCGCATCGGGGAACAGGTCGTCGAGCGTGACGACGATGGCCTCACCCGCGTGCGCTTCATCTACAAGGATAACGGCCGCGGCCCCGAGCTGACCGAACAGTTCCGCCTGGGCGCCGACGGCACCATGACCGACTACACGGTCAAGGGCAACTCGACCTACGGCGCGGTGGTGGATGACCGCTTCGAGCGCAAGGGCGACAAGGCCAGCTGGAAATCGACCTCGGAAAAAGGCGAAAAATCGATCACCGGCCCGGCCATGTACGTGCCCCTGAACGGCTCGGCCGAAATGGCCTCGATCGCCATCGCCGCCCTGGCCGCCAGCCCGACCGGCAGCCTGCCGCTGCTGCCTTCCGGCACCCTGACCCAGCGCAAGCTCGACGAAGTCGAGGTCACCAGCAATGGCAAGACGCGCAAGGTGCAACTGTTCGCCCAGACCGGCCTGGGCATGTCGCCCCAGTTTTACTGGGCCACCACCGACGCCAAGCCGCGCCTGTTCGCGGTCGTCATTCCCGGTTTCATGACCGCCGCCGAAGAAGGCTGGAACGGTGTCTCCAAGGTCCTGGCCGAGCGCCAGAAAGTGGCCGAGAGCAAAATGCTGACCGATCTCGCCAGCCAGTTGCAGCACAAGCTGACCGGTTTGACGGTGGTCAAGAACGCGCGCATTTTCGACAGCGAAAAAGCCACCGTGGGCGCGCCGTCCGACGTCTACGTGCTGCGCGGTCGCATCAGCGCGATCCTGCCGGCCGGTTCGCCCGTGCGCGGCGCCGTCAACGAAATCGACGCGGCCGGGCGCATCATGCTGCCCGGCCTGTTCGACATGCATGGCCACGTGGGCCGCTGGGACGGCGGCCTGAACCTGGCCGCGGGCGTGACCACGGTGCGCGACATGGGCAACGATAACGGGCAATTGCAGCAAATCCTCGACGAAGTGGCCGAGGGCCGCCTGCTCTCGCCGCAAGTGGTGCCGACCGGCTTCCTGGAAGGCGAAAGCCCGTTCTCGTCGAACGGCGGCTTCGTCGTCAAGGACTTGCCGGCAGCCAAAAACGCGATCGACTGGTATGCCGAGCATGGCTATCCGCAGCTGAAAATCTACAACTCCTTCCCCAAGGCGATCCTCAAGGACACCGTGGCGTACGCCCACCTGCGCGGCCTGCGCGTGTCGGGCCACGTGCCGGTCGGCCTGCGCGCGCACGAAGCGCTCGACGCCGGCTACGATGAAATCCAGCATATCAATCAGGTCATGCTCAACTTCCTGGCCACACCGGAAACCGAAACGCGCACCCTGGAACGCTTCATCTTGCCGTCGGAAAAAGTGGTGGACCTCGATTTCGATTCGCCCAGGGTCAGGCAATTCATCGCGCGCCTGAAAGCCAAGCAGACCGTGATCGATCCGACCCTGGCCACCTTCGCCTTCCTCAAGCAGCGCGACGGCGACCTGAACGAGCCGTTCGTGGCCGTGGCCGACCACATGCCGCCGGATGTAAAGCGCGGCTTTTATGTCGGCACCATGAAGATCGCCGACGAAGCTGCCCAGAAGCGCTACGAAAAATCCTACGCCAAGATGGTCGACTTCGTCGGCCGCCTGTACAAGGCGGGCGTGCCGATCGTGGCCGGCACCGATGAAATGGCCGGCTTCACCTTGCAGGCCGAACTCGAACTGCTGGTCAAGGCCGGCCTCACGCCGGCCCAGGCGATCCAGGTCGCCACCCTGAACGGCGCGCGCTACACCCGCACCAGCGCCGAGCGCGGTTCGGTCACCCAGGGCAAGCTGGCCGACCTGGTGCTGGTCGATGGCGACCCGACCAAACAGATCGGCGATATCCGCAAGGTGGCGCTGGTCATCACGCGCGGCTACGTGGTCTATCCGCATGAAATCGACAAGGCACTCGGCATCGTGCCTTTCGTCAAGGATGCGCCGATGGTCAAGGCCCTGGCCCCGGTATCGAGCAACCTGGCCGAGGGCGGCAACGATGGCGCCCTGCATCGCCTGAGCGGCAGCAGTGCCAGGCATCATCACTAATCGGCACCAGGCTTGCGCCAACCGGCACTGTCGATTCGTCCATCAGTGGAAGGCGGCGCCACACTGACTTACAATCAGGTGGCGCGCCTCCACCGTCGTTACCGCCACTGGCGGGAAGCGCGGCGGCATCGCCGGGGTAACTTGAATAACGCCCCGGCAACTTAGATTCCCGCCTGCGCAAGATGACAGGAAGATGACGCAAAATAGCCCGCAGTTGGATAGCGACGGCGGGCGTTATTGGCCTTATACTCCGACTCATCGTAGAACTTACATCACTGACTGACTATGAAACTCGCTGCACACCGTTCCATCCGCCAGCGCTTCGCGCGCGGCTTTACCCTTGTTGAAATCATGGTGGTGGTGGTCATCATCGGCATTCTCGGCGCGCTGGTCGTGCCCAAGCTGATGAACCGTACCGTCCAGGCGCGCATCACCGCCGCCAAGGTCGATATCGCCAACCTGATGCAAGCGCTCAAGCTGTACAAGCTGGACAACCAGCGCTACCCGACCACGGAACAAAGCCTGCAGGCGCTGGTCGTCAAGCCGACCAACGGCCCGACCGCCAACGGCTGGAAGACCGGCGGCTACATCGAGAAACTGCCGAAGGATCCATGGGGCAACCCGTACCAGTTCCTGTCCCCTGGCGTGCAGGGTGAAATCGACGTGTTCTCGCTCGGCGCCGACGGCCTGCCCGGCGGCACCGGCGACGACAGCGATATCGGTTCCTGGGAAAACTAGGCCCGGACCGAGGCGTCTTGAAGGTCATGAACGCAGTGCGCGCCAGCCGGGGCTTCACCCTGATCGAGGTGATGGTCGTGATGGTCATCATGGGCATCGTGCTGGGCCTGGTTTCGATCAATGCGATTCCGAGCCCGCGCCAGAATCTCGAAGACGAGGCGCGCCGCCTGGCCCTGCTGCTGCAGCTGGCGCGCGACGAAGCCATCGTGCGCAACCGGCTGGTGGCCTTCGAGGCCGATACCGAACGTTATCGCTTCCTGGTGCGCAATGAAGCGGTCTGGGAACCGGTCACGCGCGACGACCTGCTGCGCGAGCGTCCCTTCAAGGGCGCCCCGGTGCAGTTGCTGCTCGACCCGCCGGTATCGGTGGGCGGCGGTCCGGTGCGCATTACCTTCGGGCGCGAGCCGGTCGACAAACCGTTCGTGCTGACCCTGGCGATCGGCGACGACCGGGTCGCCATCCGGGCCGACGGCATCGGCCACTTCGTCGTCGAGTAACCCTGTAAGGTATTTGTTGAACCAGACCATGCGCCATCCCCACGCCAACCAGTCCGGCTTTACCCTGCTCGAAGTGCTGGTGGCGCTCGTCATCATCGGCACCGCGCTGGGCGCCTCGCTGCGCGCCGTGGGCAGCCTGACCTCCAACAGCGCCGGCCTGCGCGCCGCCATGATGGCGACCTGGTCGGCCGAAAACCGGCTGGTGCAGATCCGCCTGGCCAAGGAATATCCGGCGATCGGCAAGAACAGTTACGAATGCCCCCAGGGCGACCTGAAGCTGCTGTGCCAGGAAGAAGTGCTGGCCAGCCCGAATCCGCGCCTGCGCCGGGTCGAGGTCAGCGTGTTCGACAGCGCCAATCCGGAGCGCCGCATCATCAAGCTGGTCCAACTGGTGCTCAACGAATGAGGCACACCGGGCAGCGGCAACATGAGCAACGGCGGCAACAGCGTGGTTTCACCCTGATTGAACTGCTGGTGGCGATCAGCATCCTGGCCATCGTGGCGGTGCTCGGCTGGCGCGGCCTGGACAGCATCGTGCGCGCGCGCGAAACGCTCACCGCGCGCCTCGAATCGGCGCGCGGCATGCAGCTCGCCTTTGCCCAGATGCAGAGCGACTGCGAGCACCTGGCCAATCCGGCCCTGATGCTGGGCCGGCCGTACCTGCTCTCCGGGCCCGACAAATTGACCCTGGTGCGCAATGTGTACGCCGAAAACGAACCGGCGCGCCTGCAGGTGGTCGCCTACCGCATCGTCGACCGCATGCTTACCCGGCGCGAATCGAACGGCACGCGCGACCTGGTCCAGCTCGACGTGATGTGGCAGGCCGCCATCAGCAACGCTGACACCACGCCGGCCGTCACCCTGCAGTCGGGCGTGAGCGCGATGCAGATCATGAGCTGGGAAAACAATGGCTGGCGCCAGAACTCCCAGCCGGTGGCGCAGGCCGTGTCTAGCGCGCCGCCGCCGCCGGCCCCGGTGCCGGCTCCGCTCAACGCCCCCAGCCTGACGCCGACCGGGCTGCAGGTGCAGCTGCAGGTCGATAACGTGGCCGCGGTGATGAGCAAATCGTTCTTGCTGGGGGGCATGTGATGCGCAAGCCTTTTCCGCGCCGCCAGCAGGGCGTGGCCATCATCACGGCCCTGCTGCTGACGATGCTGTCGGTGACCATCGTCGCCAGCCTGTTCTGGCAGCAGCAGGTCCAGGTGCGCTCGATGGAAAACCAGCGCCTGCACCTGCAGACCAAGTGGATCCTGCGCGGCGCGCTCGACTGGGCGCGCCTGGTGCTGCGCCAGGACGGCATCGACAACCGCAACCTGACCACCCTGAACGCGGTGTGGAACACGCCGCTGGCCGAAACGCGCCTGGACCAGTACATCGAGCGCGAGCGGGTCGAAGGCGAAGTGTTCGACGCCACCCTGTCGGGCCAGATTTCGGACGCCACCGCGCGCTACAACCTGATGAACCTGTCCAACGGACGCGTCATCGACAAGGTCCAGGTGCAGGTGTACCAGCGCCTGCTGCAAAACCTGCAGCTCGATCCGGCCCTGGCCCAGCGCACCGCGCTGGCGGTGGCCTCGGGCGCCGCGCCGGCCGTGCCGGCGGTGCAGGATCCCAACCAGCCGCCACCGCCGCCGCCCGACCCGGACGCGGTGCCGGTTCCGGTCTCGGCCGGCACCGCGCCGGTCGGCCTGACCCAGCTCGACGACCTGCTCTCGATTCCCGGCTACACGCTGCAAACCGTGAACCGCCTGCGCGAATTTGCCATCGTGCTGCCCGAACAGACCAAGGTCAACGCCAATACCGCCCCGGCCGAAGTGCTGGCCGCCATCGTGGAAGGGTATTCGGTGTCGGAAGGGGCGGCCCTGGTGACGCGCCGCAAGCAGGCCTACTTTATCGACGATGCCCGTTTCAAGGAGCAGTTGTACGGCAAGGATCCGGTCAAGAACACGTATAGTTTCAAAAGCGAATATTTCCTGGTGAAGAGCCGGATACGCCTGGACCGGGCCGCGCTCGACGCGGAAGCGCTGGTCCAGCGCAGGCTGGACGATCGTGTGCAGACCACGACCGTCTGGGTACGGCAAAATTAAGAACGAAAGCGAGACGGTTTGACTACTTTATATATCCGGCATCCGGCCAGGGCGGACAGCGAAGGGGCCCTGGCCCGCTTCGCGCTGGTCGCCGACGGTGGCGCGCTGATCCAGCAGGGCGATGGCGTGCTCAAGGGCATGGGCGAGCTGATCGCTTCCAGCCGGCGCGTGGTGCTGCTGCTGGCCGCGGCCGACGTGACCTTGTTGCACGTCAAGGTGCCGCCGCTGTCGGCGGCCCGCCTGCGCGCCGCGCTCCCCAACCTGGTCGAAGAACAGGTGCTGGGCGACCCCGAGGAATGCGTGCTGGTGGCCGCCCCGGCCGCGGGCGCGGATGGCTTGCGCGCCATCGCCGTGGCCCAGCGCGCCTGGCTCGAAGCGCTGGTGCGCTCGGTGCTGGCCCAGGGTGCGCGCGCGGTGGCCGCCTTTCCCGCCCAGCTATGCCTGCCGCTGGCGCCGGGCAATGCCTCGGCCGCCATCGATAGCGGCGGCATCACCATCCGCCACGGCCAGTATCACGGCCTGGGGCTGGCGATCGCCGGCGAACCGGCCATGGCCCTGCAAACGGTGCGCGCGCTGGCCGGCGACACCCCGCTGACCCTGTACGTGCCGCAGGAGCAACTGGGCGAGTACCAGGCCCTGTGCGCCGAAGCCGGTCCCGCCGTCACGCTCGAAGCCGAACACTGGGCGCACTGGATTGCCGGCTCGAAAAGCACCAGCCTGGACCTGGTTCCTGGCCTGGGCGCGGCCGGCGCCAAGGCGCGCGACTGGCAGCGCTGGAAGTGGCCGGTGCGCCTGGCCCTGCTGGCCGTGGTGGTCAACCTGGCCGGCCTCAATTACGAATGGCTGCGCCTCAAGCGCGAAGCCGACAACACGCGCCAGGCCATGGTGCAGATCTTCCGCGCCGCCTATCCGAAGGAGACGGTCATCAGTAACAACCTCGAACGCCAGATGAGCCAGAAAATCGCCCAGGCCAGGGGCGCCTCGGGCCAGGTCGGGCCCGACGAATTCACCTTCCAGGCCGCCGCCCTGGGCGAAGCGGTGCGCACCCTGGGCAAGCCGCCCGAGCTGGCCGCGCTCACCTTCCGCGAGCGCACCACCACCATCAAGCTCAAGCCCGAAGGCGCCGATCCGGCCCTGGCCTCGTCGCTCAAGCCGGGCTTGGCGAAGCACAAGCTCGACGTCAGTGAAATAGCCGCCAACACCTTGTTGCTGCGTACCGCGGGAGCCAAGCCATGAGCGCGTTGACCGCCGTGAGCCGGCTCAAGGACCAGATGGCGCTGTACTGGATGGCGCGCACCGAGCAGGAACGCAAGTTCCTCGGCATCGGCGGCGCCCTGGCGGCGCTGCTGCTGGTGTACGCGCTGTTCCTGGCGCCCGCGCTGGAAGGCAGCGCCCGGCTGCGCGCCGAATTGCCGCAGCTCAAGCAGCAGAAGGCCCAGCTCGAAGCGCTGGCCAAGACCGCCGCCGAGCTGTCCGGCCAGACGCCGCCGCAAGTAACGCCCATGTCGCGCGAGACGCTCTCGGCCAGCCTGACGGCGCGCGGGATCAAGCCCGAGTCGCTCAGCATGACCGGCGAGTACGCCAAGCTGCAGGTATCCGGCGTCGCTTTTTCCAATCTGTTCGCCTGGCTTGAAGCGCAGCGCCTGGAAAACCGCATCAGCGTGCTGGAAGCGGCCATCACGGCCTCGACCCCGGCCGGCCAGGTCGACGCCACGCTCACCTTGCGCCAGAACACGGATGCGAGTTCGCGATGATGCGCGCCGTGCTATGGTTGGGCGCGATCGTGCTGGCCGTGGCCCTCACCGTGCTGGCGTTCGCGCCGGCCTCGTGGCTGGGCGACGTGGTCGAACGCCAGACCGGCGGACGTTTGACTCTGGGGGATGCGCAGGGTACGCTTTGGCGCGGCTCAGCCTTTATTGGCGGGGCGGCCGGGCCGGGCGGGGCGGTCACGCCGCTGCTGCCGGGGCGCTTCGCCTGGACCTTGTCGCCGCTGGTGCTGTTCGGCCAGGTCGACATGACGCTGGCCAATCCGCTGGCGCTGACCCAGCCGGTGACATTGACCGGCAGCTGGTCGCAGTGGCAGGTCAGTCCGTCGGCGCTGCTGCTGCCGGCGGGCGGCCTGGCTGGTCTGGGCGCGCCGCTCAATACGCTGGCGCTCTCGGGCGACATGCGCCTGTCCTGGACCACCCTGGGCCTGGCGCGCGCGCCGGACGGACGCGGGGTGGCGGTGGACGGGGTGACGACCCTGGAATTGAATGACATGGGCTCGCGCATGGCGCCGATCAAGGTGCTGGGCAGCTACAAGATGACCATGGATTGGCAGGGGCAGCAGGCAAACGTGAATTTGAAGACGGAACGCGGTGCCTTGTTGTTGGCGGGAAAGGGCAGCCTGAACCAGGGCCGCTTCCAGTTTTCCGGCACGGCACAGGCCGCCGATGGATATGAAGAAACGCTGGGCAATCTCCTGAATTTACTGGGCCAGCGCCGAATGGTTGACGGCAAGAAAACTATCGCCTTAGAGTTTAAATGATGAAAAAACAGTCACTGAGCACTTCCACTTCCCCGGCGTTGCGCCGCATTGCCGCCGGCGTCCTGCTGTGCTGCGCGGTCGCGGGGGCGCCAAGCCCCGCGCTGGCCGCCGCGGACGTTCCGGCCGCCCTCAATTTCGTCGGCGCCGACATCGAATCGGTCATCAAGGCGGTGGGCCACTACACCGGCATGACCTTCATTATCGATCCGCGCGTCAAGGGCACCCTGACCGTGACGTCGGAAAAGCCGGTCACCAAGGCCCAGGCCTTTGGCCTGCTGACCTCGGCGCTGCGCCTGCAGGGCTACGCGGTGGTCACCGGCGACGGTTTCGCCAAGGTGGTGCCGGAAGCGGAAGCGAAGCTGCAATCGTCGCCGACCCAGGTCGGGGTGGGCGGGTCGGGCGTCAAGGGCGACCAGATCGCCACCCAGATTTTCCATCTGAGCCACGAATCGGCGGCCAACCTGACCGCGGTGCTGCGCCCGCTCATTTCGCCGAACAATTCGATCATGGCCAATCCGGGCAATAACAGCCTGGTCATCACCGATTACGCCGACAACCTGCGCCGCCTGGCCAAGATCGTCGCCGCGCTCGACGCCCCGGTGGCGGCCGACCTCGACGTCATTCCGGTGCGCCACGCGATCGCGTCCGACCTGGCGACCATGGTCAACAAGCTGATGGAACCGAGCGCCGGCGGCGATTCGGGCCGCATTTCGGTGGTGGCCGATCCGCGCACCAACGCAGTGGTGCTGCGCGCGCCGTCGCCCGCGCGCGCCAACCTGGCCAAGTCGCTGATCGCCAAGCTGGACCAGCCGACTTCGCAGGCCGGCAACGTCCATGTGGTCTACCTGAAAAACGCCGACGCCACCAAGCTGGCGCAGACCTTGCGCGCGGTGGTCTCGTCCGACTCTTCGTCCCTGGCCCAGCAGCAGCAGGGCACCTCCGGCGGCAGCGTGGCCAGCGGCGGCGGCGCCACGGGCAACAACCAGAGCGGCGGCAACAACAACCAGAACAGCGGCGCCGGCAACAGCATGGCCCAGCAGAGCCAGACCAGCGGCGGCAGCGGCGGCGGCGGGGCCGGTTTCATCCAGGCTGACGCTTCCACCAACACCCTGATCATTACCGCGCCGGACGCGGTGTACCGCAACCTGCGCGCCGTCATCGACCAGCTCGACGTGCGCCGGGCCCAGGTCTACATCGAATCCCTGATCGTCGAAGTCAGTGCCGAAAACGCGGCCGAATTCGGCGTGCAGTGGCTCGGCCTGTCGGGTACCAAGAACAGCGAGTACCGGGTCGGAGCACTCCAGCACTCGGTCGACGAGGCGGGCGCCAACAACCTGGTCAAGCTGGCCACGGGCGCCGGTGCGGCGGTACCCGGCAGCGGGCTGACGATCGGCCTGTTCAAGCAGGTCGCCGGTAAGCTCGGCCTGGGCGCGGTCGCGCACGCGATGCAAAACACGGGCAACGCCAACATCCTGTCGACCCCGAACATGCTCACGCTCGACAATGAACTGTCGACCATCAAGGTCGGCCAGAACGTGCCGATCATCACGGGCAGCTTTACCACCAACACTGGCGGCGCGGCCGGCGGCAACCCGTTCCAGACCATCGAACGCAAGGATGTCGGCCTCACGCTCAAGGTGCGTCCGCAGATTTCCGAAGGCGGCACCATCAAGATGGCGATCTACCACGAGACCTCGAACGTGGCAAGCAACTCGGCTGCGGGCGTTATCACCGACGTGCGCATCATCGAAAACAATGTCATCGCTGACGATGGCCAGATCATCGTGCTTGGCGGCCTGATCAAGGACGATACGAGCGAGGGCGAAGATCGCGTGCGTGGCCTGGCCGACATTCCGGTGCTCGGCAACCTGTTCAAGTACCGCAGCCGCAAGCGCAACAAGACCAACCTGATGGTGTTCCTGCGCCCGGTGATCGTGCGCAGCAAGGAAGACAGCAATGCCATCGCCACCGATCGCTACGACTTCATGCGCTCGGCCGGCCAGGCCACGGGCGGACCGAAGGACAATATCGTGATGCCCGACTACGGCACCCCGGTGCTGCCGTCGCTGAACAATGGCCAGCCGCCGCCGGGCGGCGCCATGGCGCCAGTGCCGCCGCGTCCGGTTCCAGCGCCCGCCACGCCCGCCCCGGCTCCGGGCAGCACGACCGAGCGTCCCTTGAGCGCCCCGGCCACGATCAACCCGGCCGACGTGAATATGTACCGCTCGGCCAAGCCGGTCCCGGCGACCAAGTGATGACTGACCGATGAGCAATCTTTTACCTTACGCTTTTGCGCGCGACTTCGGCGTGCTGGCGCGCTCGCCCGACAACGGCGAGCATCCGATCGAAGTGTGGGTCTCGGGCGCCACCGCGCCGGCGGCGATTGCCGAAGTGTCGCGCCGCTTCGGGCGCATCGCGCTGCGCTCGATGGACCGCGCCGACCTGGAAGCGGCCATTGCCAGCGCCTACGCCGGCGCCGGCGGCGACGCCTCGCAGGTGGCCGACGAATTCGATGCCGACCTCGATCTGACCAAGCTGCTGCAGGACGTGCCGGCCATCGAAGACTTGCTCGAATCGTCAGACGACGCGCCGGTGATCCGCATGATCAACGCGCTGCTCACCCAGTCGCTGCGCGAAGGCGCTTCCGACATCCACATCGAGCCGTTCGAGCAGACCTCCGTGGTGCGCTTTCGCATCGACGGCTCCTTGCGCGACGTGGTCCGTCCGCGCAAGGCCATCCACGCTTCGCTGATCTCGCGTATCAAGATCATGGCGCAGCTCGACATCGCCGAAAAACGCTTGCCGCAGGATGGCCGCATCACCCTGCGCGTGGGCGGTAAACCCGTCGACGTGCGCGTCTCGACCCTGCCGACCGGCCATGGCGAGCGCGCCGTATTGCGTTTGCTCGACAAGGAAGCCGGCCGCCTCGACCTGTCGCACCTGGGCATGAACGCCGCCCTGCTGCCGCAGTTCGACGAACTGATCAACCAGCCGCACGGCATCGTGCTGGTCACCGGACCCACCGGTTCCGGCAAGACCACCACGCTGTACGCGGCGTTGACGCGCCTGAACGCGTCGACCACCAACATCCTGACCGTGGAAGACCCGATCGAGTACGACCTGATCGGCGTGGGCCAGACCCAGGTCAACGCCCGCATCGACATGAGCTTTTCCAAGGCCCTGCGCGCGATCCTGCGCCAGGATCCGGACGTGATCATGATCGGCGAGATCCGCGACCTGGAAACGGCGCAGATCGCGGTCCAGGCCTCGCTCACGGGCCACCTGGTGCTGGCCACCCTGCACACCAACGATGCGGCGGCCGCGGTCACGCGTCTGCTCGACATGGGGATCGAACCGTTCCTGCTGTCGTCGTCGCTGCTGGGCGTGATGGCGCAGCGCCTGGTGCGAAAACTGTGCGAGCACTGCAAGGTGCGCGACGAGGTCGAAACGCCGCAGGGCCGCACGGTGCAGTGGAAGGCGGTCGGCTGCGAGAAGTGCGGCCAGACCGGCTACCACGGCCGGGTCGGCGTGTACGAGCTCTTGGAGACGAACGACAAGATCAGCGCCCAGATCCACAACCGCGCTTCCGAAGCCGAGATCCGCACCGCGGCCCAGGCCAGCGGCATGAAGACCATGCGCGAAGATGGCCAGCGCTGGCTCGACAACGGTACCACCACGCAGGCTGAATTGCTGCGCGTGACCAAGGACTAGGCCGACCACGATGCCCGCATTCCGTTATGAAGCCGTCGATGGCGACGGCGCCACCCGCAAGGGCGTGGTCAACGCCGACAGCGCCCGTTCGGCGCGGGCCGACCTGCGCCTGCAGGGCCTGACCCCGCTCACGGTCGACGCCATCGCCGCCCAGCTCGATGCCGCCGGCGTCGAGAAAAGCCGCGGCTTCGGCGAGCGCTTGTCGCAGGTCGAGCTGGCGCTGTTTACGCGCCAGCTGGCCAGCTTGCTGGAGGCCGGCCTGCCGCTCGAACAGGCGTTTACCGCGCTGCTGGAACAGGCCGAGCGCCCGTATGTGCGCGACCTGGTGGCCTCGATCCGCTCGGAAGTGATGGGCGGCGCCTCGTTTTCCGATGCCCTCTCGCGCCACCCGCGCGACTTTGCCGAGATCTACCGGGCGCTGGTCGCCTCGGGCGAGCAGATCGGCCACCTGGCGCGCGTGCTCTCGCGCCTGGCCGACTACATCGAACGGCGCAACGCGCTGGTGCAGAAGGTGCGCCTGGCGTTCACCTACCCGGCCATCGTCACCGTGGTGGCGTTCGCGATCGTGATCTTCCTGCTCACCTACGTGGTGCCGCAGATCGTCTCGGTGTTCGCCAACACCAAGCAAAAGCTGCCGCTGCTGACCGTCATGATGCTGGCGGTGTCGAATTTCGTGCGCGCCTACGGCATTGTCGTCGGCATCCTGCTCGTGGCCGCCTTCTGGCTGTGGCGGCGCGCGCTGCGCAATCCCGTGCTCAAGCGCCAGTGGCATACCTGGCTGCTGACGGCGCCGGTGTACGGCAAATTCGAGCGCAGCCTGAACACGGCGCGCTTCGCCAGTACCCTGGCGATCACCACCGGCTCGGGCGTGCCGATCCTGCGCGCGCTCGACACCAGCCGCGACACCTTGTCGAACGTGGCGATGAAGGAACTGGTCGAGCAGGCCAGCGCCAGCGTGCGCGAAGGCGTCAGCCTGGCGCGCGCGTTGTCGGCCCAGAAGCACTTTCCGCCGATGCTGATCCACATGATCCGCGCCGGCGAGATCACCGGCGAACTGCCCGCCATGCTGGAACGGGCCGCCAATTCGCAGCAGCAAGACCTGGAGCGGCGCACGCTGACCATCGCCGGCCTGCTCGAACCGGTGCTCATCCTGGCCATGGGCGTGGTGGTGCTGCTGATCGTGCTCGCGGTGCTGATGCCTATTATTGAAATCAATCAGCTGGTGCGGTAAAAAGGAATGTAATGAAGCGTTTGCCAATAGTTGTTAGCCTGATTGCCGTGGTCTTCCTGTCGGCCTCGATCGCGTACTGGGCCATGCAGTTCTTCCGGGGCGAGCAGCGTCCGATCGTGGCCGTGGCCAGCGCGCCCGACCCGGTGCCGGCGCCCGACGCCGCCGCCACCCTGTTCGGCGGCCAGGCCGCCACCGTGGTGGTCAGCAATTACCAGCTGACCGGCGTGGTCTCGGCCGGGCGCGACAGCGTCGCCATCCTGGTGTCCGACGGCCAGCCGCCGCGCGCGCTCAAGGTGGGCAAGGAGATCGCCCCGGGCGTGACCGTCACCTCGGTGTTCCCGCGCTATATCACCTTGTCCGAAGGCGGGGTCGAGAAACGCATCGAGCTGGCCACCGACGCCAAGGCCGGTGCCGAGATGGCGCCGCCGATGCCGATGCCGCAGACCAACAGCGGCGAACAGAACCAGGGCCAGAACCAGCAGCCGCCGCCGGCCGAACCGCCCCAGGCCCCCGGCCTGAGCCCGGAACCGCCGCAGAACGCGCCGCCGTCGCCGCCGCCGCCGCAGATGCCGGCCCCGACCCGCACCATGGTCAGCCCCGGCAACCAGCCCGCTACCCAATAAGCGGCGCATGAAGCGTTTGCGCATCCTGGCCGCGGCCTGCGCCCTGGGCTGGCACGCCGGCGCGGCGCTGGCCCAGTCCGTCGCCCCGGCCACGCCCGCCGGCGTCGCGGTGCCTGCCCGTCCGAAGGTGGCGCTGGTGCTCTCCGGCGGCGGCGCGCGCGGCTTTGCCCATATCGGCGTGCTGCGCGTGCTGCGCGAACTGCACGTGCCGGTCGACATCGTGGTCGGCACCAGCATGGGCAGCGTGATCGGCGGCGCCTACGCGGCCGGCTCCTCGGTGTCCGACCTGGAACAGATGGCGCGCCTGACCGACTGGGACCGCGTGGTGGCCGACCGCCCGGCGCGCGAAGACCTCGAATTCCGGCGCCGCGAAGAAGACGTGCTGCTGCCGTCCCGCATCGAGTTCGGCGTGCACCGCGACGGCATTTCGCTGCCGCCGGCCGCCGCCGGCAATGCCGCGCTGGAGCAGGCCCTGGCGCGCCTGCTGCCCGCCGGTACGCGCGACCGCCCCGTCAATCAACTCAGCTTGCCGTTTCGCTCGGTCGCCTCCGACCTGGTCACGGGCGAGCTGGTCGACCTGGTCGACACCCCGCTGTTCCTGACCATGCGCGCTTCGCTCGCCGTGCCGGGCGTGTTCGCGCCGGTGCGCGTCAACCAGCGCCTGGTGGTCGACGGCGGCCTGGTGCGCAACCTGCCGATCGACCTGGCGCGCAAGATGGGCGCCGACATCATCATCGCCGTCAACGTCGGCACCCCGCTCGCGCCCGAGAAAAACCTCGGCAGCGCGCTCGGCGTGGCGCAGCAGATGATCAATATCCTGACCGAACAGAACGTGCAGCGCTCGATCCGCGAACTCGGCCCCAACGACGTGCTCATCTCGCCCGAGCTGAGCGGCACCAGCTTCCTCGATTTCCGCAATATCGACAGCGCCATCAAGGGCGGCGAGCTGGCCGCGCGCGAACTGTCGCAGCGCCTGGCGGCGCTGGCGCTGCCGGCCGGCGAGTATGCGCTGTTCGAGAACAACCGGCTGGCCACGCCGCCGCTGTCGGACACGGCGCTGCCGCTGGCCGAGGTCAAGGTCGAGAGCAGCGGGCGCATCAATCCGAAAATCCTGCAGGTGCAGTCCGGTCTTGCGCAGGGACAGACGCGCACGCGCGAGCAGGTGCGGCGCGCCGCCAACAGCCTGTACGGGCGCGGCGACCTGGAACGGGTCGAAACCGACATCGACGATGAGGGCGGCCAGCGCGCCGTCGCCATCCGCGCCACCGAATCGAGCTGGACCAACAGCCGCCTGCGCGTGGGCCTGGAACTGGCCAGCGACTTCGACGACGCCAACCGCTTCGCCCTGAAGGTGATGCACGTGCGTTCGTCGATGAATCCGTGGGGCGGGGAATTGCGCACCAGCGCCCAGATCGGCGACGAGCGCGGCATCGGCGTGCAGTTCCATCAGCCGCTCGGCGCCGGCTCGCCCTGGTATGTGGCGCCCGAGGCCCAGTACAGTTCGAGTTCGTTCGACCTGTTCAAGGAAGGCCGGCGCCAGAGCCGCCATGCCTATTCGCAGCGCTCGCTGCGCTTCGTGGTGGGGCGCGAGCTGGGCACCTGGGGCGACGTGCAGGGCGGCATGGTGCGCCAGCACCTGGGCGCGCGCGCCGTGATTCCCGAGCAAGAGAACGGCGAGCTCGCGGCCAGCACTTATCACTACCTGCGCTACCGGGTCGACACGCTCGATTCGCTCGGCTTTCCCAGCCGCGGCTACCTGCTCGACGCCCAGCTGGCGGGCAGGGGCAGCGGGGCCGATGGCGCCGGCGCAATGGCGCAGTTTTCCCTGCTCGGGCTGGGCGCCTTCCGCACGCGCGACTGGGCCGGGCACGTGTACGGCGAATACGCGATTTCCAGCAGCGGCGCCGCGCCGCTCAGCCTGGGCGGCTTCTTGCGTCTGTCCGGCTCGCTGCCGGAATCGCTCGAAGGCAACCGCATCGCCTTCGGGCGGCTGGTCATGGCGCGCCGCATCGGCGCCTTGCCCGTGACCCTGGGCGGCACCGTGCGCGCCGGCTTTTCGCTGGAAGCCGGCGGCGCCTTCGACCGCTCGGAACAGGAAGCGGCGCAGAGCGGCGCGGCCTTCAAGCAAGCCATCAGCGGCTTCCTGTCGGTCGATACGCGCTTCGGGCCGGTGTATGTGGGCGCCGGCAAGACCGTGCGCGGCGGCGGCACCGCCTACCTGTTTCTCGGGCCGATCTGGTAGGCACGGGCCGGCCCGGGCGCAGGCCTAGCTGCGGCGCAGGGCGGTGAAAGCGCTCGACTCCCACGATTGAAAGCCGAGCAGCAGGGTCACGCCATTGCGCTCCTCGCTGGCCAGGCGGCGGTCGGCCTGGTGCAGGCGGGCCAGTTCGGCCGCCAGCTGCTGGATTTTCACCAGCAGTTCGCGCGAACTGCCCAGGGACAGGCGCGCGGGCAGGCACATCAGCGTTTCGCCGGCGCCATCGAAACGGCCGCGGAAGTAATCCTCCACCACATGCTCGCGGAAATACTGCTGCACCGGCCCGTCCGGCAGCCAGCGGAAGGTGGTCGACACGCGCATGCTGTAGCGATTCAGGGGTTTGAGTTCGATCAGGCCGAGGCGGTCCAGTTCCACCATCAGGCCGATGCATTCCGGCTCGCTGACATTGTAGGTTTCGACGATCTGGTCGAGCGTCCAGTTGCCCAGGCAGCAGATGGCGACCAGCAGCAGGCGCGGATTGGCCATCAGCGACTTTTCCTGGGTTGGGGTAAGGGTATCGGCCTGGGGCCGGGCGTCGGCGGCGCGGCGCAGCACGTCTTCGAGCGGCACCCCGGCCGCCTTGCAGATTTGCGCCAGGCGCGACAAGGCCATATCCTTCTGGCCGAACATCCGTTTGACGCTCGACTCGCTCATGCCGATGCGGGCGGCCAGCGCCTTGTAGGTGATGCCCGCCGCGCGCAACTCCGCGCGCAACACTTGTATGACCAGCTCAGGTGAGCTCATGCGATTCCTTTGAGGGCGAAATGTACAGTTATCCGATACTCAATGTACCGAATTTCAGTGCTTCGCACAAGCAGATAGGACTTTTTGAGGAAAAGCAGGACACTGGCTTCATACCAGAAGCGCCCACGCCTGAAAGAGAACAGATGCCGAAACCCCCGCTGCTTGCCGCCCTCCTGCTGACCGTGTTCAGCGGTGCCGCCAGCGGCGCCAGTTACGGCGACACCAGCCCGATCTATGCGGGCGGCGGGGCCGGGCGGATGCAGTTCAATGCGGACTGCGGCGGCCCCTGGCAATGCAAGGGGCAGGACAATGGCAGCGGCAAGCTGTTCGCCGGCTTCAACTTTGCGCCGTTCAGCGTGTGGCAGGGTTCCGAGCTGACCAGTTCGCTTGAACTGGTGGGCTACCGCGGCGGCAAGGCGAGTCTGGGGCGGCGCGGCGCGGCCTCGTTTGGCGGCGCGGGGCTGTCGTACCGCATCAGTTCGCGCGAGACCGATGCTGTGTCGGTGCATGCAAGGGTAGGGATGACGCGGCTGTCGGGCAAGTTCGATGGCGCTTCAAGCGCATCGACTGGCGTGACGGGCGGGGTAGGAATCGCGTATGCGCTCGACAAGCATCTGTCGATGACCGCCGATGTCGATTTGCTCAGGGCCAGTTTTGGCGCCTTGGCACGCACGCATGTGCATTTATTGACGTTAGGCGCCGCCTACAAGTTCTAGGCGGCGCGCACACAAGGATGGCCTGATCGCGGGCGCCCGCCGGGGCGCCCGCTGGCGGCCCCTGAATTCGTTCAACAATCATGAGAGGACGGCCGCGCCGTCATCGCTGCGCTGTACCGTGCCGGCTTCGAGCAAGCTTGGGCGTGTATTGCAGTCAGGCCCATTTCGCTGCCCATCCAGGGCGGAATTTCCGGAGGGACTTTGCTATGGAACAAGTAACGAAATATTTGCCGGTCACCTGTTTGGCGGAAGCTGGCGAAAGCTGGTACCGCGGCCTCGATTCCAACGCGTCCGAGTACTTGCTGGCCAGGGTCAACCTGGCGGCAGAACGATGGGCTGCACATCCCTTACTCGATATCAGGCTCAATTTCGCCACATTATTTAACCAGCCCAACCCGGGCGGTAAGCCGGATGAGAAGGAAAATAGCGAAGTAGAGATGATCGGCCAGAAAATCTATGCTTATCTCAAGGACGCGGGTCCAGCCCTGCATGTGGCGACGTTTACTACCGGAATACTCAAGGAATGGGTTTTTTACCTGGGTAATCGTCAAGCGGTCCCGGCAATCCATGAAAAAATTCAATCCGAGATCAGGTCGCACGAAGTGGAATGCGCGGGGCAGTCCGATCCCGCGTGGAAGGAATTTGCGTCCATTTTGAGCAAATGCCATATCCGCAAGAACGTGCATTCATAGGGGACCGGATATGCGACCGTCGTTCCTGGCATTGGCAGAAACGACGGTGTTAGGGATGGTAGAAACAATCACCGGTCGCGGCGGAGCGACGGCATTGAAGCGCGAGCCGGTTAATCCGGCTCCGGTTCCAGCTTGGCTTTCTTGAGCGCGCGCTTGGCCGCCTGGCGCTCCTGCGCCGGACCCTTGGCGTGCGGCCCGGCGGCGCGCAGCTTGGCTGCCACGGCCACCGGATTGCGTACCTTGGCAACCTGCTGCGTCGGCTTGACCGTGATGCGCATCTTTTGCCGCGTCGCCAATGCCTTGTTTGCCATTGCGCGCCCCTTACAGCACGTAGCGCGACAAGTCTTCGTTGTCGGCCAGTTTGTCCAGACGCTCGTTCACGTACGCGGCGTCGATCGCCACCACGCTGCCGCCGGTCTCGCTGGCGGTGAACGAGACTTCCTCAAGCAGCTTTTCCATCACCGTGTACAGGCGGCGCGCGCCGATATTCTCGGTGCGCTCGTTGACCGAAAACGCAATCTCGGCCAGCCGCGTGATGCCGCCCGGCGCGAATTCAACCTTGACGTCCTCGGTCGCCAGCAGCGCTTCGTACTGCTTGGTCAGGCAGGCATCGGTGCTGGTCAAAATGCATTCGAAATCGGCGATCGACAGCGATTCGAGCTCGACCCGGATCGGAAAGCGACCCTGCAGTTCGGGAATCAGATCCGACGGCTTGGCCAGGTGGAACGCGCCCGATGCGATGAACAGAATGTGGTCGGTGCGGATCATGCCGTACTTGGTGTTGACCGTGGTGCCCTCGACCAGCGGCAGCAGGTCGCGCTGCACGCCGGCGCGCGAGACGTCGGCCCCGCCCATTTCGGAGCGCGAGGCGATCTTGTCGATCTCATCGAGGAACACGATGCCGTTCTGCTCGACGTTGGCGATCGCCTTTTGCTTCAACTCGTCATCGTTGACCAGCTTGGCCGCTTCTTCATCGATCAGGATCTTCATCGCTTCGCGGATCTTGATCTTGCGCGGCTTCTTGCGCGCCGCGCCGATGCCGGAAAACATGGACTTGATCTGCTCGGTCATTTCTTCCATGCCGGGCGGGGCCATGATTTCCATCTGCGGACCGGCCTCGGCCAGCTCCAGCTCGATTTCGCGGTCGTCCAGCTCGCCTTCGCGCAAGCGCTTGCGGAAGGTCTGGCGCGTGCCCTCGCCTTCCTTGGTTTCAAGCGGCGGCGGCGTGACGTTAAAGCCGAAGTCGCGTGCCGGCGGCACCAGGATGTCGATGATGCGGTCTTCGGCCGCGTCCTCGGCGCGCTGGCGCACCTTTTTCATTTCGCTCGCGCGCGTCTGCTTGATGCCGATGTCGATCAGGTCGCGGATGATGGTGTCGACATCGCGTCCCACGTAGCCGACCTCGGTGAACTTGGTCGCTTCGATCTTGATGAACGGCGCGTCGGCCAGCCTGGCCAGGCGCCGCGCAATCTCGGTCTTGCCCACGCCCGTGGGCCCGATCATCAGAATGTTCTTGGGTGTGATCTCGTGGCGCAGCGGCTCGGCCACCTGCTGGCGGCGCCAGCGGTTGCGCAGGGCGATGGCGACCGCGCGCTTGGCCTTGCCCTGGCCGACCACGTGCTTGTCGAGTTCCGAAACGATTTCACGGGGCGTCATATTCATGGTGCTTGGCATGGTGCTTCCCCTTAATCCAGTGTTTCGATGATGTGCGACATATTGGTGTAGATGCATAGCTGGCCGGCGATGGTCAGCGATTTTTTCACGATCTCGGCCGGCGATAAATCGGTGTTCTCCTGCAGGGCCTTGGCGGCCGACTGGGCGTAGGTGCCGCCGGAACCGATCGCGCCCACGCCGTCTTCCGGTTCGAGCACGTCGCCGTTGCCGGTGATCACCAGGGTCGACTCATGGTCGGCCACCAGCAGCATGGCTTCGAGGCGGCGCAGCACGCGGTCGGTGCGCCAATCCTTGGCCAGTTCCACCGAGGCGCGCAGCAGGTTGCCCTGGTGCTTTTCGAGCTTGCCTTCGAAGCGGTCGAGCAGGGTGAAGGCGTCGGCCGTGCCGCCGGCGAAGCCGCACAGCACCTTGCCCTGGTACAGCTTGCGCACCTTGCGGGCCGTGCCCTTCATGACGATGTTGCCGAGTGTGACCTGGCCATCGCCGCCGAGCGCGACCTGCTTGCCGCGACGTACGCACAGGATGGTGGTGCCGTGAAATTGTTCCATTATCGTTGCCTCTCAGTTAGTGAGCCGCCGCCAGGCCAGGAGTACACTCCCGGGCCGGGCCGGCTGCTTGCATCCCAGAAATGGGGATGCTAAACGAAATTGCAAGATAGCTGCCGGCACCCGCACTGGCGCCGGCGAGGGTCAGTACTTGTGGGGGAACAGCTTGGCCACTTCCGTGAAGCCCAGTAGTTTGAACAGTGCGGCGACCAAATGGTTCAATTCGCGCAGCTCGATTTTTTTGCCGGCCGCGATCGGGCGCAGGCGGTTGAGGAGGGCGGCGGCGGCCGAATAGTCGACCCGCGCCAGGCGCGAGCAGTCCAGCAGCACCGTCTCGTCGCAGGTCGCGGCGTAGGCGTCGATGGCATCGAACAGGGCTGCGGTGCTGCCTTCGATGACCGACGGCAGCATGAAGCGTTCGGTGGCCGGCGCCGCATGCAGGATGCTGACCGCGGTGGCCACCTTCGAGGGCGGTTCGAACGATGGCGGCGACACCTCGTAGGTGACGCAGTAATCCATCGCCGTTTCCTCGAAATCCTTTTCGCGGTCGAGCAGCTGGAACAGCGCCAGCAGCAGCAGCCAGGGCGCTTCGCTGGCGTCGCGCTTGCCGATTTCGATGGTCGAGTGAACCAGCTCGGCCAGTTCGGCGGCGCCGGCCACGATCAGTTCGCGCTCGCTGGCGCGCAGGCGCTTGATGGTTTCGAGCAGCAGGGCGCAGCCGTCCGGGGTGACGGTCTGGATACGCGCGAATTCGAGGCGCAGCACCGGGTTTTCGCCGGCGCGCTGCAGCAGCCGTTCCAGGCGCGGGGCCACTTCGCCATCGAGCACGCCGGAAAACACTTCGGTCGGGGTGACGCCGGAAAAGGTGCGCTCTTCCATGCCGTGCGGCAGCAGCGGCGGCGACCACGAAGGCGGCGAGGTTTCGAACTGGCTGGCGTAATCGATGGCGATATTGTCGAAGTCGTCCTGGCGCCCGCCCACCTGGTACAGGTCGAACAGCATCCACCAGATGGTGCGGTCGTCCTTGCCCAGCTCGGCCAGGCTGTCGAGCAGCATGTGCTCGGTCACGGCCATCTGGTCGTTGGCGAACATGATGGCGATTTCTTCGATGACGGGGGCGGTCTGGGGCGACACCGGCGCGTCCGGCAAGTCTTCGTCGGCCAGCAGCTCGGTGGTGGCCAGTTCCAGCAGCGGCAGGGTGTCGGTCGGGGCGCCATCGGCCACGGGCGGCTTGGCCTTGCGCGGACCGCTGCCCCAGGCCGGTTCCGGCGTGTTGAAGATGTCGTTCGACATGGCCGACTCGATCGCATCGATCTTGGCGGCCGTGGCGCGGGCGATTTCGCGCTGGCGCGCGCGGTCGGCGTCGGTGTCTTGCGCCAGGCGCGACGGTTCGCCGACGCGCAGGCGCGAGTCCGGCGCCGCCTTGGCGCCGGGCTGATCAGTTTTCTTCTTGTTGAAGATGGAGAAGATACCCACGTCGTTCCCTGTCTCGTTCTAAGCTGCGCACTGCGCCGACCATACCGGGCGCCCGACCGCGGCGGGCGCCCTCATTGAACCAACCTCGGCACCGACCCGCGCCAAAGCGCACGGTAGCATGCCGACCCGCACCGCGTCACGCACCCCCATGCCGCGCATTTCCGGCCGGACTGGACCTGCAAGCATAGTGTAGCCTATAGGCAAGCTTCGAGTCGGTTTGGCGGGCGCAGCAAAACAAAAAAGCATGCGGGGGCGAACCCGCATGCTTCTTCGGAGGTGGCGTGCAGCGATGATCAATCGCCGTACAGTTTTTGTTTCAGCTCGCGCCGCTGCTGCGCTTCGAGCGACAGGGTAGCGGTCGGGCGCGCGATCAGGCGCGGAATGCCGATCGGCTCGCCCGTCTCTTCGCACCAGCCGTAGTCGCCCCCGTCGATGGCGGCGATCGACTGCTGCACCTTCTTGAGCAGCTTGCGCTCGCGGTCGCGCGTGCGCAGTTCGAGCGCGTGCTCTTCTTCGATGGTGGCGCGGTCGGCCGGATCCGGCACGAGCACGGTTTCACGCAGGTGCTCGGTGGTCTCGCCTGCGTTCTTGAGCAAGTCTTTCTCGAGCTGCTGCAGACGGGCCTTGAAAAACGCCAGCTGCGCCGGATTCATATAGTCCTTCTCGCCCATGGCCCGAATTTCGTCTTCGGAGATGAGATGGCCTTCTGTATTGACGGCGGGGGTCGATTTAGTTGTTTTAGTCATGACTTCACTTACCTTCGATACGACAGTGGTTTTCATTTTATCAGCTAACTCGGCCGCGGCACCGGTAAAGCGGCGGTGCCTGCGCCCGAAGCGCCTACCTTGACGGCTTGCTGAACTGCCGCCTTGTTCGTGTCTTCCCGCACCTGGATGACTTTTTACTGCCGGTGCGATAAAGCGGGCATCTTAAAACCCGGATAGTTTATACCAAACATTGTTCCAAACCGCTGACAAAGACATCTTTCGGTAAATTTTTGCCAATAAAAACCATTTTGCTGCCACGTTCCTCGTTTTCACCCCATTTTGCACCCAGATCGCTGCCCATCATCTGGTGCACGCCCTGGAATACCACCTTGCGCTCGGCCCCCTGCATCAGCAGCACGCCCTTGTAGCGCAGCATGCGCGGACCGAATACATTGACCAGGCTGGCCAGGAATTCGTCCAGCTTGGCCGGATCGAACGCACGCTTGCTCTTGAAGACGAAGGCGGCGATGTCGTCGCTGTGGTGGCCGTGATGGTGATTATGCTCGTGCTCGTGCCCGTGTTCGTGGCGGCAGGCGTCGGTGTGCACGTGCTCGTGGTCGTGCCCGTGTTCTTCTTCGGCCTTGAGGAAGTCCGGGTCGATCTCGAGCTTGTCGTTCAGGTTGAAGCCGCGGATATCGAGCACCTCGGCCAGCGGGGCGCGGCCGAAATCGACCTGGCTGATCGGCGCGCGCGGGTTGATGCGCATCAGGCGCGCCTTGAGCGCATCGAGCTGGGCCGGCTCGACCAGGTCGGTCTTGGAGATCAGCAGCTTGTCGGCAAAGCCGACCTGGCGCTGGGCTTCCTCGTAGTCGTCGAGCTGGGTCATGGCATGGCGCGCGTCGACCACGGTCAGCACGGCGTCGAGCATATAGTGCACGCCGACTTCCTCGTCCATGAAAAAGGTTTGCGCCACCGGGCCCGGATTGGCGAGACCCGTCGTCTCGATGATGATGCGGTCGAAGTGCAGTTCGCCGGCTTCGCGTTTTTTGGCCAGCGCCGACAGCGCCACGATCAGGTCGCCGCGCACGGTGCAGCAGATGCAGCCATTGTTCATTTCGACGATCTGTTCGCTGCTGTCCTGCACCAGGATTTCGTTGTCGATGTTTTCCTGGCCGAATTCATTCTCGATGACGGCAATCTTCAGCCCGTGGTCTTCCTGCAGGATGCGGTTCAGGAGCGTGGTTTTGCCTGCGCCGAGGAAGCCGGTCAGGATGGTGCTGGGTATCAGGGCCATGTTTGTCATCAGTCAGTGTGGCGCCCGGGCCGGGCGAATAATCGAGCGATTATGCCGGATTTCGCCATTTGCTTCCAACTACCGCCACATCGCTTGATGCGGATCATGCCGCAAGCGGCACGGAAAGGGTGTTTGGTGTGCTTATTTGGCCTTGGCGCGCGGGTGCGCCTGGTCGTACACGGCCGCCAGGTGCTGGAAGTCGAGCGCCGTGTAGACCTGGGTCGAGGTGATGCTGGCGTGGCCGAGCATGTCCTGCACGGCGCGCAGGTCGCCCGACGATTGCAGCACGTGCGAGGCGAACGAGTGGCGCAGCATGTGCGGATGCACGTGCACCGGGGTGCCGGCCGCGATCGCGTGCTGTTTCAGGCGTAGCTGCACCACGCGCGGCGACACCCGGGTGCCGCGTTCGGACAGGAACAGGGCGCCGCTGCCGTCGGTCGGCGGCGGGCGCACCGCCAGCCAGGCCGCCAGCGCGGTGCGCGCATGACTGCCGATCGGCACCGTGCGCATCTTGTTGCCCTTGCCGGTGACCAGCACATCGCCCGAGGCCAGGTCGATCCAGCCGAGCGAGGCGGGTTCGCCGTCGCGGCCCTTGCTGTAGAGCACATCGAGCCCGGCCAGTTCCGCCACCCGCAAGCCGCTCGAATAGAGCAGCTCGAACATGGCGCGGTTGCACAGCTCGGCGGAAGCGAGGGTGGCGCGCCCGGGCGGGGCGGATGAGACCAGCTGCACCGCGTCGTCCACCGCCAGCGCTTTGGGCAGCGGGCGCGGACGCTTGGGCGCGCGCACGCCGTCGGTGGGGTTGGCCGCCAGGCTCACCTGGTGCGACAGCCAGCCGAAAAAGCCGCGCCAGCTCGACAGCTTGCGCGCGATCGAGCGCGGTCCCAGTTCCTGCCCGTGCAGGATCGAGGTCAGGCGGCGGATGTCGGCCTGGCGCACCTGCTGCCAGGGCATGCCCTTGGCGAGGGTGTGCAATTGCCGCAGGTCGCGCCGGTAGGCGCTGATGGTGTGCGGCGAGAGCTGGCGCTGGGTTTCGAGCTGGGCCAGGTAGCGTTCGACCCAGTCCAGCTCGCTCGCGCTCTCCATCTCAGGCACGCAGGGCGGCCAGCGCGGCGCTGGCGGTGTCGCCGATATGGGCCAGGAAATCGGTGCCCATGCTGGCGGTGAAGCGTTCCGGATCGGGGGACCCCAAGATCAGCAGGCCAAATGCGCTGCCGTTGCTGCGCAGCGGCAGGATCACGGTCGACTGCACCGCGCTAGCGTCGGCCAGCCAGCGCACCGCTTCGAAGTCGTGGTTGCTGCCGCAGTAAGGCGCCAGCAGGCTGTTGGCGAACAGGCGCGCATCTTCCGACACGCCGTTCACATACCAGCTGCCCGCATGCGCCGGCGCCAGCTGCCACAGGCGCAAGGTGGCCTGGGGTACGCCGAAATGGGTGGCCAGGCCCTCGACCAGGGCGCGCGGCATGTCGCTGTCGTGGCGCGTCTTGAGCAGGGTCTGGGTCCAGCCGTGGAATTTATTGGCGATGGCGGCGTTCGCTTCGGCCAGGCGCACCAGGTCCGACATGCGCAGTTCGAGCGCCTTGTATTTATCGCGCATCACTTCCATCTGGCGTTCCTGCAGCGAGACGGCCTTGCCGGTCAGGGGGCTGGACAGCTTGACTTCGCCCAGCAGGTTGGCGTGTTCCTGGAAAAAGTGCGGATGGTCGGCCAGGTAGTCGGCGACGGCGGTGGAATCCAGTGTGGCGGTCATTGAAGTCTTTACTTGAAGTCTTGGTGCGGGTGAAAAACGTCCCGCAATTCTAACCTAAGCGACCGCTTGCGCGCGCCCATGAAAAAAGACGCCCGCAGGCGTCTTTTTTGCAGAGCCGCGTCGTGCGGCGCCGTGCTTAGAAGCGGTGACGCACGCCGATCTGGATGGCGTGGCTGTCTTCGCCAGCGACTTTGGTGAAGCCGCCCGGCGAACCGGCCGCGCCCGGCGTGTACTGGCCGTCGTTCTGGTTCTTGATGTGCGACAGCACGCTGTAGACGTCGGTACGGGCCGAGATGTTGTAGTCGTAACCGACCGCCACCAGGGTCGCATCGCTGTTCGAGGCGGTACGGTCGTTCTGGCGCGCTGCCGAGGCCATCAGGCGGCCCTGGCCCAGGCGGTAGTGCATGCCGAGCTGGTAGCTGCTGGCATCGACCTGGCTGTTGCGGGTGATGTTGTCGTTGTAGATCTTGTTCAGGGCGGCGATGTTGGCAGCCGGAACGCCAGCGGCGCGCAAGCCCGGCGCGACCGAGCCGGTGAACACGTTGAAGTAGTCGGCCAGCAGGGCCGAATTGCGGTTGACCTGGTCGTGGTAGCCGGCGAACAGCTTGAAGTCGCCCATTTTCACCGAACCGCCCACGGTGGTGGTGGTCAGGCTCTTGCGGCCTTGCAGGTCTTCACCCTGGTTGTGGCCGACGCCGAGGTCGAAGTTACCCTTCTTGTAGGTAACCGCTGCGCCCAGGAACTTGTTGTAGCGGCCCAGGTAGCCGGAATTCTTGGTGCCGTACATCAGCGAGCCGCCCAAACCGGACGGGGTGGCGATGCGGTACTGGATCGATTTCTGCGAACGGATATCCGCGCCCAGTGCGGTAAAGCCGGCGGTGCCGCCGGTGATGCCGCCCCAGGTGCCGCCGGTGCCGGTCTCGAACGCGTCAGCCGCGGCGAACACTTCATAGCCCGGGGTGTACATGCGGCCGATCATGATGGCGCCCACTGGCGTGATCAGGCCGACCATGGCGGTGCGGTCGAACAGGGCTTTCTCGGAATTGACGGCCACGGCTGGCTGCAGGCCGGTGCGCAGGCTGGCCAGGGTCGATGCCAGAGCCGGGCTCTTGAAGGCATCCATGCCCTTGGTCAGGTAGAAACCTTGGTTCGGGGTGACCAGGCCAGGACTCTGGGTACCGGTGTCGAGTTCGACGCGCGCTTCCAGATTGAAGATGGCCTTAAAACCACCGCCGATGTCTTCGGTACCTTTGAGACCGATGCGCGAACCGTCCGCGATGCCACTGACGAGTTTGGCCGATTCACCCTTGGTTTTCATAAAACCAGCGTCGGCGATACCGTAAATGGTCACGCTGGACTGGGCCAGGACCGGGGCTGCGAAACAGGTAGCGATTACACCAGCGATTAATTTTGTTTTCATTGTGTCTCCAGGAGATTATTTTGTCTAAAAACGAACGTGCGTACTAATTCGTTTTAACCAATATGCCATCGTTTTTTAGCCTTGTACAGAAAGCCGGGACCGCACGCAAGTACTGGTTGCGAAAAAGACACAGACGAAGCAAAAACGTCAATACCGTCTTATCTTAAACACCACAGCATCACGCGGATGCGACAAGGGCGTCGATGGTTACCCATTCGCCGCCCTTTGTTTTATCCGACAGACTTATGTCCGGCGCGGTTCACACCGCACCTTATATCAGAAAGCGTGATTCACGCCCAGTGCATAGATATTCATGCTCGACGGAACGGTCGGGCCTTTCTTGTTGGACGCATCGGCATACACATAGGTGCGTGGCGAGAGGCTGTACTCGTAGCCGATCGACATTTGCTTGGTCTTCTGCATGCCCTGGTTCAGCGCGCCCTGGTTCTTCTGGCCGTAACCGGCGAGAATCTTGCCAGAACCCATCTTGTAATTGGCGCCGACCACCCACGAACGGGCTTCCTCGCTATTAAAGAAGGTGTGGCCGCGGTCTTGCTGGACGCGCGTGGCCATCAGTTTCAGTTCTGGCGTGGCCATGACATAGCCGGCGATCGACAGCAGGCGCGATTCGACCGCGTTGCGTTCGGCGGCCAGCATCAGCGAGCCGGCCGCGCCCGTGTAGGTGGCCGAGACCGAGTACGGATTGGCCGACGCTTCCGCGCCAGGACGGTATTGCGGATTGGCCAGGGTACCGCGGCCGACGATGGCTGCCGAACCCGAGCTCGATTCCTTGGTGCCGACCGTGGCATTGATCTGGAAGCCGTTGATGACGTTCGAGTTATAGAACACGGCGTTGGAGAAGCGGTTGGTCGAATTGCCAACCAGGCCCAGCGGGTCCGAGGTATAGCCGGCGACCATCAGGTCGGTCTGGAAACCGGCAGGGCTAGGCACGCCATGGAAGGGCTCGAACTGGGTGCTGGTTTCCTGGAACGCGGTCAGGCCGCGCCCGATGCGCACCATGCCGAAGCCGCCTTGCAGGCCGACCCGGCTCTGACCCTGGAACAGCGGACGCTGGACGCCGCCGCCGCCCTGCTCGATGGTGCCCGAATCCGGTTCATAGCGAATTTCGAGCTGGAACAAGGCTTTCAGGCCGCTGCCGAGGTCTTCGACGCCTTTGAAACCGAGCGTGTTATTAGCGCGCTTGCCGATGGCCAGCGATTGGTCGGTACGCTTGATCATGCCGGCATCAACGGTGCCGTAGATGACCACAGACGATTGGGCTTGTGCAAAGCCGGCGCTTGCGCCGAGAAGTGCCAGAGCGACCAGTGATTTTTTCATGTACACGTCCTTAAAAGTGAATCCGTCGAATCCGACAGTGCGTTGAGTTTTCAATTGTCTGAACACTCGGATTAAGAAACCTTAATTGCTTGGCCTTCTGCTAATGGCCGTGGTGGTTGATTATGAGGGGTAGAATTGGTTGAAAGCCAATGATTCCAGCGGTGTTGTTGTATTTATGAAACGTGGCACTGTATTGATACAGGCAAGTGGTCATGCATTTAAATGAAAAGCTTTCATGCGGTATTCCACATATTCTTACTAACAAGCTTTGTGCGAAATCAAGGAAGTGGCCATCAGCGTCCCCCGGCCTGCGCGCCTGACGTAGACTTTAAAACGTCGGCTGCCCCCGCATCAGCCAAGCAAATGTTGTATATTGGCAACCAAACCGGTGCCATGCAGGCTCAGCGGATTGATCTCCTCCAATCAACGTGATGGCATGAACCATGGCAAACCGTGAAGAACTAGCGCTCATCCGTGGCGCGCGCGCTGGCCGCGCTCCGGCCCAGCTCGAACTGGGCACGCTCTATCTGTTCGGCAGTGCGGGCTTGCCCAAAAGCTTGCCGACGGCGCTGCACTGGCTCGACCGCGCCGCCCAGCAGGGCTGCGCCACCGCCTGCCAGCTGATCGGCACCCATATTCCGTTCGACGTCGCGGTGCAGAGCCAGCGCCCGGTGGCGTGCTGGTTCGGGCAAGCCTTCGCCGAGGGCAACCTGCGCGCCGGCGTGGTGCTGGCCCAGCTGATCCTGGGCGGGCATGGGGGCGAAGTGCCGGGTCCCGAGCGGCGCGAGCAAGCCTTCGCCGCGCTCGAGGCGGGCGCGGCGGGCGGGCTGGCCGAGGCCCAGTGGCTGCTGGCGCAGCACCGGCGGCTGACCGGCACCCTCGCGGAAGCGGCTGCGCCGGCCGTGGGCGCGGCGGCCGCCACCCCGATGCGGGCGGTGCCGGCGCCGCTCGCCGCCGCCATGGCGCCGCGCGCGGCCGACCCGCGCTGGCTGCAGCGCGCCGCCGACAGCGGCATGCCCCAGGCCCAGCTCTCGCAGCTCGACAATGACTGGGAAGACGGCCTGATGGACGCCTACGCCAGCCGCGCCCTGCCGCTGGCCAGGGCGCTGGCGCGGCAACTGGGCGCCAGTGCGCGCCTGGGCGGCCAGCTCAGTGCGGCCGACGTCACCCTGCTGTCGCGCTGCGCCCGGGCGCTGGCCGCCGGCGCGGTCGCGGGCGAAGGGGAGGGCGGCGCCGACGAAGCGGAAATCCGCCATTTCTTCGAACTGGCCGCGGCCGAGCACGATGCCCACGCCCAGATGGCGGTCGGCTTGTGGTGCGCGCGCATGCAGGTCGACGGCAAGCGCATCGTGGTCGGCGAAGGGTCGGCCAACTTCAAGAAGGCGATCCGCTGGCTGACCCTGGCCGGCAACCAGGGGCTGGCCGAAGCCTGGTATGCGCTCTCGCGTATCTATATCAAGCCGGAATTCTCCCAGCGCAACGTGCTCGACGCCCAGCGCTATCTGGAGCGCGCGGCAGAAATGGGATACCGCGACGCCCAGCTCGAATGCGGCAACAGCGCCTGGCGCGCGCGCCGCGAAAACGAAAGCAACGATGTGCGGGCCGTGTACTGGCTGCAAAAGGCGGCGCTGCAGGGTTGCCCGCAGGCGGCTGCGGCATTGCACAAGATCGCCCCGCGCTGCGAGGGAGCGGCCTACACCGAAACCGGGGCCTTGAGCGCGTATGGCTTGGGCAGCACGCATCCGTTGCTGGCGGCGCGCCTGGAGCTGGCGGCCTTGTTCGGGCTCACGCGTGCCGAGGCGCTGCTGCTCGATGTCACGGCGGCCGACCAGGGGCATTGCCTGGTGGTCGATATCCGCGGCAGCTACGGGCGCAGCAAACGGCGCCTGGTGGTGATCGATTCGATGCACGAGCGCCACGCGCTGGACCGCATCGTGTGCCTGTTCGATGGCATCGATTGTGGTCCGGGCGGTCCGGAGGGTAATTATAGGCAGCGGCTGTACCGCCTCAAGACGCTGGTGCCGGAGTCCGAGAGCGGGCATGCGGAGCACGGTGAGGTGGAAGCCTACGAGATGGCTGCCTGAGCCGGAAGGCGGGATCCGAATGGCCATCCGAACGGCTAGCCGAACGGCGAGCCCGATGCCGTTGACCTGAGAGCAACGGCGGTCCCTAAGGGCGCGGCCCAAGGGCAAGACTGCATGTCGCGGCGGGTGCTAACGCGGCAGGCTAGACCGTGATTTCCCCGTCAAACACCGTCACGGCCGGACCGCTGAGCATCACGGGCTGGCCATCGCCTTCCCAGGCGATCGACAATTCGCCACCGCGCGCGCTGACGCGCACGGGCGAATCGAGCAGGCCGCGCCGGATGCCGGCCACCACGGCGGCGCAGGCGCCGGTGCCGCAGGCCAGCGTTTCGCCGGCGCCGCGCTCGTACACGCGCAGCCGCACATGCTGCCGGTCCACCACCTGCATGAAGCCCGCATTGACCTTGTTCGGAAAGCGCGCATGCGCTTCGATCAGCGGCCCGGTCTCCTGCACCGGCGCCAGGTCGACATCGTCCACCACCTGCACCGCGTGCGGATTGCCCATTGACACTACCGACACGAACACCGTCTTGCCGCCCTGATACTTAATCGGCAGGGGCCACAAGGTATCCCGGCCTTCGGCCCAGCCGCCCAGGCCGGCCGCGTCGAACGGCACCTGGGCCGTTTCGAGCACAGGGGCGCCCATGTCGACCGTGATCGTGCCATCGGGTTCCAGGCGCGGGGTGATGATCCCCTTCATGGTTTCCACCCGGATGCTGCTCTGACGCGTCATGCCCTTGTCGGTCACGAACTTGACGAAAGCGCGCGCGCCATTGCCGCACTGCTCGACTTCGCCGCCATCGTTATTAAAGATCCGGTAACGGAAATCGCATTCCGCATTCCGTGCTTTTTCCACCACCAGAATCTGGTCGGCGCCGATGCCGAAACGCCGGTCCGCCAGGCGTTGCCACTGGGCGGGGCTGAAATCGACCTGCTGGCTGATCGCATCGATCACGATGAAATCATTGCCGGCGCCATGCATCTTGGTAAATTTGAGTTTCATATTGTCAGTATATTCCTGGCGCGATCATTTTTTCAGGTAAGGCGAGGGCTCGCCGGGCGGACGGGTCTTGAAACGCTTGTGCGTCCAGAAATACTCGGCCGGCGCCTCGCGCACCCGCTCCTCGATGAACGCATTCATGCGGCGCGCCGACTCGACCATGTCGTCGCCCGGATAATTCTCCCAGGCCGGGTAAAACGTCACCTTCCAGCCCGTGTAATTGGGCAGGAACGTCGCCACTACCGGAATCACTTGCGCGCCGGTGGCGGCCGCGATGCGCCCGGGGGCGGTCAGGGTGGCGGCGGGGATGCCGAAAAACGGCACGAATTCGGCATCCTTGTCGCCGAAATCCATATCCGGCAGCATGAAATAGGGCAGGTGCTCGCGCATGGCGCGGATGATCGGTTTGACTCCCTCCTTACGCGAAAATAATTGCACCGGGCGAAAGCGCGACCGCCCCTTGCGCAACACTTCGTCGAACGCGGCATTTTTCTGCGGCACGTACATGGAGCACAAGCTCGTTTCCAGCATGACCGCCACGCCGGCCACGTCCAGGCTCACGAAGTGCGGGCACAGCAAGATGGTCGGGCTGGCCGCGATCTGGGCCAGCGGTACACCCGGCTCGACCTGGATCAGGCGGCGCAGGCGCGCTTCCGGCGCCCACCACAGGATGCCGCGTTCCCACACGCTGCGTGAGTACGACTGGAAATGCTGGCGCGCCAGCACCACCCGTTGCGCCTCCGTCAGTTCCGGCATGCACATGCGCAGATTGGTCAGCGCGATATGGCGGCGCGTCTTGAGCACCATGAACAGCAGGCTGCCCACGCCCGTGCCGACCCGTCCCAGCAGGGGCAGCGGCAACCAGTGCATCAGCCACATCAGGCCCAGCAGGAACTTCATGCGCCCACCTGGGCATCTGGCGCGGGCACGCCGCCGGGCTGCTTGTAGCGGTTATAACTCCAGAAATACTGGGCCGGGCAGCGCGCGATCAGCTGCTCCATGGCGCGGTTGATGGTCGTCGCCTGCTCGGCGGCGGTGCCGTCGAGCGACTGCTCGAAGGGCACGAAGCGCACGATGAAACCTTTGCCTCCCGGGCGCCGCTCGGCGTACACCAGGATGATCTCGGCATTGCCCATCTGTGCCAGCTTGGCCGGCAAGGTCATGCTGTAGGCCGGGCGTCCGAAAAACGGCGCCCACACGCCTTCGCCCTCCTGCGGCACCTGGTCCGGCAGCACCCCGATCGGCTCGCCGCGCTTGAGGCACTTGGCCAGGATGCGCACGCCCGACAGATTGGCCGGCGCCAGATGCAGATTGTGGCGCGCGCGGGCGCCCTCGATCAGCGGCTTGAGGGCGGCCTGCTTGGGCGGGCGGTACATCACGGTCAGCTTGGTGCGCAGCGCGATCTGCTGGGCGGTGATCTCGAAGCAGCCCAGGTGCGGCGTGAGGAACACGATGCCGCGGCCGGCGTCGAGGGCCGACTGGACATAGTCCCAGTTCTCGTCGGTGGCCAGGCGCGCCACTTTGCCGGGCGGCGCGCACCACACGAAGGCCAGTTCGATGATCGACTTGCCGGACTCGGCGATGGCGGCCGACAGGTGCTGGCCGAAGCCGGCCGTGCGCAGATTCGTGCGCATCAGCTTGCGGTAGGAAGGGGAAGCGAGATACACGAACCAGCCCAGCGCGGCGCCCATGACATGCAGGACCGGCAGCGGCAGCTTCGATAAGGTACGGAAAAGGGGAACTAACATGGTTTTTGACGGTCGTTCAACAAACGGCTAGTTGCTTAGCCAAAATTTCTCAAGGAGCGTAAAATACCACGTATGCAGGATCCGCCGAGTTAATAGACAACTTGCGAAGCGGAATATAAATGTCGCTAAAGCGTCGCAGGCAACCCGGTTACTGCGACTTCAATTTCAACAGTAACAGGAGCATTGCATGTCAAACGACTATCTCTTCACGTCCGAATCCGTGTCCGAAGGCCATCCAGACAAGGTTGCCGATCAGATTTCCGACGCCATCCTCGACGCCATCCTTGAGCAAGACCCGAAAGCACGCGTTGCCGCCGAGACTTTATGCAATACGGGTCTGGTGGTGCTGGCCGGTGAAATCACCACCCACGCCAACGTCGATTATATTCAGGTCGCGCGCGAAACGATCAAGCGCATCGGCTATGACAATACCGACTACGGCATCGACTACCGCGGCTGCGCCGTGATGGTCTGCTACGACAAGCAGTCGCCCGACATCGCCCAGGGCGTGGACGAAGGCGCCGGGCTCGACCTGGACCAGGGCGCCGGCGACCAGGGCCTGATGTTCGGCTACGCCTGTGACGAAACGGCCGAGCTGATGCCAGCCGCCATCCATTATGCGCACCGCCTGGTCGAGCGCCAGTCGCAGCTGCGCAAGGATGGCCGCCTGCCGTGGCTGCGTCCGGATGCCAAGTCGCAAGTCACCCTGCGCTACGTCGATGGCCGTCCGGTTGGTGTGGACACCGTGGTGCTCTCGACCCAGCACGCGCCGGAAGTGACGCACGCCCAGATCGAAGAAGCGGTGATTGAAGAAATCATCAAGAAAGTACTGCCGGCCGAGTGGCTGCACGGCACGCGCTACCTGGTCAACCCGACCGGGCGCTTCGTCATTGGCGGCCCGCAGGGCGATTGCGGCCTGACAGGGCGCAAGATCATCGTCGACACCTACGGCGGCGCGGCTCCCCACGGCGGCGGTGCGTTTTCGGGCAAGGATCCGTCCAAAGTCGACCGTTCCGCGGCCTACGCGGCGCGCTACGTGGCCAAGAACGTGGTCGCGGCCGGACTGGCGCGCCAGTGCCAGGTGCAGGTGAGCTACGCCATTGGCGTGGCCAAGCCGATCAACATTACTGTGTATACCGAAGGCACGGGCGTGATTCCCGACGAAAAAATCGCCGCCTTGGTGATGGAACACTTCGACCTGCGTCCGAAAGGCATCGTCCAGATGCTTGATTTGCTGCGTCCGATCTATCAGAAGAGTGCGGCGTACGGCCACTTCGGGCGTGAAGAGCCGGAATTCACGTGGGAGCGCACCGACAAGGTCGCGTTGCTGCGCGCCGAAGCCGGCCTGTCCTAACGCCACATCTTGCAAACCCGCCAACAGCGCGCGGTTTGCAACCCCCA